>NZ_JBVJFA010000006.1:0-284917 GCF_055588085.1 Streptomyces sp. NPDC046303
GTGGTTGTGTTTTGTGGTTCGGTGGGTGTTGGGTGCCTTCCCCCCCCCCCCCCCCCCCCCCCCCCCCCCCCCCCCCCCCCCCCCCCCCCCCCCACTCCACCGGCTAGGCGGAGGCCAGAGCTTCCAGGGCGGGGACGGTTTCGGCCGGGGTCGGCAGGGCGTCGTTCTCCGCCCGAAGGCGGACGGCGGCCTCGCGGAGGGCCGGGTCGGTGATGAGGCGGGTGAGGAGCGCGGCATCCACGGCGTCGGAGGCGGAGGTCAAAGCGGCGCCTGTGTTGGTGAGGGCGTCGGAGTTGGTGAAGTGGTCGGCGCCCTGGGGGAGCAGGAGCTGGGGCAGGCCGGCCTGCAGGGCGGTCAGCAGGGTACCGGAGCCGCCGTGGTGGATCAGTGCGTCGGAGGCGGTCAGCAGCTCGGCGAGCGGCACCCAGGGCAGCGGGCGGACGTTGTCGGGAAGCGTGCCGAGCGCGGTGAGGTCGGCGTCGCCGACGGCGAGCAGGAACTCGGCGTCCACCGACGAGGCGGCCTCGATCAGGCGGACGATGGCGCGCACCCCGTCCATCTCGGTGAGTACGGTGCCCAGCGTGATGACGACGCGCGGGCGGGTGCCGCGGCGGAGCAGCTCGGCGGGGACGATGCCGCCTCCGTTGTAGGGGAGGTAGCGCATCCGCAGGCCGCCCGGGTCGCCGCCGAGTGAGGCGGGGACGATGTTCAGCGCGGTGGGCTCGGCGGGGCCGGCCACGTTGTACTTCTCGTACACCTCGGTGAAGTTGGCGGCGAGCCGGCCGACCATGTCCAGGCCGGACGTGACGCCGAAGTTCTGGATGACCGACGGGATCTTGAGCTTGGCCGCGACCAGCGGGGCGGAGGCCTGGAACGAGTCGTAGACCAGCAGATCGGCGCGCCAGCTGTCGGCGGCCTCCAGCAGACCGTCCACGGTGGCGCGGGAGACGAACGCGAAGCCGTGCGCCGCCCTGTCGAGGATCTCGTCCGTGGTCATGTCGGGCGTGACGTACCGGGCCTCCTCGCCGGTGGACTGCTCGAACGCCTCCCGGATGGTGCGGCCGTCGCCTATCTCGACGATCGGAAAACCGGCCTGCCGGAGCGCGTTCAGCGGCTGGGAGCCGGCGAACAGCACCTCGTGGCCGGAGGCGCGCAGGGCCTGCGCGGTCGGGATCATCGGGAAGAGGTGGCCGGCCGCTGCCGGTCCGGTGAAGAGAATGCGCACGGTTTCTCCTTGCCGTTGTTCTGACGGTCGAGGACGAGTCGTGCGGGCTCGCCCCGGTTCCTTCGGTGAACTGACGGGAAGGCATGGTGTGTTCCCCCGGAGGGGATCGATAATCGGACATTCTGGGGTGGCCGGTCCGAGCCGTTCCGGGCGCGCGGGTCGGGGCGGCGGCCGGGTGGTCGCGTCGCGTTGCGGCCGACTCGGCAGGCCGGCAGACCGGTCGGCGGATCGGCCGCCGACATGCGGATGAGGGTGGCGGTTTTCACCTGACCGGTCCAAGCGAAAGCGGGCCGTCTCCCGCGAATGGCCCAGCATCGGGGCACCGGGCAGGCCGTGAGTCGGATGAGATGCCTAACGTCGCTGGCAGACACATCGGTTCCCGAAGCGTGTGGAGACGTCATGTCCCATCGAGGCCGCCGGCTGGCGGGTGCCTGCATGGGCACGGTCGCAGCCGGCCTGTTCGCCACCGGGGGCACCCTCGCCCTGCCGCCGCACGAGGCTCCCGGCAGGGACGCCGGGTCCGAGGTCGCCGTGGGCGCCTACCTCCACTACGGCTCGCCCGGCGTCGAGAGGATGCAGGCGCTCTCGCGCTGGCTCGGCGGTACCGAACTGCGCGCCGGGCACACCTACCTGCCCGGCGACACCTGGGCGAACATCGAGGGTGCACCCGATTCCCTGCGCAGCTGGGCCGAGTGGCGCAGGGCGAGGGCCGATCGGCTGTTCGTCCTGAACGTGCCCATGCTGGCCGGCAACGAGGCCGGCGTTCCCGACGGCCGGGTCGCCGAACTGATCCGGTCCGGCGCGGAGGGCGAGTACGACCACCACTTCCAGCGGCTGGCCGAGCGGCTGGTCGACCTCGGGGTGCCGGACACGGTGCTCGTGCTCGGCTGGGAGATGAACGGCTTCAACTACACCCACCGGTGCCGGCCCGACCCCGAGAACTGGAAGAGGTACTGGCGGCGCATCGTGGACGCCATGCGCTCGGTGGAGGGGCAGCAGTTCCGGTTCGACTTCGCCCCCAACCGCGGCAGTGACGCCATCGCCTGGACCGAGTGCTACCCCGGGGACGACGTGGTCGACATCGTCGGCATGGACTCCTACGACCAGGAGCCCGGCCGCACCTTCGACGAGCAGGTCAACCAGCCGTACGGACTCCAGCAGCAGGTCGACTTCGCCGCAGCGCACGGCAAGCGGATCTCCTACCCCGAGTGGGGGCTGTTCCGCAACGGCGACAACTCCGAGTACATGCGACGGATGCTGGCATGGATCGCCGAGCACGAACCGCTCTACCACAGCATCACCGACTACTGCCCGCACGGCGTGTGGCAGTGCAGCAAGAATCCGCGCTCCGCGCGGGTGTTCCGGGAGTTCCTGTCCACGAAACAGGGTCGCGGCCTTCCCGCTCCGTCCGTGCGGACCACGAGGCCGCACTGATGGGCGGGGAGCCGCCCGGGCCACCTCCCCCGGTGCGCCTCTTCCGGTCCTCCCGCGCGCCCGGGTGTGCTCGTGCGTGTGCTTCGCCGCCGCCGAGGGGTAGAAAACCGCCCGCACCGCGTCACCCGGCTCCGCCGGGGGAATGCGCGCAGGTATGCCGGAAATGATCAGTGGCCTCGCCGCCCGCATCGCCCGCCGCCGTCGCGATCCCGTCGCGGTCCAAGCGCTGCGGTCCACCGCGGCGGCCGTCCTCAGTTACGTCGTCGCGCTCCGCCTCAGCAGCGAGCCGAACCCGCTGACCGCCCCGCTGACCGCCCTCCTCGTCGTCCAGGTCACCCTCTACTCCACGCTGACCACCAGCATCCGGCGGGTGAACTCCGTGGTCGTCGGCGTCCTGATCGCGATCGCCTTCAGCGCGCTGGTGGGTCTGACCTGGTGGAGCCTGGGCCTGCTCATCCTGGCCTCCCTGGTGGTGGGCCACCTGGTCCGCGTCGACGAGTTCGTCCCCGAGGTCGCGATCAGCGCGATGCTCGTCCTCGGGGTCACCCAGGTCGCGGACACCGCCTGGGACCGGGTCCTGGAGACGCTCATCGGCGCTGCGGTCGGGCTCCTGGTCAACCTGCTCGTCGCGCCGCCCGTATGGGTCGGCCCGGCAGGCGCCGCCATCACCGACCTCGCCACGCGCATGAGCCGGCTCCTGAACCACCTCGGCGAGGAATCCCTCGCGACCGTCCGGGTGGAGCAGGCCGCGGCCCGGCTGCACGAGGCACGCCGGCTCGACAACGACATCGCGCAGGTCGACGCGTCCTTGCGGCAGGCCGAGGACAGTCTCCGCCTCAATCCGCGGGTCAAGGAGGGTCTGCTCTTCCGGCTGGTGCTCCGGACGGGCCTGGACACCCTGGAGATCTGCGCGGTGGTGCTCCGCGTGGCCTGCCGGACGCTGACGGACCTGGCCAAGGCGCGCCCCGACGGTCCGCTCTTCGGGACGGAGACCACGATCGCGCTACGGCAGGTGCTCGTGCACACGGCCTTCGCCGTGGAGAGCTTCGCCCAGCTGATCACCGCACAGGTCAGCGCCAACGCGGAAGAGGCCGAGGCCCGTCTGACGGGGGAGCTGGCCGTGGCCAGGGGGCACCGCGACCGGCTCGCCGAACTGCTGCTCGCCGACGTCGGCCAGGACCCGGCCCAGTGGCAGCTGCGCGGCGCACTGCTCGCGGAGATCGACCGGGTCCTCGACGAACTGGGCGTGGACAAACGTTCGCAGCGCCTGCTGGAGGAACTGGACCACCACACCCGCAGCCGGCGCACGGGTCGCCTGCGCGGACGCCTGCGCCGCCGATCCGGCCGGGGCGTGCCGCCGGAGTCAGCCGGAGCAAGCGGGAGCAAGCAGGGGTGAGCAGGGGGAGCCGGCGTGCGCACTGCGCGCGTGGTCCGGTCCCGGCCGGCGCGGCGACGCCGAGGTCACCCTTCCTCGGCGCCCCCGGTCCCGGCCTCCCAGCGCAGCAGGTCCCCCGGCTGGCACTCGAGTACCTCGCAGAGCGAGGCCAGGGTCGTGAACCGTACCGCTTTGGCCCGGCCGTTCTTGAGTACGGCCAGATTGGCGGGCGTGATCCCGACGCGCTCCGCGAGTTCCCCCACGGACATCTTCCGCCGCGCCAGCATCACGTCGATGTCGACGACGATCGGCATCAGATCACCTCGTCGAGCTCGGCTTGCATCCGCGCCGCCTCGACGTCGCGCGCGACGGCCTGGGCCAGCAGCATCCGCAGGACGAGCACGATGAGCGCGACCCCCAGGACCGCCAAGCCGGCCCCGCCGATGAGGAGGACCACGCCCGGGGGCACGGCCTCGCCCGGCGCCAGGACGACCCCGAGCGAGAACACCACGAGGGCGGCCGCCACGAGCGCGCCGATGACGAGGTGCACGTACCGGAAGGCGGCGTGGGAGAACACCGTTCCGCGTCGCACCATCGTCACGAGCCGCCACACGCAGACCAGGACCACCTGCACCGTCAGGACGCCCAGGAGGACGATCACGAGGATCGGGGTGCGCAGGTGCGCGAGGTCCCCGTCGAGATCGCCCAGATCCGCGGCCAACAGCGGCACCATCACTGCCTGCACGAACACCGAGCCGGCCAGCAGCGCCACGAGCACGGCACGCAGCGCGAGCACCATCAGCTTTCCCATTGCCCCTCCATCGATCGTTTCACGATGAGAACCTATCGATAATCGATATCTGCGGCAAGGGTCGGCGCGGCAGGACCCGTGTGTCGATGAATCTGGACTCCGCCGTCGGTCTACCCTTCACAGCCATCGTTCCGGAGGAGCGGCAGATGACCGATACGACCCTTCTCGACCTCGGGCCGCAGGCCCGGATCGTCTCCCGTCTCGCGGCCGGCGTCCCGGACGCCCGCCTCGCCGGCCCGACGCCCTGCCCCGATTACACGGTCGGCGACCTGCTGGGCCACATCGCAGGCCTCGCCGTCGCCTTCCGTGATGCGGCCCGCAAGGACCTGGGCGCCACGACGGACACCGCCCCCGACGCAGCCGCGCCTTCCCTGCCTGCCGACTGGCGCGAGGAACTGCCCCGGGTCCTCGGCGAACTGGCCGAGGCCTGGCGCGATCCGGCCGCCTGGACCGGCATGACCCGCGCGGGCGGAGTGGACCTGCCCGGCCACATCGCGGGCGAGGTGGCCGTCGACGAGCTCGTGATCCACGGCTGGGACCTGGCCCGGGCCACCGGCCAGGAGTACGCACCCGATCAGGCCGCTTTGCGCGCCTCGCACGCGTTCCTGCTGGCGTCCGTCGAGGACGAGGGCCGAGCGGAGATCTTCGGAGCGGTCGTGCCCGTCCCCGACGACGCCCCGCTGCTGGACCGGGCCGTGGGGCTGAGCGGGCGCGATCCGGGCTGGACGCCGCAGACAGCCGGAGCCTCGTCGGCCGCCCGGTAGAGAGCGGTCCAGAAGTCCCGCATTCCTCCTCCTCGTGAGCGAGTCCCCCCAGAGCCGCGGCGCAACCGGGTTGGGGGGTCGGCGGCCGTTCCGTGATCGGGCTGATTGGATGCCTGTGGGCAGCGCGCGAGAACGTCGGGGGCGGTACCGGTGCCGACCGCCCCCGCGGCGCCGCCGGGGAGCACCGCCCGGCCGTCGGGCGTTGGACCGTCGAGGGAGCGATGCGTCGCATCCGCACCACCCGAGCGATGAGGAGGATCGATGAGCACGGCCGATGAGGGAAGGCAGTGGCCGGACGAGGTCAGTGTCGACAACGCGAGGGTGACGCTGTTGCAGCTCCTCGCGCGGGCGGGGGTCCCTTCCGGTGATGCGGGGCAGTTGATCGGGCTCCTGGAGGCGGGTGCGCTGGCTCTCGCGCACGAGGAGCTGAGCGGCGCCCGGAGCGCGCCGGGCGACAAGGGCGAGGCGTACGAGTCGGGTTGGCTCGACGGCGCCGGCAGCCTGCTGGAGGAGCTGGGGGCCGTCGTCGAGCGGACCTTGGTGCGGGTCGTGGGGACGGAGGGGCTGGGCCCCGCCGGGGAGCGTCCTCGGGCCGGGCGTATGGAGGTGGAGCGGGCACGGGTGGCCGTCACACCGCTGTACCTGTCGTTCACCGCGGGCTCGAAGCTGGATCCGGAAGTGACCGAAGAGGTGCTCGTCGCCGTCCTCGGCACGATGGGCCCCCGGCAGCGCGCCCGGTACGCCGGGCGGCTGACGGAGTTCACCACGGCCCACCGGGCCCGTCTCGAGCGGCTGTTCGCGGCGTACGGGCCGGACAGCACCATCACGATGCACGGCCGCTACTCGCTCCTGCACTCCGCCACCAGCATCGCCGTGCTGGAGCGGCTCCTCGCCGCGCCGCACGAGCTGCGCGAGGAGTGGGACGTGGCGGAGCTGCCGCCCGCGTGGCTGGACGGGCTGACGACCGCCTGGAACGCCGCGGCCTGACTTCCCCCGCGAGGGCGTGAGTTCGTACCGTTGCACGGGATGCCGGAGCTCGGGAACGACGAGGGGGACCGTGGTGGGTACGAGCGGGCAGGATCGGGGGACGTACGCTCCGAGTGAGGAGGAGGTCCTGGCGGCCGTGGAGTCGTTGGCGCTTCCTGCGTCACCGGACGCCGTCGCAGCGGCGGTCGATGCGATGCGGCATGCACGGGGGCCGAGCGGGGGACAGGTCGACGGCGCGCCACGTGCCTCGGTCGGGACCGTCCTCGGCCTGCTGCGGCAGCTCCGGGAATCCGTGCATGTCAAGGCGTACGCGGCAGAGATCTGGTGGGCCCTGGGAATCCGCACGGAGGAGGCCGCGGCCTGCGCGGAGCTGTGGTGGTCGGTGGACGAGTGGCGCAAGGCGGCAGCGTCCGTGGCGCGGCAGGACGGCGACGAGCAGCACCGTGAAGAGGCGCGGCGGGAGGCGGCCCGCGCGAGGGGAGAGAGCCGGGTGCGCAGCGCGGTGGATGACGTTCTGGAGCAGCGGCGCAGGCAGTACCTGGCGTGGAACACCCTCGAGGGGCCGGGCGCCGGCTGACGGGGAACGCCGGGAAGCCGCTCGTGGCCCGGCGCGGTGAGCGGCGGTCCCTCATGGCGTCCCGACCCGGCTCAGGCTCCCGTCCGGTCGTCGACGGGGATGTCCAGGCGGGCGGCCAGGGTGGTGAGGGCGGTCCCGAGGGGGAGCGCGACCCGGGTCACGGCGTGCCGGTCGCCGCGGGTCGGGTCCCGGTTGACGATCAGCACGGGCGTGGCTGCCCGGGCCGCCTGGCGGACGAACCGGAGCCCGGACATCACCGTCAGTGAGGACCCGAGGACCAGCAGTGTGGTCGCCTCGTTGACCAGCGTGCGGCAGTGCTCGACCCGCCGCGGGGGTACGGCTTCGCCGAAGAACACCACGTCCGGTTTGAGGATGCCGCCGCATTCCGAGCAGGGGACCACGCGGAAGTCACCGACCTGCTCGTCGGTGAGGTCGGCGTCACCGTCCGGGTTCAGGCCGGCGGCCACCGGCGCGAAACCGGCATTGGCTTCCTCCAGCCGCCGGGCGAGCTCCCTGCGCGAGCCGAAGGCGCCGCAGGAGAGGCACACCACCCGGTCCAGGCTCCCGTGGAGTTCCACGACGCCCTCGCTGCCGGCGGCCTGATGCAGGCCGTCGACGTTCTGAGTGATCACACCGGCGAGCACACCGTGCCGCCCGAACGCGGCCACGGCGCGGTGCCCGGCGTTGGGCCGGGCGCGGCCGAACGTGCGCCAGCCGAGGTGGCTGCGCGCCCAGTACCGGCGCCGGGCCCGCGCGCTGGCGGTGAATTCCTGGTAGGTCATCGGGGTGTGCCGGCTCAGGCTCCCGCCCTGACCCCGGTAGTCGGGGATGCCCGACTCGGTGGAGATGCCCGCCCCGCTGAGCACCAGCACACCGCCGGCCCTCAGCGCATCGGCGACCGGCTCGAGGTCCGTGGTGCCGGGCCGCAGGTCCTCGGTGGTAGGGGTCCAGCTCAGAGTGGGGCGCATGCGCATGCCGCCAGCGTACGGAACAGGCACCGCGCCGGCACGGCACCGGCCCCGCAGAGCCCCCGATCCGCAACCCGATCCCAACCCTTGACAAACCGATCATGTACCTGACAGCACTGGACTGCACCACTCCCACGAACGGCACCACACCCCGAAGGGAGCTCAGCGCATGACCGAGCCCGAGAGCGCGGCCTACGCGTACGACGTCGTCATCAGCGGAGCCGGACTCGCCGGCAGCGCCGCGGCGATCTTGCTGGCTCGACGCGGTGTCCGCGTCGCACTGCTGGAACGCCGCTCGGACCCCGAAGCGTACAAAGTGCTGTGCACCCACTCCCTCACGGCCTGCGCCTACCCCGTCCTGGACGAACTCGGTCTCGTCCCCGCCCTCGAGAAGGCGGGAGCCGTCCGCAACCAGGCCCGCTGGTACACCCGCTGGGGATGGATCGAGCCGCGGGCCGCGCCGCAGGGTCCCGAGCTGCCGTACGCGTACAACGTCCGGCGCAGCACCCTCGACCCGTTGATCAGGTCCCGTGCGGCGCAAACCCCTGGTGTCGATCTGCTCCTCGGCCACCGCGTCACCGGCCTGGTCGGCGCACCCGGGCGAACGTCGGGTGTGCGCGTGTCGACACCGCAGGGCGAGCGCGAGATCCGGGCCCGCCTGGTGGTCGGCGCCGATGGCAAGGACTCGGCGGTGGCGCAGTTCGCCGGGGTGCCTGTTCGGCAGTACGAGAACGAGCGGTTCGGCTATCTCGCGCACTTCCGCGATCTTCCGCTGCACGGCGGGATCGCCCAGGCCTGGTTCCTGGAGCCCGACATGGCGTACGCGTTCCCCAATGACGACGGGGTGACGGTCATCGCGGTGCTCCCGGAGAAGAAGCGGCTGCCGGCCTTCCGGGAAGACCTGGAGGGCAGCTTCTCCGCATTCGTCCGCGCCCTGCCCGAGGCCCCGCCCATCGACTCCGCCGAGCGCGTCACGAAGATCATCGGCACGGTCAACTACCCGCTGCACAGCCGCAAGCCGACCGCACCGGGCATCGCACTCATCGGCGACGCCGCCCTGACCGGCGATCCGCTGTGGGGAGTGGGCTGCGGGTGGGCTCTGCAGTCCGCGCAGTGGCTGGCGGAGGCGGTCGCCTCGGCCGCGACCGGCCGGGGCGACCTCGACGGCTCGCTCGCGGTGTACGCCCGCAGGCACCGGCGCCGGTTGCGCGGCCACCAGTACCTGGCCGCCGACTTTGCCAAGGCCCGCCCGTTCAATCCCGTCGAGCGGCTGATGTTCTCGGCGGCCGCGCGCGATGCGGCGCTGGCGCGCCACATGCACCTGTTCGCGTCCCGCCTGATCGGTCCGCTGCACTTCTTGAACCCCGTGGCGCTGGCCAAGGCTTTGGCCGTCACCATCAAGCATCGCGGCGCAGCGGTGCCACCCGAGCCCCTGCCACCCACAGGGCCGTGACCGCCCGACCCGCCCTCCAGCCGACGGCCGGTCTTCGGAGCAAGGCGGCATTCACTGTCGGCCGGCACCGGAGCCAGGGCCGGGGTGTGCGGGGTGGCCACCAGCGGAGCCCTGGCGTTCGGCGAGCAACCGCTTGCGATGGCTTCTGCGGCGGAAGGCGGTGACGAGGACGGTGACGGCGCCGATGCCGATTCCGAGCATCGGGAGAAGGAAGGCCGGCATCAGCCGGCCTCCGAGCTTCGCTCGTGATGCGCCGGACAGACCTCAGACATGTCGTACGGAGCCCGCTACGGGGGTGCCCGCGCAGAGCTCCAGTCCGGGGCCGGTGAAGGCGGAGCGGAAGCGGCGGTCGTGGGAGACCGCGACCACCGCGCCGCGGAAGGCGGCCAGGGCCTCCTCGAGCTCCTCGACCAGCGCCGGGGACAGGTGGTTGGTCGGCTCGTCGAGTACGAGCAGTCCGGCGGGGCGCGTCACGAGCCGGGCCAGTTCCAGTCGGCGGCGCTGGCCGACCGAGAGCGCGGCCACGGGCACGTGCAGGTCCTCGGCGCGAAAGAGCCCGAGGCCGAGGAACTCCTCGGCGTACTCCTCCGGGTCGCCCGGACGTCCGGCCGCGAAGCCGTGGAGCAGCGGCTGCCGTCCCGGATCGAAGGCGACCTCCTGCGGGAGGTAGCCGACGGACGTCCCGCACCGCACCGTGCCCCGGTCGGGGGCGAGTTCACCGGCGAGCAGCCGAAGCAGCGTGGACTTGCCGGCCCCGTTCGGGCCCGACACCAGCAATCGGGCACCCGGGCCGATCGACAGCTCCGGTACGGCCAGACGTCCGCCGACCCGGACCCCGGCCAGTTCCGCCACGAAGGGCGTGTCCTCCGGCAGGCTTCCGCCGTCCTCGTCGATCCGCGCGGTGAACCGCAGGGGCGCGGGCGGCGCCGCCACCGGTTCGCGCAGCAGGTGGTCCAGATGCCGCCGGGCTGCCCTGACCTGCCCGGACAGCTTGGCCTCGTGCGAACGGCGGTGTTTGCCGAAGCCCTGCTTGGGGTCCTTGCCGGAGGCGGCCAGCCGGTGCCCGGCGGCCTCGACGAGACTCCGCGTCCGCGCGAGTTCCCCGAGGTACTCCTGGTGACGCTGCTCCCGGGCCCGGCGGGCCGCGGCGCGGGCGGTCCGGTAGCCCGCCCAGCCGTCCCCGTACCGGGTGACGGTCCGCAGGTCGCGGTCCACCTCCAGTACGGTCGTCGCCACGGCGTCCAGGAACGCGCGGTCGTGCGTGATGACGACCAACGTGCCGCGGTGTGCGCGGAGCCGCTCCGCCAGCCACGCCACGGCCGGTTCGTCGAGGTGGTTGGTCGGCTCGTCCAGCAGCAGCAGTTCCGGGGCCGCTCCGAGCACGCAGGCGAGGGCGAGCCGGGACTGCTCGCCGCCCGAGAGCGACCCGAGGGTCCGTTCGCGGCCGATGTGCCCGATACCGAGGGCGTGCAGGGCCGTGTCGGTGCGGGCGTCGGCCGTGTAGCCGTCGCGGGCCTCGTATGCGGTGACCAGATCTCCGTACGCGGCGAGTGCGGCGGGCCCGGCGTCGGCGAGTGCGGCCTCGGCGGTCCGGATGCGGCGCTCCAGCGTCCGCAGCTCGTGCAGGGCGGCGTCGGCGGCGTCGCGCACCGTGTGCTCCGGCCCGAGGTCGAGGGTCTGCGCGAGGTGGCCGACGCCACCGGGGAAGCTGCGGACGATCTGGCCGTGGTCGGGTGCCTCGGCCCCGGCGATCAGCCGCATGAGGGTCGACTTGCCGGAGCCGTTCTCTCCGATGACGGCGGCCCTCTCACCGGGGCGCAGGGTGAAGGAGACCTGGTCGAGCACGACGCGGTCGCCGTACGCCTTCGAGACGTCGCTGAGGGCGAGCTGGGAGACGGGCGCGGTGGAGGGGACAGCGCTCGTGGTGGGCCGGGTGGGGTGCATGGGAATCCTCTGGGGGCGTGAACCTGCTTCCTGGCGAGGGGCAGCACGAACCGGTCGCACGACGGTTTGACCGGATCGTGCGACGGATCAGAGGAAGAAGTAGTGCACGCACATGGAACCAGCGTAATGCGGGCCGGACCGTCTCGTCTCGCTGTTTTCCGGGGAGGGATCCCCTCCGCCCCCCCGTGCGCCGTGCCGTCGCACGGAGCTGCCCCGCAGCGGTCGCTCCGGCCCGCCGTCACACCATCAGCAGCAGCCGCGTGTTCGGTACGAGCTTCCGGTTCACGCTCGTGCTCTGTACGAAGATCGTGAACTCGTCGTTGTGGTCAGGCTTGACGCGTGCTTCCGTGTTCGGCAGGCCGAGCAGCGCTCGCGCCTCCGGGCCCGTGTACACCCGGTCCGTCTTCTTCTCCAGTACCGCGATCTGCTTCCGCGCCTGGATCTTCTCCGGCTTGCTCAGCTGGTAGAACGCGCCACCGGTGCGGTAGGTGTGTCCGGATTCGACGACCCAGTCCCGGATCGCCGCGTCACGGGCCACCGGGATCAACTGGTAGTCGGACGGATTCGCCGGAGTGAGACCGGCGGCCCTGATGGTGTCCTTGTTGACCGCCTCCGCGCCGGTGGAGAACACCGCCCGCGATCCCCGGATGCCTTGGGCGCGGCCCACCATGAACTTTTCGGTGGCCTGCTGGATGACCTGCCCGGCCTCCTCCAGCCCCTGAGTGCTCGTGGCGTCCCAGACGGCGATGTTCTCCTTCGGGAAGCCGCACTGCATGGCCTCGCGCTTGCCCATCTGGTCCGGCACGAGGACGGCCAGCGTCCAGTTGTCCTGCTGCGTCGCGATCATCTCGGCCACGGCCTTCACCAGTTCACGCGGATCCCTGGCAGGGGCGTCCGGGCAGCGATGACTGGCGTTCTCCTGCCCGTCGGTCAGCACGAACGTCAGGAAGCTGTGGTCGCCGTACAGTTGAGCGGTCTGTGCCAGTTCCCGCTGCGACTTCAGTGAGGCCGCCAGCAGAGCCGTCATTCCGCCGACCCGGTACAGCTGCTTCAGCGAAGGCATCCGCAGTACGTCCTTGTCGTAGATGACGCACTCCACCTTGTCGGCGAAGACGTACACCGTGACGCGGGTTTCCTGGTCCAGTTCCCTCGACCGGCGGGCGAGGTAGGCGATCTGCTGGTCGGCGACTTCGACGACCTTGCCGCTCAGATGCGACATGGAGGAACTGGCATCCAACACAAGGGCAACGTGATTGATGTAGTTCTGGTTTCCGGACATATGGCCGCTCCCCCTCGTTCCGACTTGATGCTCCTACCGTCTCACCCACCACTGACAATCGGTCTGGGTGAGGACGTGCGGGCGGGGAGGGGCGCGTCAGCGTCAGGAAACGGTATCCATGGCGGCTCTTTCCGACTCGCTGCGCAGAACGCAGAATTCGTTGCCTTCGGGATCAGCGAGGACCACCCAGCCCGAACCATCGGGATTCCGGCGATCGGCGACGAACGCGGCGCCGAGACCCAGCAGCCGGTCCACCTCCTGATCGCGCGTGGTCTCGGGGCGCAGACACAGGTGGATCCGATTCTTGATCGTCTTCGCCTCCGGCACCTGGTTGAAGTACAGCACCGGGCCCTCCGCCAGCAGCACCTGCGTCTCCCGGTCACCCGGTCTGACCTCCGGCTGCATCGGACGGCCCGTCACACCGCTTCAGAACCTGGCGAGTTCGTAGGCATCCATACAGTCGATCGCCACGTTCTGCACTACCGAAACCATGCGCTCCAGACCTCCACAGGTGTCGAGCCCCCACCGAGGATGCTCAGTCGAGACAGAACTCGTTGCCCTCGATGTCCTGCATCACGATGCACGACTCGTTGGTGCCATCGGCGAGCAGCGTTCGCACGTGCACCGCGCCGAGCGCGACGAGTCGATCGCACTCGGCCCGGAGCGTGGCGAGGCGCTCGTCACCCACCAGCCCGGTGCCGGCCCGCACGCAGAGATGCACCCGGTTCTTGACGACCTTGCCTTCGGGAACGCGCTGGAAGAGCAGGCGCGCGCCCACCCCCGAAGGATCGACGCAGGAGAACCACTGCACTTCGTGCTCGGGCGGCAGCGAGCGGTGGTAGTCGTCCCACGTGTCGAACCCCTGCGGCACCGGTGAGACGACGTACCCCAACACCTCGCACCAGAAACGCGCGAGGCGCTCGGGCTCTGCGCAGTCGAAGGTGACCTGGAACTGTTTGATCGATGACATCGGCGCACCATAACAGGGGCGCCGTCAGGAGCCGTCAGGCGGCCGTCAGTGGGCGAACAGCGGTGACACGGCCGCCTCCGAGCTGCTGTTCCAGTACGTCGCGCGGGCCTTGTCGTCCACGTACACGCCGCCCTCCGGCATCCTCAGCAGCACGCCTTCGCCCGTGTTGTCGCGGGGGCTCTGTCCGTGGGGTGCCAGTGCCATGTTCTTCACGAGGGTGCCGGCGTCCTTGTTGCTCTGGCGCAGGAGCAGACCCGCGTACGCCTCCTTGCCGGGGGCGAGGGTCACCTCTTTCTGCGGCTTGGAGTCCGCGAAGACTCCCACGAGCCGGCCGTGGCCGTCCTCCAGCCGGAGTACGGGGTAGGACCGCAGCGTGCACGGCTTCGTGCCCGTGTTGGTGACGGTCAGCAGGAGTTTCGAGTCGTCCTTCGTGGGCGGCACCGCCCATTCCACCGTGACGTCGGTGTACTCGTCGGGACAGTTGCCGTCGATGCCCTTGGAGTCGCCCTCGGCCTCGCCCGGACGACCCGGTTCGGAAGGGGAAGAGGAAGCGGAAGCGGCGGGCTTGGCGGAGGACGGCGCGGAGGCCGACGGGGTGGAAGGCGACGCCGAAGGAGAGGGGGAGGAGTTCGGCGGCGGGGTGGCGCCCGCCTTGTCGTGGCCCGGCCCGCAGGCCGTGGCGGCGAGGAGCGCGGCGGCGGCGAGGCCGAGGGAGCCGAGCGTCCGGGCGTGGGTGGTCTGGCGGAAAGTGCGCATCACGAGCCCCCGTGGCTGCAGACGTGCTGGGATCGGTCTGGACAGGATGCCCGCCCTGTCTCCGCATTCACGCCCCCGCGAGGACCGTTACAGCTCTCGTATGCGGCGGTGACGGTTCCGTCGCGCGGGCCCCACGGGGCTGTCGGGAACGGCTACCGGCGCTCCCTCGTCATCCGGCGCCACCTCGCCAGATGTTGTCGAAGGCCGCGTTTTCGATGGCGCGGCGCTGCCGTACGGCCGCCAGCTCCACCAACGCGTCGTTGACGGCGGCCAGCACGGTCGCGACGGCGTCGTCGGCCACCTCCGGAGTCTCTCCAGTCCGCCCGCCGCTGACCTTCACGGCCTCCGCAAGGTTGACGAGGGCGGGTTCGTCCGATGCCCAGCGGTCCGCGGCCCGGCGGCGGGCCGGCGAATCGGCCACCTCGAGCTGACCGGCCCGGAAAGAGATCCCCCGTCGGCGTTCCCGGACGAGCTCGCCTTCCGCCTCGAGGGCGGCCTCGTAGACGGCGGACAGGTTACGGCCCCTGCGCCACAGCCAGTCGTCGACCGACTCGTACGGCGCCTCCCGGACGAGCGACGCGGCTGCCTCGTCCAGCAGGTGATCGGTCAGCGTCGGCCGGTGGCCCGGCACGATCCGGTCCACGTCCAGGCTGATGGCCCGGGCGGCGAGGAGGTCGATCGCTTCGGCCCCGGCGAGCGCGAGTGACAGGTCGCCCGGTTCGGCAGGGCGACCGGACCCCAAGTCCATGGCAATGATCAACAAGTCCCGCGGTGTGGTCATCAAGGGGTCCTTTCCACCGTGCCGGAAGGTCGTCGGCCAAGTATCGATCAACGCGACCGCCATCGTCGCGGCTGATGCCCCAACGACCTGTCAAGCGGCGCGCTCCGCCCGGCAGTTTCCCTCTGTACGGGAGGCCGGGACGGTGTCCATATTTTTGTTGTTTCCGCCAAGAGTGACGGTCTGCCACGTTGGGAGAGACTGCCAGCCATAGGCCACGGCACGCCCTGATCGCGGGCGCAGCCGGGGCCGTTGACATGGTGAAACACAACGGGGAGGACGCCACGATGAGTGCGCAGCAGCAGTACGACGAGATCGGTGAGGCTTACGAGGGGTTCAAGGCCCTGCCTCTGGAGCAGTACGCGGTGGTGCCCGGCTTCCTGGCCCTCGTCGGGGACGTGACCGGCAAGTCGGTCCTCGACCTGGCCTCCGGCACCGGCTTCTACAGCCGGGAGTTCAAGCGGCGCGGCGCCACCGACGTCCTCGGCATCGACATCTCCGGCGAGATGGTCGCCGTGGCGCAGAAGCTGGAGGAGCAGCATCCGCTGGGCGTGCGCTACGAGGTGGGCGACGTGTCCGACCTGCGGACCTTCGAGCAGCCCTTCGACGTGGGCCTGGCGGTCCAGCTGCTCAACTACGCGCCGGACATCGCCACCACCGAGCTGATGTGCCGCCGCATCCACCGGAACCTGAAGCCCGGCGCCGAGCTGTTCCTGCTCAACCAGTCGCCCGACTTCCGCTTCGACGGGCCGTCCCCGGAGAAGTACGGTTTCCGCAGCGAGCTCACCGGCGATGAGGTCGAGACGGGACCGCAGGTCCGGACCACGGCACTGCTCGACCCGCCGGTCTCCTTCATCGCCAACCGCCCGCGCCGCGACGTCTACGAGAAGTGCCTGCAGGCGGCCGGGTTCAGCGAGCTGACCTGGGTCCCGGTGGAGGTGTCCGAGGCCGGCATACGAGAGTTCGGCGCGGACCACTGGGCCGACCTGTACGCCAACCCCCCGCTGGAAATGCTGCGCTGCCGCGCCTGACGCCCCGGGCGGACGTGTCGACGGCGCGTGGGCGCCGTCGACGCGTGGCTGTTTCATGCGAGCCGGTCGATGAGGATCATCGCCACGTCATCGGCCAGCCGACCGTCGGTGTGGCGCATCAGGGCCTGGTGGAGCTCGTTCAGGATGTCCTGCGGGGAGGTGCCGACGGGAACGTGCTCCATGGCCTCCGGCAGGGGAAAGAAGTCGTTGTCACGGTTGCGGGCTTCGATGACACCGTCCGTGTAGAGCAGCAAGCGGTCCCCGGGCAGGAACGGATAGCTGTCGGGCTCGGGCGGAGGGCCGGTGACGAGGTCTTCGAGACCGAGCGGCGGCAGGGGGGACGTGGGCGCCAGGGCCTGGACCGCGCCCCGGTGGAGGATCAGCGGAGGGGGATGGCCGCGGTTGACCAGCTGCACCACCTGTTCGTCCGGCACCTGGGCGATGAGCGCGGTGGTGAACCCCTCCAGGAGGACTTCGGGAAGTTCCGCCTGGGAGTAGGTACCCGGTACGGCCGCCTCTCGCCGCAGCGCGGCCGCGCAGTGGTTCATGACCTCCTGCAGCTCGCCTTCGTAGTGAACGGCCTCGCGGAACGCTCCCAGTGCCACGGCGACCGCACGTATGGCGGACAGCCCTTTCCCCCGCACGTCCCCCACGATCAGCCGGACGCCGTAGCGCGTCTGGACGGCCTCGTACAGATCGCCGCCTATCTGGGCCCCCGTCCCGGCCGCGAGGCACAGACTGGCGGCCCGTACGGGTCCCAGCAGCTCGGGGACGGGCCGCAGGACGACCTCCTGCGCGGCCACTGCGATCCGGCGGACCTGGTCGAGCTCGCTCTGCCTGCGCGTGCGCACCGCGTTGCTCAGGATGACACTGGCCACGGACACGACGATGATCCCCAGGAAATTACCGATGATCAGCTGGGTCTGGGTTCCCCACGACTGGTTGTAGGTCGCGGAGGTCGCGTTCACACCCGCGGCGAGGGCTGCGGCGGACAGCGTGCCGATGGGGCCCATCGTCAGTGCGGCCAGGGCCGGCGTCGTGGTGAGCACGGGACCGGTGACCAGATCATGAGCGGGTGAGAGCTCGATGCCCAGCACGCCCAGCGCGATCACGAAGGGTGCGCACTGCGCCACGGTGAACAGGACCTGGCCGTGACCGCCCGGTCCGGTGCGCGGCGGCGATCCCGGCCGAGAGGGCGAGCAAGGATGTGAGCCCATGAAAACAGCCTGCCTCGCGGCAGCCATTGCGGCCTCCCAGGAACCCGCTGACCCCGATGCCTGCGCGGGGCCGTGCCCCGCGGAGCAGAGGCTCGTGCGGCCCGCCTGAACCCGTTGCCCGCTTCCCGGGGAAGGTGACCTGCTGGTTTCACTTACAGTGGCCCCTCGTACGCGGAGGGGGTCGAGGCGGGGCGTGGAGGCCGATCATCGGCCGTCGATCCGCTCGCGGAGGAGGTCGGCGTGGCCGCAGTGCCGGGCGTACTCCGTGATCTGCGCCATCAGGATCTCGCGCAGCGGCACCTCCCCGCCGAGTGGGGTACCGAGGTCGGCGAGGCCGGCTGTGAACCGGTCGGTGAGCTCCGCCTCGGCCCGCCACTGGCGCCGGGCGTCCTCGACGACCACCGGGTCGGGCGTCGCGCCGTTCCAGTCGGCGTCGCGGTCTTCGACGGTGCGGTACAGCCCGGGGGCGTCTTCGCCGGCCATCCGGCGGAAGTGCCGTTCACCCTCTGCCAAGTGCCGCATGAGGCCCAGCAGCGACATCGTGGACGGTGGCAGGGAGCGCCGGGCCAGCTGTTCGGCGTCCAGGCCCGCGCACTTCCTTTCCACCGTGAGACGGAGGTGGCGAAGAGCGCCGAGCAGTGTGCTGCGTTCATCGAAGGGCACGTGCCCGCCTGAGTCCATGCAGGGCATGGTCGTGTGCGCCGCCACGGTCCGCCACGATCAGGAGGGTTCGTTCGGGGTCCATGCGCGGAGTTTCTCCGGGTTGCGGACCGCCCAGATGCGGCTGATGCGGCCGCCGCTGACATCGAACGCGGCCACGGTCACCGGGACGCCGGCGTGCTGGGCGACCAGACCGGGCCGACCGTTGACGGTCCGTTCGAGGAGCGTCAGTCCGGGGGCCTTGTCGGCGATGTGGATCAGGTACTGGGCGATGTTCTTGTGGCCTTCGACGGGACGCAGGACCGTGCCGACGAGGCCGCCGCCATCCGCGGTCATCGTGGCGTCGGGGTTGAGGAGGCCGATGAGGGCTTCGATGTCCTTGGACTCCCAGGCCTCCTTGAAATGCCGTACGAGACCGGCCTGTCCGGCTGCCGGAGCCGCCGGAGTCCGTGCGTCGCGGATGCGCCGGCGGCCCGAGGACGCCAGTTGCCGGCAGGCCGCGGGCGTCCGGCCCACGATCTCGGCCACTTCGGCGAAGCTGTAGCGGAAGACGTCGTGGAGGATGAACGCCACGCGTTCGGCCGGCGTCATCGATTCCAGTACGACGAGGAAGGCCATGTTCACCGACTCGTCCAGGGTGATCCGGTCGGCGGGGTCGTCCGGCTCCGTCCGGCCGTCACCGGCACGCACCCCGGCCCACTCCGTGCGATCGGGCAGCGGCTCGGGTATCCACGCGCCGACGTAGCGCTCGCGCCGGGCCCGGGCCGAGCCGAGCACGTCCAGGCAGACACGGCCGGCGACCGTCGTGAGCCAGGCGCCGGGCGACGCAATGGCCTCCTGCTGCTGCCTCGGCATCGCGTACCAGCGGGTGTACGTCTCCTGCACCGCGTCCTCGGCCTCGGACAGTGAACCCAGCAGCCGATAGGCGAGGTTGAGCAGATGGCGCCGCTCGCTGACGATCGTGCTCAGGTCCGGCTCGGATGGGGTGTTCAATCTCGCGACCGCTTCCTGGTTCTCGGTGATCGGTGATCGGTGCTCGTTGGTCGGGGCCTCGCCGCCTGACATTTCGAGGGCCTGCGTCGTCGGACTGTCGAGACACTACCGATCCACCGCCGCACGGCAGAAGAGGGGACCACATCATGGCTACACAGACGACGACGGCACCGGGCAGATTCACGTTCCTGAACGTCGCCATCGCCGTTCAGACCCTGGCGCTTCTCTTCCAGGCGGTCACCGCCGGAATGCTGCTGTCCTCGTCCCTCGGCGCGACCCTGCACGATGTCGGATCGCGCGTGATGTACGGCGCGTCGATGCTGTACGTGGTCGCGGCGATCCTGGCGTGGCGGCCGGGCGGCGGGTCTCCCCGCCCCGTCCTCCACTCGTCGGGATTCCTCGTCCTCGCCTCGGTGCAGGTGGTCCTCGGCATCGCGCACATACCGTCGCTCCATGTCCCGCTGGGCATCCTGATGTTCGGGCTGAGCGTGTTGGCGCTGGGCCACGCGCTGTCCAGGCAGATGGGAGCCGGCCCGCTGCGACGCACTCCGTGACACCGGCCGGGCATCCGCGCGGCTCTCATCGGTGGTTCAGTAGCGGTGGCCGGGCCAGTGCGGGTCCTCCCAGCGGTCGGTTCCGGTGACGCCGAGCAGCCGTACCCGGTGGAGCAGGTCCTCCGATGCGCCAGAGGCGCGGAGCCGGGCAGGCGCGTAGTGGACGAGCCAGGCCGTCAGTTCGGCGCGCATCCCTTCCTCGTTCTCCCAGGCCCGCCAGGGGAGTTGGTCACCGAGGAGTTCGTACTCCCACTGCGCCGCCGCGATGGCCAGGTGCCGGTCGGCCACCGGGCCGCTCAGCGCTTGCCAGGTGTCGAGCCACGGACTCAGCGTGCCCGTGGCCTCGGCGCTCAGGACGAGGAGGTCATGCGCAGGCACGGCGGGATCCGGATCGGTCAAGGTCCAGGCCCACCAGGCCCGCAGGAATTCCTCCACTGCAGCGGCCTGCTCGGCAGGCCACCGCTGCCAGTGGCCGAGAGCGAAGCAAAGCCCGACCTCCTCCATGCCGAAGAGGGGCTGGACGAGGCCGCTGACGAGGGCCGGGGCGAACTGGGGCAGGATCCGGCGCAGCACGGACGGGTGATCGCTCCAGTCGGTGGCCCGCCATGTGCGGTGCAGGAGGTCGGGGTCCAGCTCCACGTCCGCCACCTTGAGCTGCGCGAGGTCTTCCGCACTGCCCCAGTGGCACGGGCAGTTGGACTCGTCGGGGTGAGCGGTCATTCCGCGGAACGTGACGGCCAGGCCGTCCAGCGCGGCGTCGAGGCGAAGTCGTGCCCGGGGCTGGTCAAGGGTCATCACGGGGTGCCTTTGGGTACTCCGGAAGCGTGCGCCGGCCGAAGATCGCCAATCTACCAGGCCAGGCCACGGCCGAGGCCATCCCCATGCTCCCGGCCGGCCCGACCCCCTCATCCGGCCGAGGTTCCCCCCTCGACTGTGAGCCGTGGCGGTCATCGTCCCCGGCTGTTCGGGGGAACCGCGGGCGATCCCGGCCCTTGTCCCTCCGAGCGCGGGCATCCATGGAGGAAACGAAAGAGGACACGATGCCGCTCTATCTATCGAGGTTCAGCTACACGCCGGAGACGTGGGCGAGGCTGATCGGTCACCCCGAGGACCGTGCGAAGGCCGCTCAGTCGTACATCGAGTCCGTCGGTGGGAAGCTCCACGGCTTCTGGTACGCCTTCGGCACGCACGACGGCTACAACCTCTGGGAAGCTCCGGACAACGTGTCGATGGCTTCGGTTGCGCTGGCGATCAGTGGAGGCGGCGCGCTCAGCTCGTTCGAGACGACCGTTCTCCTGAGCGTCGATGAAACGCTGGATGCGCTGCGCAAAGCCGAGCACGTCCGTTATCGGGCCCCCGGCGAGCAGAGCTCCGGCTGAGCGGACACGTTTCCGCGCCCCCACACAGGCACGGGCCCGGCATACCACTCGGCGTGCCGGGCCCGGCTCTGTGACGACCTCGAGCGTCAGCTGACGATGAGTGTTCCCTTCATCTGCGGGTGGAGGGAGCAGAGGAAGGGGTAGCTGCCGGGCTTGGAGGGTGCGGTGAAGGTGGCGGATTCGCCGGCTGCGACCGTGCCGGTGTCGAAGGCATCGCCCTCAGTGGCGGTCAAGGTGTGCGGAGCCGAGTCCTCGTTCATCACGGTGATCGTTGCGCCAGGAGATACCTTGATCTCCGCCGGGATGAACTTGAAGCCCCGGATCTGCACCTCTGCACTCTCTACCGTGACGGTCGACGCGCTGGCCGGTGCGGACACGGGCGCGGCGCTGGTGCTCGTGACGCCGACCACGGCGAGCAGGGCGCAAGCGGCGCCGACCGCTGCTGCCCGAGTACGGTGACGGATGCGGCGGGAACGGGTGAGCGACATGGCCACCCCTTTCACGGATCTGTGAGGGTCTTGACCGGCCGCGACGGTTTCACCTCCGTGACCCCGCCCGGCCGGTCCACGTCCGCCCGCTGTGGGCGAGGCGGCTCAAGCGCCGCTGGTACACGGCCGTATCGATCCTGCCGACGCTCTTCTGTGGCCGTGATCAGCCGCGCGATGTCCTACAGCGTGGTGTCGACTTACAGCGTGGTGTCGAGAATCAGCGCGCCGACGCGTGCTGCCCACAGGGCTGCGAAGGTGATCACGATCACCGCAATCGGTGCGGGGCGGAAGCGGAAGGCTCCCGTTCGGTCTGAGTCTCTTCCTCCATTGTCCCAGCCCGCCGCTACCGGGGCATTTCCTCACGGGCGCAGCAGCGTTTTGATCATGCCGTCTTCCTTCGCCTGGAACATCGCGTAGGCGCGCGGAGCCTCCTCCAACGGCATGACGTGCGTGGCGAAGCCCTCCACTCCCAGGGGATCGCCGTCGTCGAGCAGCGGGAGGATCTCGTCCACCCAGGCCCGGACATTGGCCTGACCCATCCGCAGCTGGATCTGCTTGTCGAACATGGTCATCAGCGGCATCGGATCCGCAGCTCCTCCGTAGACACCGGAGACGGACACCGTGCCGCCGCGCCGCACCAGGTCGATCGCGGTGTGCAGAGCGTGCAGGCGGTCGACTCCGGCACGCTCCATGAGGGGGCGGGCCAGCGTGTCCGGCAGCATCGCCGTGACCCGCTGCGCGGCTGCGGCCAGCGGCGCTCCGTGGGCTTCCATCCCCACCGCGTCGATGACCGAGTCCGTGCCGCGACCGTCCGTCAGGTCCCGTACCGCTGCGGTGAGCCGCTTGCCGTGCTGGGCGAGGTCCAGGACGTGCACGCCGGCCGCCCGCG
This sequence comes from Streptomyces sp. NPDC046303, assembly GCF_055588085.1. Taxonomy (NCBI): domain Bacteria; kingdom Bacillati; phylum Actinomycetota; class Actinomycetes; order Kitasatosporales; family Streptomycetaceae; genus Streptomyces; species Streptomyces sp. NPDC046303. Next base: position 22,533 of record NZ_JBVJFA010000006.1, read on the forward strand.
CCCGTTCGAGGCGGGCGGGGACGAGGTCGACACCGACCACGAGTCGTGCACCGCGGTGCAGTGCGATGCGGGCGGCCATCTGTCCGATCGGGCCCAGCCCGAGCACCGTGAGGGAACCGCCCGGCGGCACGTCGGCGTACTCCACGGCCTGCCAGGCGGTCGGCAGCACGTCGGAGAGGTAGACGAACCGCTCGTCGGGCGGCCCCTTCGGCACCTTCACGGGCAGCGTGTCCCCGAAGGGCACCCGCAGGTACTCGGCCTGGCCGCCCGGCACCTGTCCGTACAGCTTCGTGTAGCCGAACAGCGACGCTCCCTTGTCGTACTCGCGCACCTGCGTGGTCTCGCACTGGGACTGGAGGCCCTGGTCGCACATGAAGCAGTGTCCGCAGGACACGTTGAACGGAACGACCACCCGGTCTCCGGGCGACAGCGCGGACACCTCCGGTCCGACCTCCTCGACCAGGCCCATCGCCTCGTGTCCGAGGATGTCGCCGGGCTCCAGATACGCGCCCAGGATGTTGTAGAGGTGCAGGTCGGAGCCGCAGATCCCGGTCGATGTCACCTTGACGACGATGTCCGAGGGATCCTTGATCGCGGGATCGGCCACCGACTCCACGCGGACGTCCCTGGTGCCCTGCCACGTCAGTGCGCGCATGCCCTTGCCTCCGTTCTGTGTCCGGTGCCGGGGCGGGCAGCCACGTCGCAGCCTCCCCGGTGCACCGCATGAACCGCATGAACCGCACCCCGTGGCTGCGCCTACCCGGCTCCAGGAGTTTCATGGCGCACACGGCCGGGTCGGGCCGGACTGGCGAACGGCCCCTTGCCGGGTTGTGGTGGTAGGGGAGAGCAGGAAGCGGAATCCTGCGTCCGGCCAGCAACGGTGAGGTGAGGGACATGACCATTCCGGAAGGTTTCACGCCGCGGACCGCAGTGGTCACCGGCTCGGATTCCGGAATCGGCCGGGCCGTCGCGGTGCGGTTCGCCGAGGCCGGCATGGACGTGGGCATCACCTGGCACGCCGACGAGCGAGGGGCGCGCGACACCGCCGAGGAGGTCCGGGCGTACGGATGTCGCGCAGCGGTGGCCCGGCTCGACCTCACCAAGCTGCCGGACGCCGCGGACGTGGTCGACGAGCTGGCGGACGAACTCGCGGGGATCGACGTACTCGTCAACAACGCGGGTACCGGTACGGCGACCCCCTTCCTCGACCTGGACCTCGCCACGGTGCGGGGGGTCCTGGACGTGGACCTCGTAGGGCCGTTGCTGTGCGGCCAGCGCGCGGCCCGCCGGATGATCCGCCGGGGCAGGGGCGGCCGGATCGTCAACATCACGTCCGTCCACGAACACCAGCCCCGCGTGGGAGCCGGCCCGTACTGCGCCGCCAAGGCCGGCCTGGGACTGCTGACCCAGGTGATGGCCCTGGAACTCGCCGAATACGGCATCACCGTGAACGCTGTGGCTCCGGGCGAGATCGCCACCCCCATGACCGGCCAGGAGGACGAGGACGTCCGTACGGTGAGCAGGCCCGGCGTGCCGCTCGGCCGGCCCGGAGACGCACGCGAGGTCGCCGAGGTCGTCGCCTTCCTCGCCGGTCCCGGAGCCTCGTACGTGACCGGGGCGTCCTGGGCCGTGGACGGCGGCATGCTCCGCATGGGACCCATGGCCGGTTCGCATCTGGACCACGACCGCTGGCGCAGGCCCTGAGGGCGCCGTTACGGGGTCCGCTGCCCCGAGGCGGTCCGTGGGGGCCCGGGCCCGTTACAGGTGGCTCGGGCTGCCGTGCGGCTTCGCCCATCGGCGGTGCAGGGCCGCGCGTGCGCTCAGGGGCAAGAGGCGGGTCACCGTGTGCTGGGCGCGGGTACGCAGGGATCCCGCGACCTTCCGTGTCCTACGGCCCATCAGCGCCCGGTACCCCTGGCGCGCCACCAGCGCCGGATCGTCCTTGACCGCCCGGCCGAGCCGGGTGTCGAGCAGGCCCGCACGCAGGAAGAAGCGGGTGTCCGTCGCGCCGGGCATCAGCGCCGTCACGGACACACCGGAGTCCTTCAGCTCGCTGTGCAGGGCTTCGGCGAAGGACTCGAGGAAGGCCTTCGAGGCGTTGTAGACCGCGTGGTAGGGCCCGGGGATCTCGGCGGCGACGGACGCCACGATGAGCATCCGGCCCTCTCCGCGCCGGGTCATGTCGCCCAGCAGGCGGTGGGCGAGGTGCACGGTCGAACGGACGTTGAGGTCGATGACGCGGGACAGATCCGCGCGTTCGGTCTGCAGGAAGGGGCCGCCATATCCGATCCCCGCGTTCAGGACGGCGGCGCTCACCGGCCGGCCGAGGGCGTGCAGCTCCCCCAGCAGGGTCTCCACGCCGTCGGAGCTCGCCAGGTCCGCCCTGATGGCGTGGACCAGGGTGCCGTGCACCGCCAACCGGGCCGCCGCGTCGTCGAGGAGTTCGTCCTCGGCGGTGACGGCAAGGTCGTATCCGTGGCGAGCGAATTCCGCGGCCAGCTCGAAGCCGATGCCGCTCGAGGCGCCGGTGACGAGCGCCAGCCGATGTGGGGTGGTCATGGCGTTCCCGGGCTTCTCGGAGGGTGCACCGTCGGGTCGGACGGACAACGGCCGCCGCGGCCGTGCCTTTCATCCAGGCTTTCCACTCGGCGCCCGCCCGGTGCGGGGACCCGGTGGCCCCTGCGGGCCACCGGGTCCGGAGCCACCGGAGCGGCGCCGGAGCCGTCGGAGGGGTGGGGCGGGATCCTCAGGATTCCTTGCCGCGCCCGCTCATCATGTCGCGCAGACGGTCGACGAGGCCCATCCCGGGCGCGAGGAGCTTGTTGGCGGGCGGGGTGTCCGGAGCCGAGGGGTGCGGACGGGTCGGGGCCATCTTCTTCGCGGTGCGGACCTTGTCGCCCAGCTCGCCGAGGACGTCGGCGGGGCAGGCGGCACGGAGCTTGGGGAAGAGGTTTTCCTCCTCATCGGCGACGTGCTCCCGGATCTCCGCCATCAGCTTGGTCATCAGCGCGTCGAAGCGGGGGTCGTCGGCTTCGCAGCCCTCCACGTCCTTCATGGTGCGCTCCGCCGCGGCGTGGTCTTCGAGTTCCTTGTCCGCCAGGGTGTCGCCATCCGGCAGGTGCTCCCGTACGGCCGGGTACAGGTACGACTCTTCCGCGACGGAGTGGCGGACCAGCTCCATGATCGCCTGGTCTGCCTTCGTCTTCCTGCGTGCGTCTCCCGAAGGGAGTGCCTCGATCTTGCCGAAGATCTCTTCCACTTCTCGGTGGTCGGTGGTCAGTTCTGCGATGACGTCGCCGCCGTGTCCCATGGTGTCCTCCTCGATTCGTCCTGGTACGCGTGCCCCGTGCCCGTGCCCGTGCCCGTGCCCGTCCCCGTGTGGCCCATGCCACCGGGACAGGACGTTTGTTTCCATTCCAATAGCGGTCATAGCGCCGCTACGCTGTTTGTCCGTCTCTCGTCTCCGTCTCCCCTTTCCTGTTTTCCGTTCCGCCCTGGAGGGCTCCCGTGGCCACGGACATCGCCTTGTCTCCGCTCATAGCGGCCACGGCGCAGTGGCTCACCTGCGCCTATCCGTCCGGTCGCGGTGCTCTGGAGCGCAGCCTCGCCGAAGCCCAGTCCCGTCAAGCCGTCACCCTCGCCGCGTGGCTCCGGTACCCGACGGCCCTCGACGTACAGCTGGTGGCGCTGACCGGGCCAGGTGGCTCGGCCCGCCTCGACTGGATCACCGGGTCCGACGTCGCCGTCGCACACCCGCACCAGGCCGCGGACCCGCAGGACGATGCGTGGCGCAGCTGGGTGGACGAAGTCGTCGCCAGCTGGGCCGCCTGCCTGCTGAGCGCGCCGGCCCTCGCCGTACAGGCGGCACAGGCCGTGAACGGTACCGACCACGCGGGTACGGCGCCCATCGCGTTCCGGCGGCTGACCCAGCCCGGCCCGGACGACCACCGGGCAGCGGCACTGCTCCGCCATCCGGACCTGCTGGCCCCCGTCGCGGAACTCCACCGCCTCCTGCTCCTCGAACGTCTCGGAGTCTGACGAGGGAGCGGGCGAGCGTTCCCGGCACGCCCCGGAAGGCCACCGCGGCGGCCTTCCGGGCGGGCCCGGGCGGATCAGGCGGATCAGCTGGACAGGGTCTCCAGCAGGTCGCCGACCTTGGCGTCGGGCAGGGCGCGCGCCACGTCGGCCTGGGCGACCATGCCGACGAGGTCGTGCCCGTCGATGACCGGCAGCCGGCGTACCTTGTGCCGGGCCATCGTGTGCAGGATCTCCGCTGCGTCGTCATCGGCCCCGATGGTCACGGCCTCACCCTGGGCGAACTCGCCGGCCTTGCACTGGGCGGGGTCCTTGCCCTCCGCCAAGACCTTCACCACGATGTCCCGGTCGGTGAGCATGCCCTTCAGCTTGTTGTCGGTGCCGCAGATGGGCAGCGCCCCGACACCCAGCCTCTTCATCTTCTCCGCTGCTTGGAGGATGGTCTCCTCGGCGCCGATGCATTCGGCGCCTTCCGTCATGATCTCGCGGGCAGTGGTCATCTGATTGCCTCCCTCGTGATTCCCACGGCTTTCGGCTTCCAGCACCTGCCCGGTCGCGCGAGCGACTAACGTCCGTACCGTCCGCATGCGCGGGAAATCGTCCGCGGACCGGTGTACCCCGCGCGTACCGAGGGGGTCGGCGGCCGGCCTTACGGGTGGTCGGGGCGCTGCTCCGGAGGGGTGGGGGCCCCGGTCTGTGACCGGTCTTGCTCGTCCTTCCCCGTCTTCTTCGGTTCGGCCGCTTTGAGATGACGGCTGTCCTGAGGTGTGGCGGCGCCCTTTCCGCTGCGCCGCGCTTCCGGTTGCTGAGCGTCACCCATGATCTCGTTCCTCCCATGTGTTCCCCGTGCATCGGGACTCTGCAGGCGATCGATGGGCCCCCATGCACCGTCCTGTCGATCGACTTCCCGTTCGGCTTCGGTGATCACGCTGTCGTCGATCCAGCCGATGGGTTCCACCTCACGGACGAGGGGCTCGTTGTCGGGCCCGCGGGCGACCTCCGTGCCGTGCAGCAGCCAGGGTTTGACGCCGCCGTGCCGCACCCGCGGCAGGTGGGAGTAGTCGAACAGGCGCCGGGCCGCCCATGTGCGCAGCGGCCGGTCCCGCCACCACTCCTCGACGTCCAGGGGGTTGGCGGACAGCCCGGGCAGCTCCACGCCGGTGAGCTCGTCGCGGCTGGAGGGCGCGGGAAGGTCGGCATGCGGGCCTCGGGACCAGCGGACATAAAGCCCCCGCCGCCCCGAGAGGAGACCGGCCAGTTCGTCCAGTGACCTGATCGTCGTCAGACGCGTCCGGTTGTCGGTCTCGTTCATGCCCGGCGACTACCCGGCGTTCCGCCCCCCACTCTTCATGGCGAGCCCCGCCCCTCACCTGCCCGCTGTTCGCGCGCTGTGCGTCGGCGCCGTGGTTCCGGCACGGGTGGAGGCCTGACCCGGGGATCGGCGGGTAGGCGCCTCACGAATGACCGATCCACGACGGAAAGCCGGGAGGGTGTCGACCTGGCGGGCGCGGGAGGGAAAGCCAGGCGGACCCCCCGGCTGGAACCTCCTAGAAGAGAGAACTGTCATGAACGCCGCCGACAATCCCGACCCGGACCCGGACCGCACATCCGGTCTCGACCGCAGTGGTGGAGTGGCACCAGGAGAGACGCCGCCCGCCGAAGCGAGCACCACATCCGGTGCAGGTCCGTACCGCCCGCCGAAGCGCGGCTGGGCGAAGGGGCCGATCATCGTCATCTGCATCGTCGCCGTGCTCTGTGCCCTGTTCTTCCTCGCCTTCGCGATAGAGCTCAACATGTGAGCAAGCCGGCTCCGCTCCGCGAGCCGGCTGCCTGCATCGCTGCCCAGCCCACGGCTGACGCCCTGAGCAGGGCGGGTCACAGCTGGTCAGGAGTGGTCGGGGGTGGTCCGGCGGTAGCGTAGGGTGGGGTTCACCGACGCGGGGTGGAGCAGCTCGGTAGCTCGCTGGGCTCATAACCCAGAGGTCGCAGGTTCAAATCCTGTCCCCGCTACTCACCCAGAAGGGCCCGGATCTTCACCGATCCGGGCCCTTCTGTCGTACCCGGGCGATTCAGGCGAGGCCGCAGAACGGCAGGTCGGTAGGGCCGGCAGGCAGCGTCGGGGCCAGGGTTCGGCGGCATATCCGGGGACGTGGCGGGCAGTCGCTGGACAGGGTGAGACCGCAGAGGAGCAAGCCATGTCCACCGACGCCATCGTGATGCTCAGGGACGACCACAAGAAGATACGGAAACTGATCCACGCGTACCGTGCCGGCGGTGAGCGGGCGCTGAGCGGTGGCGGGGGCGAGGTGGATGAATCAGTCGCCCGAGGGGAGATCGTGCGGGAGCTGCTGCACGAACTGACCGTTCACACGTTCATCGAGGACGAGGTGATGTACCCGGAGGTGCGCAAGCTCGCGCCGCCGGACACCGGGTCCATGGTGCTGGAGTTCCGCGAGGAACACCATGTGGCGGATGTGCTCGCCGCCGAACTGGACGGCATGCGGCAGGAGGACGAATCGTTCGACGCCAAAGCCCGGGTCCTGATGGACGCCGTAGAGCGGCACATGGATGCCGAGGAGAAGGAGTGGTTCCCGCAGGTGCGTGAGGCGCTCGGCCGCAAGGTCCTCCAGGCGATCGGTGCGCACATGGCGGAGGTCCGGGAACGAGCTCCTCAGCGCCCGCACAAGCCTCTGCTGAGGAAGCTCGCCGACGCCATGGCCTCCTAGGCCTATTCCACGACGACGATGGCGATCGTCGGGCCGTCGGCGGGGAGGAAGCCGGTGAGGCTGTCCGCCGTCTTCTTCCCCACACGGACGTACGTGGCCTTCGTGGCCCAGACACCCAGCTCCGAGGTGTCCGCGCCGTAGCTCTGCCAGGTCCTGCCCCGATCCTCTTCGCGGAGGATCCGGTTAGCGGGCCTGGCCGGCCACACGGTGACGGTGGTGACCCAGCGCAGATCCTGATGGAACGGGTTGTCGGGGTCGGCGGACCCACTCGGGGCGCGGAGGGACGCGAGTCGGCTCAGGCCCAGGTAGGCGAGCGAGTACGCGATCGCATCCTCGCCCTCGTCGCCCTTGTCGGGCCGCAGTCTGACAACGGTGCCTTCGTAATGCGGTGCGTCGTACAGCAGTGCTTCGAGAGTGGGGCGGGGGCCGTCTGCCATGGCTTCCTCTTCGGCTACGAGACATCGACTTCAATATTTCAATGCTTGCCGGTATTGACTGCTTCCGGTCTCATTCTCACGCTGTCCATCACCCGGCAGCCGACGGCTGGCAGGAGGCACCCGTGAAGGCCTTGAGGCGGCGCATGCGAAGGATGAGGAGACGGCGGGCCCTCGCTCGCTGGACACCTCGATCCATCATCCGCCGGATATGCGTACGACTGACGATGTGGGGCGTGCGAGCCACGATGTGGGGCATGCGACGGGCGCTCCGGCGTCTGTTGCGTTCCGCGTTGCCCAGTACGCCATGGTCCTTTACATGCATGCTCATCGCGACCCACTGAGTTCCGGGCCCCGATCGTTGATCCGCTGGTGCGCTGCATTCAATTGCACCGCCCGGTTGTGCCTGATTCTCCGGGTCTCGGGTAGGGGAATGGGTGCATAAGGAAGGTATGGGAAGGTGTGCCATGAGTGCCAGCGAGAAGATCAAGGCCAAGACGGAGCAAATGACCGGCAAGGCCGTCAGGAAGGCGGCGCACGCTCTTGGCAAGGAAGACCTTGCGGCCAAGGGCGCCGCCCTGGAGGCGCGGGGCAAGGCTCGAAGCGTGAAGGAGAAGGGCAAGCACGGTTTCAGGGGCTGAACATCCGAGGACGGATCGGCCGGGTCCAAGAGCGCGCAGCCGTTTGAAATGGGGCAGGCGGGCAGACGGAATGGTGTCTACGAGAAAGGGCGCGTTATGGGCATCATCGGCTGGATTCTGATGGGACTGCTCGCCGGAATCATCGCGAAGTTCCTGATGCCGGGCAAGGACCCCGGCGGTTGCATCGTCACGCCACTCATCGGCATCCTCGGCGGGCTTCTCGGCGGGTGGCTCGGGAAGGTCATTTTCGGAGTCGAATCCATCGACGGCTTCTTCGAGCTCTCCACCTGGATCGCCGCTATTGTCGGCTCCCTCATCATCCTGTTGGTCTGGCGGCTTGTCGTCCGCGCCAGGGACTGAACCTGCGGCGGTGCACTTCGGTGTACCGCCGCAGACCGCAGCCGGCGGAGCCTTCACTCCCGGGGAAGCAGGGGACCGAGGGGTCCGAGGTCGAGGTTGAGGTCCTCCAGGGAGTAGCCGTGCTGGGCGCACAGCTCGGCGAGGCTGTCGTGGAGCGCCAGGAGGGTGGCTCCGAGTTCCTCTTCCTGTTCGTCGGTGAGGTCGCCGGCGTCCACGCGGCGCAGGGCTTGGCGCTCGATGAGCTGGCGCAGGAGTTCGACGAGGGTGAGGACCAGTTTGAGGAGGTCTTCGCCGACACGGTCCGGGTCTGTGTGGAGGCGGCGGGCCGGGCGGGGCGGCCGGTCCTGGTCGCCGGGAGGTGCCTGGAGGAGACGGAAGGCGTGGGACAGGCTGTCACCGACGTCCTGAAGGGCGTCGGGGCGCGCGGCCGCGGGCTGGGGCTGGTCTCGTTCAGAAGTCACCGTCGCCGCCGTCCCGCGCCCGCGTGGGGGCCGTCTCCGAGCTGACGGAGACGATCAGGGCGCGCAGTGAGATCCGGACGAGGTCGATGTCCGCGATGGACAGGACGATGTCGCCGGTGAGAACGACGCCGCCACTGAGGAGCCGGTCGAGGAGGTCGACGAGGGCGACCTGCCGGCCCGGCAGGGGTTCCCCGGACTCCGCGAGGGTCATGGCGACGCCCCGGGGGCGTCGGCCGGGCCTGCGAGGTCGGCCGGTGGCATGGCGAAGGAGTAGGGGGCCCAGGGGCCGGTGACCTCGATGCGCAGGTCGGGGAAGCGGCGGGCGGCCTCCGCGATCGCCGCCTGGAACTGGTCCGCCTGGTCGTCGCGGATGAGGTAGGCGTCGTTCAGTACGTTCTCCTGCGGGCCGGTCAGGGCTCCACTCTGGGGTGCGTGGCGTACGTGCCGGGTGGTGTAGCGGGCGGCGATGGCTCCGATGGCCTCGGCGGCCTGCTGGGCTTGCAGGTGGACGGCTTCGCGGGCATGGTGCTGGGCCCTGCGGGCCTGGAGGTAGGCCTTGCCCGGGCCGACGGTCGCCTGGGAGCCGCTGCCGGGGGCGGGGGCGGGGGCGGGGGAGTGGGGGCCGGCCGGGGCGGGGTGGAGGTAGATCTTGACGCCGTACTCGGTGTGCGCGTCGAGCTCCTCCAGGCGCCGCGTGAAGGTGTGGCGCCGGTCGGTGAGGGCTTGGCCGGCCCGCTGATCGTCCTGGTAGACGGTGGCCATGCGCAGCGGCAGGACGGGCGCGTGCGCGGCCACGGCCTGGACGACGTCGTGGTGGGTGCGGGCGACGTCCTCGAGCCAGTGCAGGTCTTCGAAGTGGTCCTTGAGCGCGGTCTCGTTGAAATCGCGGGCGGGTACGTCGCTGGCGACGAAGGCGAGTTCGGCGGGCCCGGCGCCGGTTTCGGTGCCGGGCCCGGCGCCGGTCGACGTGCCGGTCGTGGGGGACAGGAGCCGGGCGGGCGCCCGGCCGATGCCGCGCAGGCCGGCGAGGGCCTGCTGCAGGCGGTCCGTGGGCCGGGTGACGGCGTAGACGTAGGTGAGGGTGCCGGGCGCGTTCACGGTGTGCTCCCACGTCGCCGACCGGTCGGCCTGTCCTCCGCTTCGTCACGCGCAGTGTGACCCGTCGCGTGGCCCGGGGCCGCTTCGCCCGGCGCGGCTTCGTCCGGGGGCTGTGCCGGTCCGAGCCGGCCGCGGAGGGCTTCGAGTTCGGCGCGCAGGCGGCGGTTCTCCTGCTCCAAGGGGCTGCCGGTGTGCCGGGTGGACAGGGAGGGGTCGTGTTCCCACCAGTCGATGCCCATCTCCTTGGCCTTGTCCACGGACGCCACCAGGATGCGGAGTTTGATGGTCAACAGCTCGATGTCGAGAAGGTTGATGCGGATGTCGCCGGCGATGACGATGCCCTTGTCCAGGACACGCTCGAGGATGTCGGCCAGGCTGGAGGAAGAAGTCTGCCCGTACGGCATCGGGGCGCGGGAGACGAAGGAGGCGGGGCGGTCGGGCAGGGATTCGGTCACGGTGGCCTTCCCTCTCGTGCTCGGGCTCGTCGTCGGGGCGCGTCGCGTTCAGGGCAGCTGCTGCCGGTATGCCGTGATCTCGGCCAGCCGGTCGAGCAACTCGTCCTCCTGACGGTCGAAGGTCTCCTGGTCGATCTCCCCGCGCATCAGTTGCTGCTCCAGCTCGGCGAGGCTGCGCCAGATCGGGGCGGGGTCGTAGTACTCCTCCTCGGCCTTGTCGACGATGCGCTGGGCGACCCAGGTGACGACGCGGACCGGCGCAACGGGGAGCGTCAGCAGGTGGGTCAGCAGTCCCATGGTCTTGCCTCCGTTCGCTTGGGGGCGGGGCCGGCGTGGTCACCGGACGAAGCTGTAGGGGGGCAGGGGGCCGGAGAACCGCAGGTCGATGCCGCTGCCGATCTCGCGGGCCAGGTTGGCCTGCGCGGTCCGCAGGCTGTCCTTGTGTTCGTCGGGCACCAGGAGGGAGAGGTTGAGGAAGTCGGCTCCCGACGGCGGGTGGTTGGCGTGTTCGCGGGAGAAGGGCACGAGCGCCTCGATCAACCCGGCCGCCAGGGCCTCCTGCCGCGCCTGCACCTCGTGGGCCACCATTTCGCCCAGGGCGAGCGGCAGCGCCGGATCCGGGTCTCCGCCGCGGATCCGGTCGTTGAGGTCCCGCGCCTCGGGCACGTCCTGGAGGATCTGCTGCAGCAGGGGTGCCTCGTCGGCCTGCGACGCCCGCACGTGGTACTCGGCGCACCCTTCCAGACGTTCGAGCGTGCTGAGGTAGTCGTCGGCGTTGGCCTCCAGGGCCTGGCGGACCGCCACATCGTCGGGAGCGGTGTATCCGAACTGCAGGGGAAGGACCACCCCGTCGACCATCAGCCGCTCCTGGACCTCCTGGTGGGCGGTGAGGTCCCGCCGTTTGGGCCGGATCTCCTCGGAGACGTCGCTGACCACTGCGCACAGCCGTCCGGCGGTGACCGTGCGCAGCGGGGACGGGTCCGAGCCGACCGCGCTCATGCCATCGAGGCGCAGGGGGTGGTCCTTCGCGGTGATCGAGTACACGTAGAGCGGCATCGGTTACTCCTTCTCCCGCCGTACCGGGCGTCGAGCGGGACGGCGCCGCCTGGGTACCTCTTCCTCTGCCTCTTCCGCTTCCTCTTCTTGATCTTCCGCTTCGCGATCTTTGGCCTTGGTCCTGGAGGACTTGCCGGTCAGGGAGTCGGTGACGGCTTCGACGGCTCCGCTCAGTGCTCCCTTGGACTTTCCGCGGGCGCCGCCTTCGATCATGTTGCCCATGACGTCCGGGAGCTGCGCGGGGGCCTTGCGGCCGGCCTCGAGGTCGAGGCGGTTGCACGCCTCGGCGAAGCGGAGGTAGGTGTCGACGCTGGCCACCACGATCCTGGCGTCGATCTTGATGAGCTCGATGCCCACCAGGGAGACGCGTACGAAGACGTCGATGACCAGACCGCGGTCGAGGATGAGCTCCAGGACGTCGTAGAGGCTGCTCGTGCTGCCGCCCTGTCCTCGGGCGATGGGGCTGCCGCCCTGCGGCACCATGGTCATGGCGCCTCCTTCCCCGGCGGCCTGGTCTCAGGACGGCCGGTCGATCATGCCGCGGGTGTAGCGGCGGGTGCGTTCGTAGGAGATCAGCTCGCCCTCCTCGTCCAGCGCGACCCGGTAGCTGGCCATCACGCTGGTCGTGTCCGGGATGCGTTCCAGCTCGACCACCTCCACCTGCGCCTCCCAGCCGTCTTCGGTCGGCTTGAGCGAGGAGACGGAATCGGGGCGCCGGCCCAGGAGTTCGGCGAGCTGCACGGCCGCCGCACGCATCGCCGCCGCGGCGCCGGACGTCCCGGAGCGCCGCCGAGGCGCAGCCCGCCTGACCGGTGGTCTGTCCTGCCGTCCGTCCTCGCCGGCCTGCGGTGATGTCCGCCGGGGGCGCGGAGGTTCCGCTTCGGCCATAGGGCACTCCCTCGGGGAGACGGCCTCACAGAAACTAGAATGTCACCAAATATGCACATAAGTCTTGCATCGGGGGCAGACGCATTTCAGAGGCCGCCCGGCAGCACCGCCACGTCGGCGTCAGCGCGCATGCCGCGATCCGCTGTCTGCGGGCGGCATCGAACTGTCCGCACGCGCCCTGGCAGGGGATGATCATGGAGGACACCACCAAGATCGCGCTCGCAGCCGCTGTGGCTGGAGGCTACGTACTCGGCCGCGCCAAGAAGGGCCGCTTGGCGTTCACCATGGCGACCTACATCGCCGGCCGTCGCTTCGGACTCGAACCCGGACAACTGCTCAAGGAAGGCGCCTCCAGGCTCAAGGACATGCCGCAGTTCGCCGACCTCGGCGAGCAGCTTCGCGGGGAGGCTCTCGACGCCGGCCGGCAGGCCTTGGCTGCCGCGGCCGACCGCAAACTCGCCGACCTCGCCGGCTCCCTCCGCGAGCGCACCCTCGAACTCACCCGCACCGGCGGGGGACGCGGCGAGGAGCAGGACGAGGGCGAGGAGCCCTACGAGGAGGAGCCTTACGAGGGCGAGGAGATCGAGGACTACGCCGACGAGGAGGAGTACGAGGACGAGGGCGAGGGCGAGGAGGGCTACGCCGAACCCGAGGGCCGGACCCAGGAAATGGAGGAGGAAGGGGAGGAAGGCGGGGAGGAGCCGGAAGAGGAAGCCGAAGAGTACGAGGAAGACGAGGAAGAGGAAGAGCCCGAGGAAGAGGAAGTCGAGGAGGAGGAAGAGCCGGAGGAAGAGCCTCCTCCGCCGCGGCGGACCCGCACAACGACCCGTACGCGGACCGGCAGGAGCGCCACCTCCGCCCGCACGGCCCGGCAGCGTCCGGCCGCAGCGAAGAAGGCCACAGCACCCGAAAGGACAACGCCCGCCAAGAGGACCGCGCCCTCAAAGAAGAGCGCGCCCGCCAAGAAGGCCGCCCCTGCCAAGAAGGCCGCGCCTGCCAGGAAGGCCGCGCCCGCCAGGAAGGCCGCGCCCGCCAGGAAGGCCGCGCCCGCCAAGAAGGCCGCACCTGCGAAGAAGACAGCGGCGAAGAAGACCACGCCCGTCAGGAAGACAGCGGCGAAGAAGACCGCCGGCGCCAAGCCCGCGACCGCCCGCAAGAGCGCCGCCTCCAGGGCCGCGCCGTCCAAGCCCCCCGCGAAGAAGTCCAGCACCGCGCCCCGCAAGAGGGCCGCGGGCCAGAGCCCCCCACGCGGCAGCACGGCCAAGAAGACCACCGCCAAGAAGACCACCGGCCGCAGCCCGGCGCGCAAGACGGCCGCCAAGCAGACAGCCAAGAAGACCGCGGCCCGCAAGCCGTCCACGCGGAGGTAGGCCATGGCAACCTCACACCGCTCCACTGCCCGAGAGTCCGCTTCCGGGATGGACCAGCTGCTGCAGGAACTGTCCGGATACCTTGCCGCCCAGGCCGACAACCTTGCCGACAAGGCCACGGACAAGCTCTCCGACCTCACCGACCAGCTCTACGACGTCGCCGAGAACAGCGGCAAGCTCTCCGACATCGGCGGCCGCCTCCTGCAGGGCGACTCTCCCCTCAAGGCCATGGCCGGCCAGCAACTCGGAAACCTCAAGGACAAGGTGTCCGACACCCTCTCCCAGACGTTCGGTAAAGGTCGCGGCCGCAAGGGCGGCGGCGGCAAGGTCGTCAACATCGTCGAAGCGATCGATGTCGGCCTGCCGCTGCGCAGGGTTTACGACCACTGGACGCAGTACGAGGACTTCAGCAGCTTCGCCAAGGGCGTCCGCGACGTCTCCCGGGACGACGACACCACCAGCGACTGGAAGGCCAAGGTCGGACCCTCCACACGCAGCTGGAAGGCGACCGTTCAGGAGCAGATACCCGACGAGCGCATCGTGTGGACCTCTTCAGGAGCCAAGGGCACCAACCGCGGCTGCGTCAGCTTCCACGAGCTCGCCCCGTCCCTGACCCGTGTCGTCATCGTCGTCGAGTACCACCCCTCCGGACTGTTCGAGAAGACCGGCAACCTGTGGCGCGCCCAGGGCCGCCGCCTGCGCCTGGACCTCAAGAACTTCCTGCGCTACACCACCCTCAGCACCGACGAACCAGAGGGCTGGCGCGGCGAAATCCGCGACGGCGAAGTCGTCCAGACCCACGAAGAGGCTCTGGAGGAAGAGGAACAGGCCCAGGGCGAGGACGTGGACGAAGGCGAATACGCGGACGAGGACGGCAGCCCCGAAGACGAGGAGGACCAGGAAGAAGAGGGCGAAGAGGACGAAGAAGAGGACGACGAGTACGAAGCAGCCGAGGAAGAGCCGGAAGAAGGAGAGGAAGAAGGGGACGAGGAGGACGAGCCGTCTCCGCCTCGCCGACGCCGCCGCGCGGCATGAGCAGAGCGCACCCGATCACGGCCCGCGATCGGGTTCCCGCTTACGGGCATGCTTAGGACATGCGTGAGGGCCGACCGAACACTTCGGCCGGCCCTCAACCCCACATTCCTTCACGCAGCGGTTTCACCTCGGCGCGTCAGTGCTTGAACGTGTCCTTGGCCTTCTGGCCGGCCTGCTTGGCATCTCCAAGCGCCTGCTCACCCTTCCCCTTGGCCTCCAGGCTCTCGTTGCCCACAGCCTTGCCCGTGGTCTCCTTCACCTTGCCCTTGGTCGTCTTCGCGATGTTCTTGGCCTTCTTGCCTGCACCCATTCGATTCACCTCCACGCCGATCGGCGCATGCCCATATGGACCTGCCAAGCCCCTACCCGCCCCCCGGAGCGAATACGCATTACGGTGCAAACAGCCCAAAATCGACTGGCCGGACCCCGTTCGCCAGTAAGGCAGAGACGGCCTCGGCGTGGGGAGGCGGTCCCGGGGCTTCTCCGAACTCAACGGGCCCGCGGGGCAGTTGTCGCACCACCGGCGGGGCGGGCCAACCCCACCCCGCCCCCTTGTTTACCTTACGGGTCGACCCGTAAGGTAAATGCCATGAGCTCCTCTCCGCCCTCCAGGGGGCGTCCCAGGGATCCCCGATCGCACGAGGCGATCATCGGCGCGACGGCAGAGCTGGTGGTCGACGTCGGCTACGCCGCGACATCGATCGGCGCGGTGGCCGCGCGAGCCGGCGTCGGCAAGGACACGATCTACCGGCGGTGGCCGGGCAAGCCGGAGTTGGTTTTCGAGGCAGTCTTCACGACCACCGATGACATGCAGCCCCCGGACACCGGGACGCTGGTCGGAGACCTGACCGTACTGCTGCAGGGCCTGGTCGACGAGTTCCGAGCCCCTGCCGCCGCAGCGGCACTCCCGGGCCTGCTCGCCGACTTCGCCGCCGATCCGGAACTCAAGGCGCGCATCCGCGGCGACTTCCTGGCCCCGTCGAAGGAACGGCTGATGGTCGTCTTCGAACGCGCCGCGCTGCGCGGCGAGATCGCGGCCGCAACGCCCGTGGACCTGGTCCTGGACACGCTGGCAGGAGCCGTGTTCTTCCACGTAGGACTGGTCGGGGAGCACCCTGACCCGCAGTTGGCCGCGCGGCTGGCCGCTGTCGTCGCCAAAGGAATCGAGGTCCGATGAACGGCTGGCTTCTCGCGGCAGGGATCACCGCGCTCGGCGTGGGTGCAGTGCATGTCGTCGCCGGGCACCGCGATGTGGTGCGCCCGCTGCTCTCCTGTGAGCTCGCGGACGAACCCAAGCGGGTCCTGCACGCCGTGTGGCACATGGTGAGCGTCGACTTGATGCTTTCCGGACTCGCCCTGCTCTACCTCTCCTCGGCGGACGGTACTCCGGGGACCGGGCTGGTGGCATGGTTCGTGGCCGCGCACTTCATCGCGTACGCGGCAGCCTTCCTGGTCATCACGCTGTCCATCGGCTGGCCCAGACCCCTGCTCCGCCTGCCGCAGTGGATCCTGCTCCTGCCGGTAGCGGCGCTGGCAGCGGCGGGCGCCCCGTAGCCGCCTCCCGGAGCGCACCGCGGTCGCCGTGCTGATCCGTGCCACCCACCATCGAGCTTCGTCGCACTTCCACGCCTGGTGGTGATCGGCGTGCTGTCGATGCCGAGCGCATGGAGGAACCGCGCGGCGCGCGTTCGGTTTCGGCCGGCAGGTGATGGCAGTTCGCAGGGCCGCTACCTCCCGCTCGGCCGGCTCCCAGGCCGGCGCGTCCGCTGCGCCGCTCGTAGACGACGTCGAGCAGTGATTCCCCGGCCAGGCGGTCCAGGTAGAAGGCCGCGGTCGGCCGGCCGAGGCCGAGGGCTTCGGCGGCTTCGTGGCGGCTGACCGGTCCCGGCTGGCGCAGACGTGCTCGTACAGCCTCCCGCGGGTCGACTCGCCCAGCGGTGCCACCGCAAGCGGATACGAGTCGCAGAGCGCCACGGATCTGCGCGGCGTCGATGTGCCGACCGTCACCACCCAGCGGTGGCTGCGTCACGACTCGGCTCGCCGGCCACCCGGCTTCGGCACACGCTTCACGCGTGAGCGATGAGTTTGGGCGGAGGATCGGGTCTGCCTTGTATGACTCGAATCGTCGCCGACATTTCCGTCTCCCGCGACGGCTTCGTCACCGGGCCCGACCCCGGTCCGGACAACGGTCTGGGCACCGGCGGGGAGGCCCTCCACACCTGGGCGTTTTCCGGCGACCCCGAGGACCGCCGGGTCCTGCGCGAGGCGACTGCCCGTTCGGGCGCCGTCGTCCTCGGCCGCCGCCTCTTCGACCTGGTCGACGGACCGAACGGCTGGGACGACACGTCCGGCTACGGCGCCGGCGAGGTCGGCAAGCCCGCGTTCGTCGTCGTGACGAGCTCGCCGCCGGAGTCGGTGCGCCTGACCGACCTCGACTGGACGTTCGTCACCACGGGTCTGCCCGACGCCGTCACCGCCGCGCGCGAACGCGCCGAGGCGGCGTCATCGGACAGCCGCAAGGACCTCGACGTCGTGCTCATGGGCGGCGGCGCCACGATCCGCTCGGCGTTCGACGCCGGGCTCGTCGACGTGCTGACCCTGCACCTCGCGCCCATCGTGCTGGGCGCCGGAACGCCGCTGTTCACCGGCGGAGCGCCGCGCACGCTGGTACAGCGGAGCGTGACCTCGACATCGACCGCGACGCACCTGACCTACGACGTCCTCCGGTGATCCGATGACCGCCGTCAACACCAAGGGGATCGACGACGGCGGGCCCGCAAGCACCCGCCTCCACCCTGCGCGACCTCGCCGCCGATGCGGCGGCCCTTGCCCACGCGCTCGGCGGCGGGCCCGCGCACCTCGAGGGAATCGGCGTCGGCGGGATGGTCGCCCAGGTGGCCGCGCTCGACCATGCGGGCGTGTTCTCGGCGCTCACCCTCGTAGGCACCCGCGCCGTTGCCCCGGGCCCGCCCGACGATGAGCCGGCTGTGCGCGCGTCCGATGCCCGATGGGACCGACCGTGAGGCGATGGCGGAGTTCGCCGCGGCCGGCGCCGAGATCCGCGGCGACGACCCCGCCGCCGCGCGGGGGGTCGCTGCGCGCATCTGGGACCGTACACCCGGCACCGCACCGCCGGTGCAGAGGGCCCACCAGCTCGGCATGGTGTTTTCCAGGCTCGACTGCACACCCCGCTGGCGACGCGAGCGCCTACCCCACATCGAGGTCCCCGCCCTCGTCGTCCACGGCCGCCGCGACCGGTTCTTCCCCGTCGGCAACGGCGAGGCGATCGCACGCGATCCCCGAAGCGGCGATCGGCGAGGTCGACGGGGCAATGCTCACGCTCGGGCAGTGGACGGCGCGTGGATCAGTGCTGCGGCGTTTCGCCGGGAGACGGGCGACGACCCCCGACGGAGGCGACCAGGGCATCGGCAACGATCGACGCATCCGCTTCTGCGACATCCGCTGGGTACTCGGGCAGCAGATCGTCCCAGACGGGCATCCATGACCCGTACATCTGGGCCTGTCCCTCGGGTCGGGCGAAGAACCAGATGTGCAGGTGTGCGCCCCCGTCCCCGATGCGGTAGACGTGTGCTCGCGAAATGTGGGGCAGGGCCTGCACGTGACGGACGATGTGAGTGGACAGCACCCCCAGCTCGGCCGCCAGCGCATCGGGCAGGTCAGCCATGTCGAAGTGGTCACGCGGATGCAGCATGAGCACCAGCGGCACACCGACTCCAGTGATCCGGGTGAGCCGCCAACTGTCGTTGAGCCAGATCCCTTCGTCTCGGCGACCGCATGCCTCGCAGCTCGACGGGTCCTCGCCGTGCCGCGGAGGCTCGGGCAGGACCGGGGGACGCAGCGGCGCGACGCGCAACCCGTCCGGTTCGAACGGGCTGATGTCCCACCCCGTCATCCGCGCGAGCGGGAGCCGCCGCTCACCATCCGCAGCGGCGAGCGCGTGGTCGTAAAATTCGTCAGGTCGCAGAGCCATGTCCCAAGACTAGTCAGGGACTTACTGCCACTGCAGGCGGGGGTTGCCCCAGGTCACCGTCCCGCCGAGTGCTCCGGCCGCCTCCCCTGTACCAGGGCCGAAGCTGCACGTACCGCTCCTTCATGGCCGGCCCGAGATGCTTCTCGATCCCGTACCCGGGTTCCCCCTCGTACGGGAGGTCGTAGAGGAAAGACGTCACGATGACCTCGATGGCGCCGGGCACGCGGCGCCGCGTTTCCTCCTCGAGGAACGCAAGGACCCGGCGCCAGTGAGGAGCGTCCGGGGCGTCCTCCGCCAGGTACGAGCGCACGGTGTCCTGCACGACGTCCCAGAAGAACAGGTGAGCGAGCACTCCGTGCTCGTTGAAGACGTGGCTCTCGTAGGCGTCCTCGAACCCGGGTACCTGAGCAACGAGGTCCTCCACGAGCCGTACGCCGGCAGCAGCCGCCTTGTCGGCAGTGCCGTCTGCCTCGTGCTCTTCTCGCTCATGGTCGTCGTCGGCGGTCATGTGCTGGGACGCTATCTCATGGCGTTGCAGGGCTGCCTTGGGAGGTGGGGCCTGGTATCTGCTGGTCAGGGCATTGGAGGCCCGCCTCGCCGACGGGGTGGCGGGGCGCGCCGCCGGGGAGGATCCTGGATGGTAGCTCCGGCCACGCGCCCTCGGGGACGAGACCACCGGGAGGAGCCATGCGCCGTGTACCGGCCTCGCTCTTGGCAGTACTCGCGCTCGTCGCGGGTGGACTGGGCGCGCAGGCGTCCGCCGCGCCCTCCCAGGCTGTCCCCCTGGGGACGACCGTCACCCTCACGGGCCAGAGGTCCGGTGAGAAGGTCGACGTCACCGCCCTGAAAGTGGTTGACCCGGCAGCATCGGCCGAAGAATTCTTTACACCCGATCCGGGGAACCGCTACGTCTCGGTCCAGTTCCGGCTCAAGAACACCGGAACCGTCCCGTACAAGGACAGCCCGGTGAACGGCGCCACGCTCGTCGACGCCGAGGGACAACAGTTCGACGCGGACGTCGTCGCCAAAACCACCGCCGGGCCGCGGCTGCCCGTCTCGCTGACCATCACGCCCGGCAACACTGCACTGGGCTACCTGACCTTCGAACTCCCCGACCGCTCCCGGCCGGTTACCGTGCAGTTCGCCCTGAACAGCGGGTTCGCCGATGACGTGGGCGAGTGGAAGATCGACGGCGCGGTCGCGATGGCGCCGCGCAACGTCCCTCCGGTTCCGTAGGAAGGGCGCGCGATATCGGCACCGGACACCGCGCGTTCACCGGCGGCGAGGTCGAAGGATTCCGCCAACGGGACGGAGCGTTGCTGTTTCGCTAGGGACGGGGGGCCAGTCGGCTCGTGGCCTGGTCCCATGCTCGAGGCTCGACCACGTCGTCGCTGTCGAAGGCGTCCTCCTCAAACCAGCCCGTCCCCGCGAGCCATGTTTCCAGCCACGCCGCGAGGCTGGCAGAGTCGAGGAACCAACACTGCTCCCACGACCCACCGCTATACGGGTTCGGCTCGAAGAGCAGGACCTGACCGTCCTCACTGAAACAATCAACGCCCGCGTACATGGCACAGCCCCAGGTCAGGATCGGTACGACGCCTTCGGGCCACTCCGGGTTCTCCGCTCCAACGGACGCCTCACGTCGCGTCAGGTATTCGCCAACGACGCTGGAGCCCGGACCAAGCAGCGGCAACAGTCGGTAGTCAGGGCCGAAGCCGCCGTCAGCGACCTCGCGATACAGACGCGCGAGCAGGGGATGCAGCGCGATGCCCAGTTGCCTCTCGGCCTCCGCAATCTGCACATCGTCGACAGGCTCGGGAAGGTCCTCGCTGTCCGATGCGGCCCGGGTGGCAACGCGTTGCACGAGGTCATCAATATCGGTCATGGTCGTGATGCTCTCAGAGCCAGCCTCACAAGCGGCTTTGAAGACGGCCCTAGTTGCCCATGCCGTAAACCTGCGGGGTCGGGGCGGGACGGGTCCGGGATAGTTTCACGGCCCTGCCGCGTGCAGCTTCGAAGGCCATGGCCGGGTTGCCCTCCTTGCGCCAGGGCTCGGCACCGCACCATGGTCCGATCCGGCGGAACTGCTCCAGGGCGGGCGCGTACATCATCGTCTGGAGCATGTAGTACGCCAGCAGGTGGCGCAGGACCGGCAGGCGCTCGTCGTCGGACGCGACACGGTCGAACGAGGCGGCGATCTGCTTCAGCGCACTCCTGGTCATGGGCGTCAAGGGCAGCGTGACAGCGGCGGACCGGTCGGCGAGCTCGTTCAGGGCGTGCAGGTAGATCCCGGCGAGCGGGCTGCCGGCCGGGGCCTTGCGGACGGCCTGGCGGGCGAACCGCATCATCCGCCGGTTGCTGCCGAACCACTTGGCGCACCAGTACTGGAGGGCCTGCCAGTGCCCCTCGTAGTGGTGGGGTGCGCGGGCGACGAGCCCTTCCCACAGCGGCCTGAACTGTGACCGGCCGTACTGGGCTCCGCGCGCCGCCGTGACCATGACGACCCAGGGGCCCGGGTTCGCGGGGTCCAGCAGCGCGGCCTTCCGGGCCTCCTCGATCGCGGCCGGGAGCATGGCGCGGAAACGATTCATGTCCGAGGTCGGGACCGCGTGGGCGTAGGCGCTGCCCCGGATCTCCCAGGCGCGATGGACCATGATGCTCGCGTGGAGCGTTGCCGCGTCGCAGTTCCCGGGCTGGGCAGCGCGCCAGGCCTGGAGCCAGGCGTCGTCCCTCCGGGCGACCTGCTGGAGGAGCTCCAGCCGGGCCCACCGCTCGTCCCAGTCCTCGCCCGCCGCCTGGACGTACCGCTCGGCGGACTTCCAGTCCCCTTGCCGCGCAGCGTCGGCGACGGCCTGCCTCTCCTCTGTCCGGTGTGCCGGCGGGGGTGGACCTGGGCGCCGGTTGTCGAGCACTTCACGCGGCGGAAGGCCGTACGCGGATGCCGCGAAGTGCTTGCCGACCCAGCGGTCGACGTGGATCGGGGTGAGGAAGAGGAGGCAGAGCAGGAGGAGAAACACGCCGAGTACGACGGCGAGGAAGAGGGTCACGGCGGGGAATGATTCCCGAACGGATCACTCTCCGCAAGAGCCGAGGCCCATCAAAAAGCCGAGGTCAGAGCAGGGATGCAGGGTCGCACACGCTCGGTCGGCTCGCCGCCCCGTGCCCGGCGACGGCGGGACGGTCCTCGTACGCGTCATGAGCCGGGCCAGTAACCGCAACCGGTGAGCACATGACGCGGCGAGTCGGCGGTGCTGACCGGATGTGGTCCGGCGGAGACATTCGTGCCCCGCGACTCCTTGTGATCTTTGAGGGCCGTGAACACGACTGGGCTGAGCTCTGTACCTGACCGCGGGGAGCGTCGCTGCCGCGGCAACCGACGTCTGACGTGGGGAGGGCCTCGGGAAAGGTTGTGCGATTGTCGGTGCGGCGTGATAGTCACTACCCTCACGGGAGGTGATCAATGCCCTCCCCCGTTCGAACGTAACAAGGGGTGGGGGCAATGGCATTGCTCCGTCAATGGGGACTCACGCTGGGGAAATGGGCAGGTAGGCCCGTTGCGCGAGTCCAGGAGGACTCGGGCGATCCCGACGTCCGGCGCGTGCGAGAGGCCGCCGCGGCAGCGGACTGGGCCGCGGTGCGCGAGGTGCTCGAAGCGCGCCCTGAGAGCGACGACCGCACCGAGCTGCTGTGGGCCGTCGGCGATACCCCGGGAGTGGAACGGTGGATCGCCGGGGTCCTCGAAGCGGAGCCCGAAGCCGCCCTGCCCCGCCTCGTTTCCGGGATCCGGCACATCAGCTGCGGCTGGGAGGCGCGGACCGGGGCGCGGGCCCAGGACGTCTCCCGCGAGCAGTTCGAGGTCTTCCACGCGCGGCTGCGTACCGCCGAGGAGTGCCTGTACGAGGTTGCGGAGCGCGAGCCGCTGTGGACCTCGCCCTGGTACGGCCTCCAGATCACCGGCCGCGGCCTCCAGGTCGGGCAGACGACCGCGCGACGCCGCTTCGAGGCGACGGTGCGCCGCGACCCGTACCACCTGGGAGCCCACCAGCAGCAACTGCAGCAGGTCTGCGACAAGTGGGGCGGCTCGCACGAGGAGATGCACGCCTTCGCCCGCGCCTCTGCGTTCGGGGCCCCCGCCGGCACTCAGCTGGGCCAGCTCGTCGCCATTGCCCACCTCGAACACTGGCTCTCCCTCGACGCAGGCCAGGACGCCGCCTACATGCGCCGCCCCGAGGTCACGGCGTCCCTGCGGGAGGCGGCCGACCACTCCTTCCGCCACCCGGACTTCGTTCGCGCCGGAGGATGGATCCAAGTTCTCAACACCTTCGCGATGGCCTTCTCGCTGGCCGGGGACCGTGACGCCGCGCGGGAGTGCTTCCGCATCACCGACGGACGCGTGACGAAGTTCCCCTGGTACTACCTGAACGGCTCCGACCCGGCGGCGGCCTACCGCAAGCAGCAGTCGTCCGTCGGACGCTGAGACACAGGCGCGACAGGCGCGACAGGAGGGACGGGCCCGCCGGCCGGGACCGCCAGCGCTCCCAGCCAGCTCCCCCCGGCAGCCCCGCACCACCGCGCCGCACGCCCGCGCACCCCTTCCATCCGCTCACCCGCTCACGCCGCCCGTGGCGCGCGGGCGCGCCCACCGAAAGACTCCGCCAGGTGCCCAACTCAGACACTGCCCACACCTTCCAAGTCGACCTGCGCGGCCTGGTCGACCTGCTCTCCCACCACCTCTACTCCAGCCCCCGCGTCTACCTTCGCGAACTGCTGCAGAACGCCGTGGACGCCATCACTGCCCGGCAGGCCGTCGACCCGGGTGCGCCCGCGGCCATCACGGTGCGCACCGGCGACACCCTCACCGTCACGGACACCGGGATCGGACTGACCGAGGCCGATGTCCACCGGTTCCTCGCCACCATCGGCCGCAGCTCCAAGCGGACCCCCGACGGTGTCCTGGACGGTGCCGGCGTCGACGCCGCCCGTGGCGAGTTCATCGGCCAGTTCGGCATCGGGCTGCTCGCCTGCTTCGTCGTCGCCGACGAGATCACCGTGGTCAGCCGATCCGCCGCCGACCCCTCGGCACCCGCCGTCGAATGGCGCGGCCACTCCGACGGCCGCTACACCATCCGCACCCTGCCCGCCTCGGCCGTACCCGAGCCGGGCACCACCGTCCGCCTCACCCCGCGCGCCGACAACGCCGAGTGGACCACACCGCAGCAGGTCGTCTCCCTGGCCCGTCACTACGGCGGACTGCTGCGCCACGAAGTCACCGTCGTCGGACCGCACGGCGAGACCCACCAGATCAACGAAACACCCCCGTGGGAACGGTCCCACCGCTCCCCGCTGGCGCGCCGCGAGGCGATGACCGCCTACTGCCGCAGCCTCTTCGACTTCACCCCCCTCGACACCATCGAGCTCGACCTGCCGGCCGCCGGCCTCCGCGGCGTCGCCTACGTCCTGCCCACGGCCGTGAGCCCGGCACAGCGCGCCGGCCACCGCGTGCACCTCAAGGGCATGCTCCTCACGGACCAGGCGCCCGAACTGCTGCCGGAGTGGGCGTTCTTCGTACGCTGCGTCGTCGACACCACCAGCCTCCGGCCGACTGCCTCCCGCGAAGCCCTGTACGAGGACGGCACCCTTTCCGCCGTACGCGACGCCCTCGGCGACCGGATCCGCGACTGGCTCACCGGGCTCGCCGCCAGCGACCCGTCCCTGCTGCACCGCTTCATCGACACGCACCACCTCGCCGTCAAGGCGCTCGCCCGCTACGACGACGAGCTGCTGCGCATCGTGCTGCCCTGGCTGCCGTTCGAGACCACCGACGGCAACGTCACCCTGGCGGAGTTCGCGCGGACGCACCCGACCCTGCTGGTCACCCGCAGCGTCGAGGAGTTCCGCCAGGTTGCGCCCATCGCCTCGGCCGCCGGACTCGGCGTCGTCAACGGCGGCTACACCTACGACCGCGACCTCGTGCACCGGCTCCCGGAGATCCGTCCCGGCACGACCGTCACCGACCTCGACCCGGCCACCGTCACCGCCCACCTCGACGCCGTGGACCCCTCCGCCGAACTGCGCGCGGCGGCCTTCCTCGCCGTCGCCCGCGAGACCATCGGAGTCCACGACTGCGACGTCGTCCTGCGTGACTTTCAGCCCGTCACCGCCCCTGCCCTTCTCCTGGACAACCGGGACGCCCGCCACGAGCGGACCCGCTCGAGCCTCGCCGCCGACAGTGACGGCCTGTGGGCCGACATCCTCGGCTCGCTGCGCCACGAGACCCCGCGGGCCCAGCTCGTCCTGAACCACCTCAACCCGCTGGTCCGCCAGGCCATCACCATCACCGAGCGCGGGCTGGCCGTCACGACCGCCGAGGCCCTCTACGGCCAGGCCCTGCTCCTCAGCCGCCGCCCCCTGCGCGCGAGCGAGAGCGCCCTGCTCAACCGGGCCTTCATCGGCCTGCTCACCCACGCCATGCACCACCCCGGTACGGCGGCACCCGGCTCCGAGCCCCGGAAGGAACTGTAGATGCTGGACACCCCCGAGGCCGTCGTCGAAGCGCTCCGCGAGAACAACGACCGCCCCCACGGCCTGCAGCGCACCATCACCGCCGAGGAGATCGTCGCGGCGGCCGAACCCTTCAACAAGCCCGACGTCCTCGTCACCGCCCTGCTGGAGCTGATGGCGGCGTACGAGAACACCGGCGAGCACCGCAAGTCGCCCGTCGTGTTCGCCCAGGTGCTGGGGCTCTGGGACACCGCCCCGGAAGCCTTCAGCCAGTGGGAGGCCCACCAGGTCTTCTGGCGGTTCAAATGGGTGACGACCTCCCTGCTCCAGGTACCCGACATGCCCCTGGCCACCATCCGGGCGTGGATCGAGCAGATGCGCACCCGCTACCAGGACGCCGGCCACGGCATGCAGCCGGTCGCGGCGATGCGCTACCACGTCGCGCACCACACGGGCGAAGGCCTGGCCGACGCCTACGACCTCTGGGCCACCCGCCCCCGTACCGAACTGAGCGACTGCGAGGCCTGCGAGACCCGACACCTCGCCGAGCACCGGCTGACCGCGGGCGACGACGCCGGAGCGCTGGACATCTGGCAGCCGGTTCTCGGCGGGGGCATGAGCTGCACCGAGGAACCGCAGATGAGCCAGGCGCGCTCCCTCCTGCCACTGCTGCGCGCCGGCCGCACGGACGAGGCCCGCTCCCACCACCTCACCGGCTACCGCCTGGTCCGGGGCAACACCGGCATGCTGGACGAGGTCGGCCTCCACCTCGAATTCTGCGCCCTCTCCCGCAACGAGGGACGGGGGCTGGAGATCCTCGCGGAGAACCGCCCCCTGTTCGAGGCGACCGGCGCACCCCTGGCCCGTCTCGGCTTCCTCACCGGCGCCGAAGTGCTGCTCGCCCGCCTCGCCGAGGACGGTCACACCGACACGGCCGTCGCCGGCCCGCCGGGACGCAACTGGACCGCCGGCGAACTCCTCGCCCACGTCCGCGCCGAAGCGGAGCGGCTCACCACGGCGTTCGACGCGCGCAACGCCACCACGGCGGTGGGGGACGCGCGCCGCAGGCGCCTCGCGCAGCGCCCGCTGCTCGTGGAGCCGCTGCCGCTCGGCCTGCGTACGCTCCCCACCCGTCCCGCCGCGGCGAACGCCACGGCAACCGCCGCCCCCGTCTCCGCCATGGCAGCGGACGTCCCCCAGGATTTCGTCGCCCTGGTGCGCGAGGCACGCCGTCTGGGTCTGGCCGGGCATCCGGGAGAGAGCCGGCTCTGGACCCGTATCGAGGAGCGCCTCGCCGACGGAAGCGCCACGTACGACGACGAACTCGGCCCGGAGGAACTGCTGCAGGCCGAGCTCGCCGAGCAGCGTGCGTTCCGGCTGAGCAAGGAGGACCGCGACGCGGAAAGTGCCGCCGAGCTGAAGCGGGCCGCCGAACTGTACGAGGGACTGGGCATGCCCTGGCACGCACTCTCCGCGCGCGCCCGCGGCCTTGCCTGGCTGAGCGCCTCCGACGACGCCGACCAGGAGGCGGCCCGCAGCGGCCTCGACGCCGTCCTGGCCGAGGCCGAACTCCTCAAGGCGGAAGCCCCCTTGACGTCCGCTGCCTCGGATGTCCAGCTGGAGTACCTCACCGTGCTCTACGCCGCCACCTTCGCCGCCTACCAGGAAGTGGCGGGAACCCTGCCCGAGCCCTCGGTCCCCGCCATGGAACGCTTCGAGGAGTGCGCCGGGACGCTGCGGTCGGAGGCGGAACGCCTGTCGGCGCCCCACCATGTGGCCAACGCGCTGCAGTTCACCGCGGACCTGGCCGCCCGCAGCGGTGATTCCGAACGCGCCGAGGAGGATCTGCGGGCCGCCCTCACGGCCGTGGACGCCTCAGGCCGGCCCTGGCGCGGCTCGCGCCCGCGCGCCCTGCTCGCCCAGCTGATGCTCGGCAAGGGGGAGCCGGACCAGGCAGTGGAACTCCTGCACCGTGCACTCGCCGATGCGGCCCGGTACGACGACACCGACTTCGCGGTGGCCCCGACGTACGCCCTGCTCGGGCACGCGGCCTCGCACCTCGACGACGTGAACGGCGCAGTGCGCCACCTGTCGGAGGCGGCCGCGCGGTTCGACCAGGACGGTGCGCACGACGAGGCCACCGACGTACGGCTCCAGCTCGCCGACGTGCTGGCCCGGGCCGGCCGACAGGCCGACGCCGTCGCCATCCTGGAATCCGTACTCGCCGGTGAGGCCGCGGCCTCGGGCGACGAGCGGGCACTTGCCCAGGCCCGCCTGACCCTGGGACGCGGACTGCGGGAACTGGGGGAGTACCTGCCCGCGGCCGAGGAGTTCCTGCGGCTCGCTGACGCCGTCGCCACGTGGGAGGACGACCGCCCCGTCCTGACTCTGGTGGCGGCGGAGGCGGCGACCGCCCTCGCGATGGCCGACCGGTGGGACGCGGCGGCAACGGCGTACGAGCGGGCCGTCGCCGCGCACGCCGAGGCACCGAACCCGCCCCTGATCATTCACATGATGTGCGAGTTCGCCCGGCTCACTCTCCGGGCGAGGGGACCCGAAGGCCTGGACGCGGCCCTCGACCACCTGACGCAGGCCGACGCGCTCCTGGCCGCCGTACCGCAGGACACCGACGACTTCGCCGCCTGGTACGAACGCGGCAACGTGCACTACCGCCGCGCCCGCGTCCTCGCCGAGGCAGAACGCTTCGAGCAGGCCCTGGCCGAGGCGGAGGCCGCCGTCGCCGCCCATGAGGAAGGCGGGGAACAGGGCGAGGTACCGCGCGCCGAAGCCGTCCGGATCGCGGCCCTCATCGAGGGCAACGGCCTCGCCCGCTTCAAGGAGGCCGCGGCCCGCCTGGCGACGGCCGCCGCCCGCTGCCGCGCGGCCGGCATCCCGGAAGCCGCCGACATCCTCGACGCCCTCCGCGAGGACTACATGAGGCGGTAGCCCCGGTGAGCACGACGCGTGGTACCGGGCCCTCCGAGTCGGCGAGGGCCCGACCCGTGACCCGAGGCACCGGATGTGGCCGCATACCCTTGCCGACACCAGGGTGTGGCGCCGTACTCGGCGGATCGCCGCCCCTGAGGGAGGTGGGGATGGAGCTCATGGACGCGGACCACGCGGGGCTGGTCGCCGCGGCGCAGGCAGGTGACGACCGGGCGCGCGAGGAGCTGATCGCCGCCTACCTGCCGCTGGTTTACAACATCGTCGGGCGCGCGCTGAGCGGACATGCCGACGTCGACGACGTCGTCCAGGAAACCCTGCTGCGCGTGGTGCGCGACCTGCCTGCCCTGCGCACCCCGGAGAGCTTCCGGTCCTGGCTGGTGTCCATCACGATCCGCCAGATCAGTACCCACCGGCACCGGCAACGCGCCTCCGCCAGCCGGACCGCGGTCATCGATGAGGCACGCCGGATACCGGATGCCGGCGCCGAACCCGAGGACATGACCATCCTGCGTCTGCGGATGTCGGACGAGCGCCGGCAGGTCGTCGAAGCCGGCCGGTGGCTCGACCCGGACCACCGGGTGATGCTGTCGCTGTGGTGGCAGGAAGGCGCCGGCTCACTGAGCCGTGACGACATCGCCGCCGCTGCCGGGCTTACGGTCGCCCACGCCGGAGTGCGCCTGCAACGCATGCGCGAGCAACTGGAATTGAGCCGGACGATCGTCGCAGCGCTGGAGGCCGACCCGCGCTGTCCGCAGTTGGACGAGACCGTCGCCGGCTGGGACGGTCTTCGTACATCGGTGTGGCGCAAGCGGATCGCGCGGCACACCCGCGGATGCCCGGTCTGCGCGGCGACGTCGACGGAACGGGTTCCGGCCGAACTGCTGCTCCTCGGCCTCGCGCCGCTGGCGGTCCCGGCCGGGCTCGTCGCCGCGCTGGCCGCCAAGGGCCTGCTGTCGGGTACAGCCGCCGGCGTCGCCAGTGCCGCCGGGGTGGCCACGGCACACGTCGCCTTCGGCACGGCGGCGGCGACCGGGGGAGGCGGTCTGCACACCGCGCTGATCGGCAAACTCTCCGCAGTGACCGCTCAACCGCTGGTGGCCCTCGCCACCGGCGCGGTGCTCATCACCGGAACCGCCATCTACGCGACCTGGCCCGAACCGGCGCACCGGGAGCCCGGCGTCGTCGCCGCTCCCACGGTCGGCAGTCCCACGCCGAGCCCCTCGCGCGCCACCACGCCGGCCGGACCGTCCCCCGCGAGTCCGTCCGCCGTCGCGGTCACCGTTCCGCTGGGCGCGCAGATGCTGGAGTCCGTGGTCGACCCAGCCCTGTACCTCACCTCTGCAGGCGACTTCGCGACGCTCGGCCCGGCCTCCGCGTCCAGCAGCGCGCAGACGCGGCAGCGGGTCACCTTCACGGTCATCGGGGGGCTGGCCGACGCACGGTGCGTCACCTTCCGCGCCGCCGATGGCCGCTATCTGCGCCATCGTGACCTGCGGCTACGGCTGAGCGGCAACGACGGCAGCGAACTGTTCCGTGAAGACGCCACCTTCTGTCCGCAGGCCGGGGCGGTCGCCGGGTCGGTGACCCTGCACGCGCACAACTATCCCGGATCGGTCCTGCGTCACCGCGACGGTGGCATCTGGCTCGATGGATCCGACGGCACTCGGGCCTTCGCCGACCAGGCTTCCTTCGTCATGCGCCGGCCCTGGGCTTGAAAACAGGGACGACCAGGCAGCGGGGCGGGGCGTAACGCCTTTTGACTGCGAGATGCATCACCGGGCCATCGTGCGGACGGCGCCACTTTTCCGTTACGAGACCGCGCGTTCGGAAGCCTCCACTACGTGGGGTGTTTTTCCCGCCGCTCGCCAGTGCGGCGCGGCAGTTCCCCACACGTGACCGTTGACGTATCCCTTGAAGAAAGCCGTACCAATGACGCGACACACCCACGACCCCCGGGCGACGGGTACGCAGGAACGGGCCCGGGTCCTGCACCGCACCCGACCCGCGACGGATCAGGCCGTACCGGCCGATGCGCGCACGACCACGGCACCCACGGTGACCCGCGGCCCCCGAGGAGAATCATGAAGGGCCTGCACCGGCTCGGCCGGCGCCGCCGCACCGTGGTGATCGGAGTGTCGGCCACAGCGGTGATCGCCGGTGTCGTGACGCTCCTGCCCAGCTCCGCCGGAGCCGCCGCCCTGGGCACGCAGGCGGCACCCTCGGGCAGGTACTTCGGTACCGCGGTGGCCGCCGGCAGGCTCGGTGACTCGACGTACGCCGCGATCGCGGACCGGGAGTTCAACATGATCACCCCGGAGAACGAGATGAAGTGGGACGCCATCGAACCGTCCCGCGGCACGTTCACCTTCGGCGCCGCCGACAAGATCGTCAACCGGGCTTCGGCGAACGGCCAGCGGCTGCGCGGACACACCCTGGTCTGGCACTCACAACTCCCGTCGTGGGTCGGCTCCATCGGCGACGCGAACACGCTGCGCAGCGTGATGAACCACCACATCACCACCCAGATGACCCACTACAAGGGCAAGATCTACGCCTGGGACGTGGTCAACGAGGCCTTCGCCGACGGAGGCAGCGGCAAGCACCGCAGCTCGGTGTTCCAGGACGTGCTGGGCGACGGCTTCATCGAGGAAGCGTTCCGCACCGCCCGCACCGCCGACCCCGCGGCCAAGCTCTGCTACAACGACTACAACATCGAGAACTGGACCGACGCCAAGACCCAGGGCGTCTACGCCATGGTCAAGGACTTCAGGTCCCGCGGGGTGCCCATCGACTGCGTCGGCTTCCAGAGCCACTTCGGCGCCGGCGGCCCGCCGTCCAGCCTCCAGGCCACGCTGTCAAACTTCGCCGCCCTGGGCGTCGACGTCCAGATCACCGAGCTGGACATCGCCCAGGCGTCGTCCACCCACTACGCCGGCACGGTCAACGCCTGCTTGTCCGTGGCCCGTTGTACCGGCATCACGGTATGGGGCGTCCGTGACAGCGACTCCTGGCGCAGCGGCGAAAGCCCCCTGCTGTTCGACAAGAACGGCAAACCCAAGGCCGCCTACACCGCCGTCATGAAGGCCCTCAAAGCCGCCCCCGGTACCACGGGCGGCACGGCCGGCGGGACGGGTACGGGGGAGATCAAGGGCGTCGGCTCCGGTCGTTGTATCGACATCAACGGTTTCTCCACCGTCAACGGCACCCAGGCGCAGCTGTGGGACTGCCACGGACAGGCCAACCAGCGCTGGACGTACACCTCCGGCAAGCAGCTGATGGTGTACGGAAAGAAGTGCCTGGAGGCCAAGGCCAAGGGCACCGGCAACGGCACCGCGGTGGTCATCGGCGACTGCAACGGCGGCGCCGGTCAGCAGTGGAAGCTCAACGCCGACGGCACGATCGCCGGCGTCCAGTCCGGGCTGTGCCTCGACGCCGTCGGCGCGGGCACCGCCAACCGCACCAAGATCCAGCTGCACTCCTGCTGGACCGGTGGCAACCAGAAGTGGACCGGCCTGCCCGGGACGTCGACCCCGACGACACCCCCGCCGGCGGGCGGTCCGTGTGCGCTTCCCTCGACGTACCGCTGGACGTCGACGGGCGCCTTGGCACAGCCGGCGAACGGGTGGGCCGCGGTCAAGGACTTCACCAGCGTCATGCACAACGGCAAGCGCCTGGTCTACGCGTCGAGCGCGGCGGGGTCGTCCTACGGCTCGATGATGTTCAGCCCCTTCACGAACTGGTCGGACATGGCGTCGGCCGGCCAGACCGGGATGAGCCAGAAGACGGTGGCGCCCACGCTGTTCTACTTCGCGCCCAAGAACATCTGGGTGCTGGCGTACCAGTGGGGTGCGTGGCCGTTCATCTACCGCACGTCGAGCGACCCCGCCAACCCCAACGGCTGGTCCGCGCCGCAGCCGCTGTTCACCGGCAGCATCTCCGGCTCCCCGACCGGCCCGATCGACCAGACCCTGATCGCTGACGACCAGAACATGTACCTGTTCTTCGCCGGTGACAACGGCAAGATCTACCGGGCGAGCATGCCGATCGGGAACTTCCCGGGCAGCTTCGGCTCGTCGTACACGACGGTCATGAGTGACACCGAGGCCAACCTGTTCGAGGCGCCGCAGGTCTACAAGGTGCAGGGCCAGCAGCAATACCTCATGATCGTCGAGGCGAAGGGTGCGAACGGGCGCTACTTCCGCTCGTTCACGGTTTCCAGCCTGAGCGGTTCGTGGACCCCGCAGGCCACCGGCGAGAGCAACCCCTTCGCGGGCAAGGCCAACAGCGGTGCCACCTGGACCAACGACATCAGTCACGGTGACCTGATCCGCAACAACCCCGACCAGACCATGACCATCGACCCCTGCAACCTGCAGTTCCTCTACCAGGGCAAGTCCCCCACAGCGAACGGCCCCTACGACCAACTCCCGTACCGGCCGGGTGTCCTGACCCTGCAGCGCTGACCGGTACTCACCGCATCGAGGAACCCCAGCCGTGCGTCGGCTGGGGTCCTTCGGGAAACCCCGAGGCGGGACTCTCAACGCTGTTCGAGCAGTTCTCGCCGTCGCCCCGCGGCGGGTGTGGTGCTGATCCATGCGGCAAGGACACAGGGGCCGGTCAGCGCGAGGAGCGCGGCGAGCGCCGCGGGAAGCGCGAGAGCGGCGGGCAGGGAGGTGGAGGCGGCGATGGCGGCGATGGCGGCGGGGCCGACCAGGCTGCCGCTGTAGCTGAGTGTGGTGATCGTCGAGAGCTGGCGGGGCGTCCCGTGGCCGGCGGTGCTGGCCAGGACGGGCCAGATCAGCGCCATCCCGGCACCGGCCAGTGCCCATCCCGCATAGGCGCCGACCGGGCCCATGGCGGATGAGGAGATCACGAGCAGCAGTCCCGTCGCGGTGGCGAGCCCCGCCGTCCGCAGCGTCGTGCGCGGACCCAGGCGGGAGCTGAGGAGGTCGCCTGCGAGGCGCACCGCGGTCATGGCCGTGAGAAAGGCCGTATAGGCCAGGGACGCCACGGCCGGAGTGACGTCGAGAACCCGACGGGCATGGACCCCGGCCCAGTCGGTGGCGGCTCCCTCGGTAAGGAATGCCGCCGCGCCCAGGAGCCCCATGGCCACCACCAGCAGGGGACTGCGGCGGGCGGTGGAGCCCGACTCGGCGGGACGCGGAACGGGCGGCCCGGCCCGGAAGGTGAGAACGCCCATCGCGGCGGCCAGAGCGAGTCCGCTGAAGGTCAGCACCGCCTGCACCCCCACACCGGCCTGCAGGGCGGCGGCGACGGCGAGGCCCCCGCCCACGGCGCCGACGGTCCACATGGCGTGCAGTCGGGACATGATCGGCTGCTGGTGGGCGTGCTCGGCAGCGGCAGCGTGCAGCGTCAGCACGACATTGAGGCCGCCCAGGAGCAGCCCGAGGACCCCGGCCGCGACCGTCAGGGCCCCGTAGCCGTCCGCGAGGGCCGGGCCGGCGAGGGCCAGGGCGGCGGCGGGAGCGGCCCACGCGAGCAGCGGACGCGCGGCCAGGTGCCCGGCCGCGGTCATGCCCGCCATCGCGGAGAGCCCCATGGCCAGCAGCATCCCGCCCAGCCTGCCCTCACCCAGGTCCAGCCGGGCGTCCAGGGCGGGCAGGCACGCCCCCCACTGGGCGTTGACCACACCGGTGACCAGGTAGACCAGGCGCAAGCGTGCGAAGTCCGTCACCGCACGACTCGTAGGGCGTCCAGGCCGGTGAGGAGGTGGTCGCCCAGGCGGGGCCGGGCGGCCGGCACGAGGCGAATCTCGATGGTGGTCATCCCGGCCGCCGCACCGGCGGCGAGCCCCGCCGCCGCGTCCTCCAGTACCACGCACCGGCCGGCCGCTGCGCCCAGGCGGCGGGCCGCCTGAAGATAGCCCTGCGGGTCGGGCTTTCCGGCCGTCACGTCATCGGCGGTCACCAGTACGTCGGGTACGGGCAGGCCCGCGGCGTGCAGGCGGGCTTCGGCCACCACGCGCCGTCCGGAGGTCACCACTGCCCAGGGCCCGGCATCCGCCAGGAGGCTCCGCGCCCCCGGGGACGCCGAGATGCCCGCGGTGTCCTCGACCTCACGGACCAGCAGCCGGGCCTCCTCCGCGGACGCGTCCAAGCCGGGCGCCACGAGCTGTACCAGTTCCCGGGTGGTACGACCGCCCGACAGTTCGTGCACTTTCGCCGGATCCAGGCCGTGCTCCAGCGACCAGTCGCGCAGATGGCGCTCGATCGTGGGCAGGGAGTCGACCAGCACTCCGTCCATGTCGAACAGCAGCGCGTCGCAGGACAGACGGATGTCGGGTTCAGCAGACAGCAGCATGCGGGTGGAACCCTTCTGCGGCGGGACGGGTGTGGTCGAGGATCTCGCTGATGACGGGAGCCCAGTCTCCGGGGTCCAGACCATGACCGCCCGAGGGCAGCGTCAGCATCCTCGCGCCCGGGATCTCCCGGGCCAGGGCCAGGCCGTGTTCCAGGGGGAGGAGCCGGTCGTGCGCGCCATGGACGACCAGCACGGGTACCCGGATCTCGGGCAGACGACTCCGCCAGGGAGCGACAGGCTCCACGTAGTAGTGATTGGTCAGGCTGGACTCGATGTTCCCTGCCCGCCCGACCACCCTGCGCGCCCGGTCCCGGGAGGCGTCCTCGTCGAAGTCCCGCCCCGATCCGGCGTGCAGCCGGTCCAGGAACACGAGGTAATCCGCGACCGAGCTGTGGTCCGACCACTGTGGCCAGGGCGCGTTGTGCAGTTCGAGCTGGGTCTCCAGCGGTGTGGGCGGCAAGGTCGGGCGTTCGGGATCCGCGTCGCCGGGACTGCTGGAGACGAGCGTCAGCGATGCCACACGGCCGGGATGGGCGAGCGCCATCAGCTGGCTGACGGCTCCGCCTTGGGACAGCCCGACCAGATGGGCCTCGCCGACACCGTAAGCGTCCAGGATGCCGATCGCGTCCGAGGCCAGATCATGCAGGTCATAGTCCGGTGAGCCCGGCGGGCAGGTGGTCGAACGCCCGGTGTCCCGTCCGTCGTAGCGCAGTACGCGCCGTCGGCCGGCCGCCAGCCGGATACAGAACTCCCGGTCCCAGGCGAGCATGCACGCACCCGTGCCGGAGACCAGGAGGAGCACGGGATCCCCCTCCTCACCGAACGCCTCCACGAACAGTTCGCGACCGGGGAGACGGACAGTCGTCGTCTCACGCATGGACGCTCCTCCTTGCCACCTGCTCGAGGAGCCGCGCGTACGCGGCGGCCTCGTCAGGGAGGCTGTGCCTGCTGTCGATCATCCGGCGGGCGTTGCCCGCCAGGGCGGCCGCCAGCGAACGGTCCTCCAACAGCCTCTGCGCCTGCTTTCTGAACTCGTCCGGACTGTGGAACAGCAAGCCGGTGATGCCGTCGGCCACCAGGCAGGTGTTGCCCGGAATGTCCCGGGCGATGACCGGGGCGCCCAGATGCATGGCCTCCAGCACCGCGTTGGGGCTGCACTCGCTGATCGAGGTGTTCAGCACGGCGGTGGCCTCCCGCATCGCCGCGTGCAGGTCCCGGCGGTTCAGGGCACCGGCGTAGTGGACACCGCTGTGCCTGAGACATCGGCGACGCACGATCTCTTCAAACCCGTCGTAGGAGACGCCTGCTATGACCAGGCGCACGCGGGGGTCCTCCCGATGCCACTCGTCCACACATCCGGTCAGGAACAGGGGGTCCTTCACGGGGCGGAGCCCCGCCGGCAGGAGGAAGATCTCCGAATCGTCCGGCAGGCCGAGCCGGTTCTTCAGCGAGAAATCGGACGGGTCGGTATCCACCGCCTGGGGAATCACGTACAGCTTCCCGATGGTGTCCGGCCACAGGGCCATGCAGCGCAGCACGAAGTCGTCGTTGAACGCCACCAATGCGTCCGCACCGTCCACCGCCTCGGTCATGACCGCGAGATGGGCGGGATCCAGGGAGAACTCGTTGAGGTCCGTGCCGCCGAACACGAGGATGTACGGGACGTTCAGGCTGCGCCGGATCTGACCCGCCGCCACGGCGTGGGTGACGATCGCCGCATCGAAGCTCCGCCCCCCGACCCCGTCGGCGAGGACCTCCGGGAGGGCACTGGATTCCACCAGCCGCACTTCATGGCCCAAGCGGGACAGGTGTGCTGAAATCCGGCGGATCGTCGTGTCGTTTCCAGTTCCCGGAGCACTGTCTGCAATTGCCGCAATAATCATCGCTCGCATGACCTTTCGTCAGAAACGGGGCTCGCGACGGCGTCAGAGAGGAGCCCCTATGCCGTGCCCCGGCGGGCCCGTACGGGCGGGCGGGGCGCGGGCTGTGCCTCCACGTGCGGTTCGGGCACGGGCCGGATGGGCCAGCCTCCAATGGAATCGGCGAGCAGGTTCCCGATACCGTCCCGCCCGCCCCTAGAGAGCCCACTGAGCGGGGCCGGAGGCCTCCCGCCCGCCGCATGGCCCCGAAGACCGTCGAGCGGCTTGTGCGGCGCGGGCCTGCGCGTGCTCGAGCGACAACGCACGGAAGTCCGGACCGGGACCGGGATCGCACCCGGACCGGGATCGGGATCGGTGACGCCTACCCGCGGTCACCCGCGGCCGACATGACGGGGCGGGAGGATGCCCGGCCAGTGCGGGCTCAGTGCGGGGTGGTGAGGGCCCGCGCCCGCGCTCGGTACCGCCCCGGAGTCGTCCCCAGCTCGCGGCTGAATGCGTGCGAGAGCGCGTACGCGGTCCCGTACCCCACCTGGCGGGCCACCGCCGCCAGCGGGTCCGCCGTGTCCCGGAGCAGAGCGGCGGCGAGGTTCAGCCGCCACCAGGTGAGGTACGCCATCGGCGGACGCCCGACCAGCGCGGCGAAACGCCGTGCCAGCGTCGGCCGGGACACCCCCGCCTCGGCCGCCAGGCGCTCGGTGGTCCACGGAGCCGCCGGGTCCGAGTGCAGCGCCCGCAGGGCGGCGGCGGTCACCGGATCCCCCAGCACGGCGGGCCACGCCCCGGTGCCGGCCTCCTCCATCCAGGACCGGACCATGTAGACGAGCAGGAGGTCGAGCAGGCTGGGCACCGCGATGCAGGCGCCCGGCCGCCTCCCGTCCAGCTCGCGGCCGAGCAAGCTGATGGCGGCGCGGAGTTCGGGATGGGCACCCGGCCGGTTCGGGAGGTGGACGACCTCCGGCAGCTCCGCCATCAAGGGGTGCACACGGCTGCGGTCGAGCCGGTACTTGCCGCACAGCATCTCCACCGCTCCGGAGCCGTCGTCCTGTGCCGGCCGCTCCGCCAGGAGGCCGGCCAACCGCTCGAACGGCACGGCCCGTTCCACCGCCGCCGTGTCCGACGGGCCGTCGGCGATGACGTGCCCGGTCCCGTGCGGCAGGAGCGCCGCGTCACCGGCGCGCAGCGCGACGGGGGAGCCGCCGTCGGGCAGCAGCCAGCAACTGCCCTCCAGTACGACGTGGAACCCGGCGCCGTCGTACGGGGCGAGCCGCGTGCACCACCGGCCGCCGACCCGCACCCGGTTCGAGGAGGGCCGCCCGATCCGCACGGCCGAGATCGCATCGCTCACCACGTCCATCGGGCCAGGGTAGATGAGACGTCCTCGTATTCCCTTGAGCCGATCGGGCATTGAGAGGCTCACGCGCCCCTCCTAGGGTCGAAACCATGAAGAGCGACACCGACACCGACACCGACACCCACACCGACAGCGAGACTTCCCAGCGCATCGTGCTGGGGGACGTAGAGGTCATCCGGATCACCGAATGGGCGGGACCGTTCGCCCCCGCCCGGGCCCTCGTGCCGGAATCCGGACCGGAGGTATGGAAGGACAACGAAGACTGGCTGGCCCCGGACCACTGGCAACCGGACGGGGACATGGCGGTGATGGCCCTGCAGACCTGGATCCTGCGCAGCGCCGGCCGCACCGTCCTCATCGACACCGGAGTCGGCAACGGGCGCGAGCGCCCCGACTCCCCGCAGTTCCACCACTGGCAGGGGGACTTCCTCGCACGACTCGCACGGGCCGGTATCCGTCCACAGGACGTCGACACCGTCGTCAACACCCACCTGCACGCCGATCACGTCGGCTGGAACACCCACGAGGTCGACGGGGCATGGGTGCCCACTTTCCCGAACGCCGAGTACCTCATCCCGGCAGCCGACGAATTCCACTTCGGCCCGGACAACGGGTACGCGAAGGGTCTGCGCCAGGACGACCGGCTCATCTACGAGGACAGCGTCGCGCCCGTCCACCGGGCCGGCCAGGCCGTCCTCTGGGACGGCGTGCACCGCATCGACGAACACCTCACCCTGGAGTCCGCCCCCGGCCACACCCCCGGCTCCAGCGTCGTGCGCCTCGCGTCCGGCGGCGACCGGGCGGTCTTCGTCGGCGACCTCCTGCACAGCCCCGTCCAGATCCTGCGCCCCACCTGCAACAGCTGCTTCTGCCTGGACGCGGATCAGGCGGTGGCCACCCGCAGGCGGATCCTCGAACGGGCCGCGGACGACCGGGAGCTGGTGGTTCCCGCCCACTTCGGCGGCTCCGGCGCGCTGGAGGTCCGCCGGGACGGCGCAGCCTTCGCCCTCGCCCGCCGGTAGGAGACCGGACCGTGATCCAGGGCGACGCGTACGGTGGCGACGGTGCGTGTGGCGTGCGGTACGCTCCGTTACTCGCCTTCGTCCGGCCCGGGCTCGGGCTCGACGACGTGCATCGCCGCTTCCTCCGCACTCGCCGCCCCGCCGTCCACACCGTGGTCCTCCGCGACGAGTTCCTTGGTGGTGTCGGTGTGCGCACCCTCGTCCGGAGCCGTCAGACGGCCGGCGCGGGCCCCGCCGATCTCGGCGTCCAAGGGCTCTCCCTCACCGCCGGGCAGATCGCCCAGACCGTCGCCCGGGTCCTGGGCCGTTTCGGGGACCTCCTGAGCCAGCCGTTCGTCCAGCGACTCGCCCTCGTGCTGCTCGGCCGCGGTCGTGCCGTGCTTCGTCACGCCCAGCGGCTTTTCCGGAGGCGAGTAGCCCTCGTCCAGCATGTCGTCGTAGGTGCGCTCGTCCACGGCGTTCTGCAGGTCCAGCGGCGCCGCGTCCTCCTGCTCCTCGTTGGTGCCCGTGGGCTGGTACACGTCATCAGCCATCTGATCGTCACCCATGACACTCTCCTGCCGAATCGGTCGTGCCGACTCCTGCGCCTCGCCGCGTACGGCCTCGACGGTGGCCTCGTGCAGCAAACCGGCGGCGGTGCCGGGCTGCGGTACCCGGCCCGCTGATGGAAGCTGGACCGTGCGCCTACCCCCTGACCTCCCCGGCATACCTGCGCACCGGTCGGTCGAGGCCGGGTGCCGAGAGAGTCATCGCGGCCACCGGCCACCGACCACCGGCCACTGCGCCCTGCCCCATCGGCCCCCTATTGGCCGATGGCCGTCCTCGCGAGTGACATGGTCTTCTGTTTGGCGAGCAGATGCTCTGCCAAAATGCTCGCATTCGACTTGATCATTGCCTGCTGGTACGTACTTTCAGCGTCGGCCCATACGCCGATCAGATTGACTCTCCGCTTGCACAGCACGTCGGCGAGCGCGACTTCCTTCTCGTGAGGGCTGGACGTCGCGCCACTGAACTCTTGGTCATTTATTGCGGAGAGGGGATCCGGATATTTGTGTCCGGATTCACTCATGCATTGTGACCATTCTTCGCTCGCCTTTGTCACCGCAGGATCCTTCTGTGACTTCACGTAACCTTCCATGTTGAGCTTCTGGGCAGTGCTCAGGCCCTTCTGCATCTCAGCCTCGTGAAGTTCTCTCTGCGCTTCGCCTGCGCACCCGCCTTCAGGTACGGGAGTGCCGT
Organism: Streptomyces sp. NPDC046303; assembly: GCF_055588085.1. NCBI lineage: Bacteria > Bacillati > Actinomycetota > Actinomycetes > Kitasatosporales > Streptomycetaceae > Streptomyces > Streptomyces sp. NPDC046303. Next base: position 62,343 of record NZ_JBVJFA010000006.1, read on the forward strand.
TGTGGGTGGATATCTCGCCCCTGATCAGCGGAATCACTGATGGTGGATAATCTTCGGCGGGTTTTTCTCCGCCGGGCATGTGATATCCGTGTTCCTTTGCGAGTTCCGCATCGGCCAGTCCGTAGCGGCGCTCGTTGGTTTCGATCTTGACGTTTTCCCGTGCTTTGGGCGTATAGGGGGCGCCCAGTCTGGCAAGGCACCTCTGCATGAGGGAGTCGCGCCCCTGGGAGAGTACGTCCAGGTCGGTTGTCGTCAGCAAGTACTCGTCCAGGGGGAGCGTGAGGGCCTTACTGTCGTTGAGCTGGTGCACCGCGGCCCGACCTGGAGTTTCCCCGGCATCGGCCGAGCATGCGGCGAGGAGCGGGAGCAGGAGTGCTGCCATGCCCGCCCGCGCTCTGGAGGAAGGGGAAATCAACTTCACTGGATCCCTCTACTGACAGCAAGGAAGGGTGTTCTGCCGCCGCGATTGCGGTGGCAGAACACCCTTCCTCGATCCGGGCGGCAATGCTCAGCAAATTATGCTTCGGACGGAAGCGTTGTTGTTGTACGTGTTCACGAGGTTCCTGGACGAGTACGCCGTGACGGTGTCGTACGGGCCGGCGTAGTTCGAGTTGTAGTAAACCCTGTAGCAGTAGCTTGATGCGTTCTGGGCGGATGCGGCGTTGTTCTTCACCGGCTCGCCCTCTCCCGCGGCCCACGTGCTGAAGGTTTCTCCCGCGAGGTTGGCGTAATTGGTGTCCGTCATCCACCGTGCGCCGGCCTGGTTGGAGTTGTAGTAGAAGCAGAAATAGCCGGTCTGGCACGCGTACGCGCTCGCAGGGGTGGCCATTCCGAGGGTGAGGCCGGCGGTGGCGGCCAAGAGTGCCAGGGCGCGCTTCATGCGCATGGTTGTCCCCCATGTCGTGGTGTTCGCTTGCCGGTGCCAAATCCTGAATCAGCAACGGGAGTTGTGATCCCGAGTGTGGCACGCTCGGACCCGGCCGGCTCTGTCCGTGCCGAGTGTAGGTGACGGTGCATAGGTGATCAACAATCCCCGTGGAAAACGGACTTGGAGCCAAGCGGACCCGAGGCGGTTTCGCTGGGTCCGTGCCTTTTCGGCCCGTTGGGCCTGATGGAGCCACGGCGGGCCGCTGCCGCGTCCTCGCCGGAGGCCGCCGCACTCCTCGCCGACGCCGCCCGCGAGGTTGCAGTCCTCTCGCGAATCACGTCTTCGTCACCCGCGTGCGGCCGACGGCGCGTCAGGTGCGGGAGCGGCCGAAGAACTCGACTTCGGCTACGGCTACTTGACGGTCCTGGCCGCTGCCGTACGCCGAGCGCAGGACGATGCGCACCGACACCGTGTCGCGGCCCCGGAGGTCGACGCGCTGGACGCCGCCGTCGTTGAGGGTCTTGTGCGTGGTGCGGGTGCGGCCGGCCGAGTCGGTCACGAGCAGGTCCACCTCCTGGGGGCGGGCCTGGTCGGCGGCCTGGCCGGGGCGCTTGGAAGTGCCGGGTGTGATGAGCACTGCCAGGAGGTCCACGGGCTGGGCGAAGTCCGCTTGGAGGTGCTGGCCGTTGGAGTCGCCGGCGTACCCCGTACCCCACCAGGTGTTGGAGTAGTGGTCGAAGGCCAGCTCGGGGCCGCGGCCGTCGGCGGAGTGGGAGGCGTTCCAGGCGGTGGGGCGCACCGCGACGCGCTTCGCGAAGTGGTCCTGGACCGCGCGAGCGGCCGGCGGCCCCCCGATCAGGCCACCCACCGCCACCAGGACGACGGCCGACACCACCACGGCCCTCACGATCCACCTGCGCCGCTCCCGGCGCAGCGGCGGCCGCTGGCCCGCGAAGGGGCCCTCGCCCGCCGCCTCGGGCCGGGTACCCAGGGGAGCCGCGCACGAACGGCAGAAGGAACGGTGGGGTGCGTTGGCCGTGGCACAGGCCGGACAGGGCGGGCCCTGCTGGGCCGCCGCAGCCGGCTGCGGGGACCGTACGTGCGGACGAGCCGCCTCGGGCCGCCCGGGCAGGACGCCACCGGGCCGCTCGGCCGGCCCGTGGGCCCCCTCGGCGGCCGGTACGGGCACGAGCAGCGCGCGGGCGGCGTCGGCCCCCGAGTCACCGGCCCCGGAGTCACCGGCCGCGGAGTCGTCAGCCCGGGAGTCACCGGCCCCCGAGTCACCCACCAAGGGGGACGGGGAGGCCTCGGAAGGGGATCCGGCGGGCCCCTCGGCGGGCTGCGCGGTCACCACCGGGAGCGGCGCGGTGGCCGCCTCGGCCGGATGCTCCTCCGCTCTCGAGGAGCCGGCGCCGGTCGTGTCCCAGCGCAGGAAGGCGCCGCACGAGTCGCAGAAGGACTGGCCCGTCGTACGTGACGGAGCGGCGCACTCCGGGCAGGGGGCAGTGGTCCGGGATTCGGGCATCGTGGTCAGTTCCCTTCCGGAACAAAGGAGTCGAGCGGGACGGCGGCCAGTACCTCGGCCGTGAAGGGCAGGTGCGCCGGCCGGGCCGCCGCGACGACGGCGTGCAGCCGGTGCCGGTCGCGCGGCCGCGGGTCCCGCAGCCGTACGGCGACGTGCAGCGCCGCCCGCGGGTCGCCCGGAAACGGCCCGAGCGGCCTGGCCGACCAGGCGGCGCCCCCACTCTCGGTGATCTCGGGCGGCACCCCGAAGCACAGTCGCACCGCTTCGGCCAGACCGTGCCGGGTTCCACGCCGCCGGTGCAGGGCGGTCGCGGTGGCCACGGCGTGCCGGCGCATCTCCACCGGTTCATCGCCGCCGAGCTCCGCTCCGACCCAGTCCGCGAGCCAGTCGACGAAGTCGGCCGGTGCGAGCGCCGGGTCGAAGTACGCCTCCAGGCAGTCGAGTACGTTGAACACGGGCGCCAGCATCGCGTCCAGCCCCGTGACGAATCGCTGCGCCAGATCGTCGTCCGCGTAGACGGCGGGCAGCGCGAGACCCAGCGGACGCGGCGACTCCAGCCCGTCCAGGGCGCCGCGCGCGCTCGGGCGGCGGTCGCCGCTCACAGGGCCTCGATCACGCGGACGCGGTGGTCGAAGGGGAAGAGCAGCGCCGAAGGACCGAGATCGACCCGGTCCGTGGCGTCGCCGCGGCGTCCGGTCAGCGGGTCGGCCGGATGCAACAGGACCTCGTCGACGAGCTCCACGCCCGGCACCCGCTGGAGGGCCGCGAAGATCTCCCCCGCCCGCAGCGACCGGCCGAAGGGCCAGCCCCGGCCGTCCGATCCGCCCGTCAGCGGATCCAGGTACGAATACAAGGCGTCGAGTGCCGTCTCCCGTACCAGGTCCGCGGTAGCCGCCCGGTAGCCGTGGACGGTGGCCACCACGGTCACCCCCTGGTAGAAGGGCGGCCCGACCGCCAGCCGGGTCCCCAGCGGGCGGCGCTCGTCGAGGAACCGGGTGATCCGGGACAGCAGTTCGTCGCCCGGTACCAGCTGCTCGAAGCGCAGCCGGCCGCCGCGGTCCGTCACGGCCTGCGGAACCACCAGAACGCGCACTGCGTTCTCCCCGATGGCGGCCGCGTCGGCCGGGGCCTCCGTGCCGGCGTCCAGGCAGTGGATCCGGGCCGCCTCCGGGGCGGCCCGCCGGGTCAGCTCCTCGTAGTCCCGCGCGGTCACCGCCCGCTCCTGCGCGCGCAGGGCGATCGGCGCCCGCAGCCGGGCCTCCTCGACCGTCTCCCCGTCGACCCCGCCCCGGGCCGCTTCGCGGTTCTCCACGTGTCCGATGTACGGGATGGAGCTGCGCAGGACCTGGATCGCGCCCCGCGCCACGTTCCCGCCGCGGCCGCCGCCCACTCCGTAGCGGGTCGCCCGTACGGCCGCCCCCTTGGCCGGGACCGCGCCGAACTGCCGCAGCGAGCCGTCGGGTTCCCGCACCGCCGGGCCGAAGGCGATCTCGCCGGTCGTCGCGTCCAGCGTGAAGTGCCGCTCCCCGGGAGCGGAGGCCGAGAAGTCGGGGACCTGCCGCCACCGCTGCCAGCCCGCGCCGTCGGAGACGTCGAGCAGTACCTCGCCCACCACCGGTACGTGTGCGAGGCGCACCCGGTGTCCGGGCACGCCCTCGGCCTCGCCGAGCGGCTCCTCGCGCACGAACTCGGCGTGCGAGGCGGTGACCGTACCCCCGATGGTGAAGGCGTCCGCGTCCCGTGCGGTCGGCGAGGAGGTGTAGAACGGCTGTCCCGGCCGGGCGGCCGTCACCCGGCAGCGCACCCATCCGGCCTCCAGTCCGCCCAGGCGGGACAGGGCGTGCCCCGACGGCAGGTGCAGCACCACTTCACCCGGCCGGTTGAGGCCGCCCGTGGAGTCGGAAGAGACCTCGCACCCCGCCCATCCGTCGGGCGTCCACGCCTCCCACACCAGTGGGGGCTGGCGTGGGTCCACTCCCACGCCGTCGACCCGGCTGTCCACCCGCAGGACCGCCGCGCAGCCGGGAAGCGCCGCCGACAGACCGAACAGCAACAGGTCGCCCGGCTGGGGCAGTTCGGTGAACACGGGCACGTCCACGCCCGCCCGTACCTCCTGCGTGCGGTCGACGGGTGCTGCCCCCGCCCCCTGGCAGAGCAGGTGGGAAAGGGTGCACGGGACCAGCGTCAGATCCCTCTCGGTGGCGAACACCACCGCTTCGTCGGTCTCCGTGCGGCCCGTGGCCACCTCGGTCCCGGCGGGCAGCACCACCGGTTCCGGCTGGGGCGCGGAGAGCCAGAACGTCACCGGGGCGCGGGCGGCCGACGGAGGGAAGAGAGTGATGCCGAGCAGGTCGAGGAAGGCCAACTGGTTCTTCTCCGGCACCCGGTTGAGCCGGTAGACCAGCTGATCGGCCATGTGGGCCACGGCTTCGATCAGAGTGACGCCCGGATCGGACACGTTGTGATCGCTCCACTCGGGACAGCGCCGCTGGATGTACCGCTTGGCGTCGTCCACGAACTGCTGGAAGTGCCGGTCGTCGAGCCGGGGTGCGGGCAAGGCCATCAGTTGCGTCCGCTTTCGCTGGGGGCCGGGGAGCCGGTCGTGAAGTGGGGGGCGTCCGCGGCGGCCGCGGCGTCCGCGTCCGACGCCTCGCCGCCCTCGGCGGGGATCACGTAGAAGGGGAAGACGAGGCTGCGCGGGTTGTTGGTGCCGCGCACCGTGTACCGCACGTCGATGTGCAGCACGGTGGGATCGTCCGGCGCCGGGGTCACCGTCACCTCGCGTACCTCGATCCGCGGTTCCCAGCGGTCCAGGGCGGTGCGGACCTCGTACCGGATCCGCCCGGCCGTCGCGTCGTTGGCCGGCGCGAAGACCAGGTCGTGCACCGCGCAGCCGAACTCCGGCCGCATCGGCCGTTCGCCCGGGGCCGTCGCCAGGACCAGTCGCATCGCCTCCTCCACCTCACGGTCCCGGCGGGCCAGCGCGATGGCCCCGCCCGGATCGGTCCGCATCGGGAAGGCCCAGCCGGCCCCGACGAAGTGCTCGCTCATCCGCTCATTCCCTCAAAGTTCGAAAATCGCCCCGCCGCCCTGCGCGCCCCGCGCTCCTCGCGCCCCGCGCCCCCGCGCCTCGTACGGGCGCTCTAGAACGGCACCCCGTTGCGTGTCGTGACGCCGATCAGCGACACCGTGGCGGCGGTGATCCCGACGTTGCCGATCGCTTGCACCGCCACCCGCCCCGGGGTCTGCACGTCGACGCCGAGTCTCGTCTTCACGTCCATGCCGAGGCCCGCCTTCAGGTGCAGTCCGCGGCCCGCGCTGAGGTTCAGCGCGCCCGTCGCCGACAGCGTCAGATCGCCACCCGAGTCCACTTCGACCCCGCGGGCGCCGTGGATGGTGACCGTGCCGTCACTGGTGAGGGTCAGCGTGGTCTTCGCCTCGTCGAGCTGCACGGTCAGTGCGCCGTCGCCCGTCCGCAGCCGGATGCCGCTGGAGGCGCGGGCCGCCCCGGTCCGCTCCAGGAGTTCCACCGTGTGTCCGCTGCGTGCCGTCACCGAACGCCAGTTGACCTGACCGGAGACCGGGTCGACCGCCGCGATCCCGTCGGGTTCGCGGGTCGCGCTGTCCACGCCGTTGTAGAGCCCGGCGAGTACGTACGGGTGCTCCAGGGAGCCGCGGTCGAAGGCGCACAGCACCTCGTCGTTGACGTTCGGCAGCAGGAGACCGCCCCCGCCGACCCCGCCGAACTGCGCGACCCGGCACCAGCCGCTCTCGTACGTGTCCGACAGCCAGGGGAAGCGCAGCCGTACCCGGCCCAGGCGCAGCGGGTCCTTGACGTTGGTGACCAGCGCGATCGCCACCCCCGGCAGCGGCGCCGCCGGCTCGCCGCCCCCCGCGCCGCCCGAGGCGAGCCCGTACAGCGAGCGGAACTGCCGCCCGGAGACGGTCAGCCAGGTGACGTACGGCTGTCCCGAGGCGAAGACGTGACGGACGCCGGTCGCCGTGTACTTGCCCTCGAAGGGGAATCCCGCGCCCTTCACCGCGACGGGCCGGCCCGGCATCAGCCCCGGATTCCCCGTGACCGCCACCTCCAGCTCCCCGAACGACCCGGCCACGTCGTCGGCGATCGACCGGGCGGCGTGCGTGACCTCCGAGGGGGTCGTGTACGGGACCCGCGTGGCGTCCAGCTCCGCCTTCCCGAACGCCGCCGTCAGCTGCGCCGAGGTGACGTCCGCCATGATGTCCTGGGTGGTACCGGACACCGCCGAGGCGGCCAGGGGACGCTTGGCCGTCATGTCCCAGCCGCGCACGGTCACCCGGCCCACCTGGTCGGCGGAGGTCAGCGCGATCCGGCTCTGCAGGGTGTTCCGGCCGAACTCCAGGACGTACGGGCTCTGCAGCGCCGGAGTGGTGTCCGCGGGCGCGCCCGCGGCGGGCGCGAGGCGGGCGAAGTCGAGCTTCCCGTCGGGGTCGAAGGAAAGCCGGACGTCGTTCTCGGCCGCCAGCCGCGAGAGGTAGTCCCAATCGGTGATGCCGGGCTGGGTGGCCAGCTCGTACACGGTGGGGGTGGCCTCCACCCGGCCGAGCGCCAGGCCGCACTGCGCGGCCAGCTTCCGCACGATGTCCGAGGCCGTCATCTGCGGGTATCCGGCGACGCGCCGGTTGCGCAGCAGCCGGTGGCCGGGGTCGTAGCCGCGCAGCACGAGCCGGCGGCCGCCGCCGGGCTCGGTGTCCACCTCCAGCGCGGTGACCTCCCCGGTGATCAGCGGATTGCCGCGGATCCCGTCGGTGAACGGGCTGATCACCGCCTGGGAGCCGACGGTGAGCTGCGGGTAGAGCCGGGTCAGGGTGCCGTCGCCGTCGGTGAAGGTCAGCTGGAAGGCGGAGGGTACGTTCACGCTCGCGTCCACCCAGCCCTCGGTCAGCAGGGCCGCCAGCGGGTCGGGCAGCAGGGAGCCGCCGAGCTGGACGTGCAGGAGGGTGGTGAAGGTGTGTTCGCTCATGCGGCACGCTCCGAGCCTGCGGGGAGAAGGAGTTCGGTTCCGGGACGCAGCCGCATCGGGTCGTCGATGCCGTTCGCCTCGGCGATCAGGCGCCAGCGGGTCGGGTCCCCGTACTCGTGCCAGGCCAGGGAGGCGAGCGTGTCACCGGCGACCGTACGGTGGACCCGGCGCACGGAGAGCGCGCCGGAGGTCGGGTTCTGGCCCTTGGACTCGGTCGGGATCTCGGTCAGGGCCATCGAGCACGTCGCGCGCAGCGGCGTACCGTTGGGGCTGAACAGGGTGTAGGTGGCGCTCGCGCTCGTCACGAACGCGGTCAGCTGCACCGTGCTGAACGAGCCCCACGAGAACTTCACCCAGGGCGGGGACGGGGCCCTGGTGCCGATGCTCTGCTCGGTCACCTCGCAGCACGAAAGCAGCAGTTCCACCTGGCTCTGGACGGTGCCCGCACCCGGGGTGCCGGAAGCGTCGAGGAAGACCTCGACACGCAATTGCGCCGGGTCGACGCCGGTGAACTTCGCCGGAGCGCCGCGCATGTACGCCACGGCGGGCTCGCTGCGCCAGTGCGCGGACCGGGACAGCTGGACCTGGCGGGGGTTGAACTGGAAGCGGACCTCGCCGATCAGACCGCCGGCCGAGCCGCCGAGCCGAGTGGGCGGCTGGTGGATGGCGAGCGAGGCGCGCGAAAGCCCTGCGGCGGTGCGGCCGCCGGTGGGGGCGGGCACGTCAGACCCCTCCGGCGTCGGTGAACCCGTGGTGCGCGATCTCCAGGGTCTCGGTGGCGACGGACGGGCTGGCCGGGTTCAGCGTCGGCCCGGTCCAGCGCACCGGCAGCACCTCCACCAGCCCCCATTGGGCCACGACGGAGCCGTCGGCGCGCAGGGCGGCGATCTGCGCGGTGGGGCGGGTGATACCGGTGGCGAGGGAGGAGATCCAGGCCGCGACGCGGGCGGTGTCGGCGGTCAGGGGGCGCGTGAGGCGGATGGTGGAGAAGGTGACACGGGTGGGGAGCTGCCAGACGAACCCGTTGTTCCCGCCCTCCTGGTGCTGCTCGACCTCGACCTGGGAGGAGAGCCCGTCGCAGCCGTTGAACAGGCCGAGGTTCTGGCCGTCGATGCTGAGCTTGAAGAAGACGGTGGAGCCGGCGTCCGGTGGCGTGGGCATGCGGGACTCTCTGTTCGGGGTTCGGTTCGTGGGTCGGGGGTTGGGGCGCTGCCCGGCCGGGCGGCGGCGGTCAGCGGTCAGCGGTCAGCGGTCGCGGAGGCGACCCAGGCGTTCGCGGTCCCCGCGCAGCTCGGCGCGCAGCAGCCGCGAGAGCGGCGCGACGAGGCGCCGTGCGAGGGCGTCGAGTTCGGCCTGGGCCGGCGGGGCCGGCTCGGGGGTGGGTACGGGTGCTGCCGTGACTGGGGGAGGGGTGCCCGGAGCGGGCTGCACCGGCACGGGGGCGGCCGGGGGCGGGATGGCCGGTGCGGAGGGGATGGACGGAATCCGTTGCACGGGGACGGGGTTCGGGGGTGCCGGGGGTGTCGGGGCCGGTGCGGGTGGTGTGCGGGAGGTGTGCGAGGTGTGCGGGGTGAGGACGGCAAGCGGAAGGGGGGCCGCACCGGCCGGTGCGGTCGTGGTCCGGTGCAGCGCGGCGGGTGCCAGGGTGTCCGGCTCGGCGATGGGTCCCGCAGGGGCGATCGGGGAGCCGGAGGCCAGCAGGGCCGGAGCTGCGGGAGCCCGCTGGATCGGGGGCCCGGGTATCCGTACGGACGGGAGGGGCTGGGGCGGGGCCACCGGGCGGGTAGCCGGGATCGGTGCGGGTGCGGGTGCGGGGGCAGGCGCAGGAGTTGATGGCAGCGGCTGCTCGGATGCCGGAGGCGTCGGCCTGATCGGGGCACCGATCAGCGGCCGGCGCGCCGTGGTCGGGAGCCCCTGCGCCTCGGCGCGCTGGACACGCCGTACGAGCGGCTTCCGTGTCCCCGCAGCCGCCGCGGGCGGGGAGGGGGCAGGCGCTTCCGGAATCGGCGGTTCGGGAGTCCCCGTACCCGTCCCTGGGGGAGGAACGGATACGGGGACGACTGGGGCACCGACCGGCCACACCGTCCGCGACGGCACCATGGGCCGGGGCGCGGAGGTCAGCGGCGAGGCCGGCGCGGTCGCCGCGCGCTGGACGGCGGGCAGGGCCCGCGCGTCCGACGGCGTCTCGGGTCGTACGACGACGGGTACGGGCTTGCCGACGGCAACGGCGGGAGGAACCACCGCCGGAACGTCCGAAGAGACGGACATCGGCACGGAGGTGCGTGGAACAGCAGGCACCGGCGTGCCCGGCGTCACGAACGGGGCAGGGGACGACTCGACCGACGGCACGCCGCGACGGGACGTGGGCGGGACCGCCGACGGAGCCACGGGCTCGGGCACGACCCTCGGCCCACGATCCGGCATCTCCGTACGGGGCGCTCCCGGCTTGGAAGCGCGGGAAGCGCGTTGGACGTCGGTGACGCCGGCGGCCGGAACGACGACCGGCGGCGACGCGTCCACGGAGGCTCGCGTCACGGCCGCCCGGGCGGAGCGAACCGGCGTACCCGAGTCCGCGTACCCGGCGGGGGAGGGCTGCGAACCCGGCGCTGACCCGGCCGCGGATCGCTGTACACCGGACGAGGGAGCCGCCGGCGTCGAGGTCAGCGGCCCCGGGGCTCCGCCGGGGGAATGCTCAGGGCCCGGACGAGGCGCGACCACGGCCGGTGCGGGCTCCGCCCCAGGGACGGCACGACGCTGAACCGGGTGCGCCGGCGCCGTTCCCGAAGCGGTGCCAGGCTCACGACCGGGAGCGGCCTGTGCCGCTCCCGAGGCCTGCGGAACACGGCCGGGCGGAGCCGACACCTGCGAGTCCGGCGCAACCGCCGGGCTCAGCCCGGGCCGGAGCCCCCCACTCCGCGCAGGCACCACTGACGCAGGCGCAGATCGGCCCGCCGGAGCCGACCCGCCCGGCGTGATCGGCGCAGCCGCCGACGCGGACGCACCGGCCGGTGCGGAGGTGCCCGCCGTAGCCGACCCATCCCGCGGAGCCCGCGCAGTCGCCGAAACTCCACCCTCGGCCGGAACCGGGCCGCCTGGGGGAGGCGATGCGGGCCGGGTGGTCGGCGCCGACCTGCTGGGCAGGAGCGACCCGCCCCGTGCGGTCGGCGCAGCCGCCGGCGCGGGGGTACCAGCTGGTGCGGAGGCGCTCGCCGTAGCTGATTCCTTCCGCGGAGCCTGCACCGTCGCCGAAACTCCACCCTCGGCCGGAACCGGGCCGCCTGGGGGAGGCGATGCGGGCCGGGTGGTCGGCACCGGCCCGCCGGGCAGGAGCGACCCGCCCCGCGCGGTCGGCGCAGCCGTCGGCGCGGGGGTACCAGCTGGTGCGGAGGCGCTCGCCGTAGCTGATTCCTTCCGCGGAGCCTGCACCGTCGCCGAAACTCCACTGTCGGCCGGAACCGGGCCGCCTGGGGGAGGCGATGCGGGCCGGGTGGTCGGCACCGGCCCGCCGGGCGGGAGCGACCCGCCCCGCGCGGTCGGCGCAGCCGTCGGCGCGGGGGCACCAGCCGGTGCGGAGGCGCTCGCCGTAGCTGATTCCTTCCGCGGAGCCTGCACCGTCGCCGAAACTCCACTGTCGGCCGGAACCGGCCCGCCTGGGGGAGGCGATGCGGGCCGGGTGGTCGGCACCGGCCCGCCGGGCGAGAGCGACCCGCCCCGCGCGGTCGGCGCAGCCGTCGGCGCGGGGGCACCAGCCGGTGCAGACGCGCCCGCTGTAGCCGACCCCTTCCGCGGAGCCTGCGCAGGCGCGGGAACTTCACCATTCGCCGGAACCGACGCGCTTTGCGAAGGCGACACAGGCGCGGGCACAGGCACGTCCGTCGGCACGGGCTCGCCCACCGGGGCCGGCCCGCCGCGCGGCATCTGGCCGCCCAGCCGAGCCGGCGCAGCCGCCGACACACCAGTCGACACGGACTCGCCCACCGGAACGGACCCGCCCGGCAGGAGCGACCCGACGTGCCTGGTCTGCGCAGCAGCCGGCGCAGCCGGGGTACGGGGCAAGACCGCCGCACCCGGCGCCACCGCACCCGCCACCGGCAGGCGTTGCAGGGACGGGGAGACCGGAAGCGGTGCCGGGCCCGGGGGGACGGGGGTGACGGCGTCGAGCAGCAGGCCGGATGGGGCCGACGGGACCACCGCGTGCCCGATCCCGCCGTTGAAGGCCAGGGGCTGCCGCGTCGCCAGAGCCGCGCCGAAATCCCGGTCGGCCGTCAACCGCGGTACTCCCAGCACCCGCTGGACCGGAGCCGTGGCCGCCCACCCACCGTCCGCCGGCACGGGTACAGGCGCCGGCACCGGCACCGGCACCGCCGCCCCCGCCGCCTCCACCCGCTCGCGCCTCCGCCGCCCGAACAGCCCCATGTCCCTCCCCTTTCCTTCCGCTGCTTCCTCGTGGTCCCGCGCTCGCGCTACGGCTCCGTCAACTGCGCCACCCGCCGTACGTACGCCTGCCGATCCGCGTGCTCCAGATCGAGGATCGCGTCCAAGTCCCAGTGGAAGTGGTAGGCCAGGTACGCGGTCTCCTCCTCGATCAGGTCGGCCGCGTACGTCACGATTCCCCCAGGCGGCTCCCGGCCAGCTCGACCTCGAAGGCACCCTCGCAGTGCGGGCACGAGACCGCCGCGCGGGTGTGCCCTTCCGCGTTGATCCGCCGGTAGAAGTCCTGGAGGAAGGCGAGATCGGAGGCGAACATGTTCTCCACCGTCCCGTCATGCACGATGGCCAGCGTGCCCAGCCGGGTGATCACCCGGCCCAGGAGGACGACCGACAGGTACGCCGGGTTCTCACGTACCCGCACGTCCCGCAGCGGGACCAGCTCGTCCCGGGCCGTGGCCAGCCGCATGGCGCCGCTGCGGTGTACCGTCCCCGATTCGTCCACGAAGCCGCGCGGCAGCTCGAACTCGAACTCCGTGCGCAGCGGCTCACGCACACCCGTTCCGCCACCCGTGGCGTGGGCAGCGCCGGACGCCTGCGCGTCCGGCGAGGGTCCCAGCGCTGCTGCCGGCCCCGCCCCCGGTCCCTGGCGCCGCATTACTCGATGACCAGCTCTTCGAAGGTGATGGTGACCTGCTCGGTGAGCGCCGAGGCGGCGCCCGCCTTCACCGAGCTGACCTCCACCTTGGAACACCAGGCATTGCGCAGGTTGTACCGGCGTACCGGATTGTCCTGGTAGTCCATCATCATGATGGTGGCGTTCTTGCGGGCAGAACCCATGTCGCCGTTGATGGAGGCGGTGATCCATTCGGTGAACGCGCTGGACTGGGTGGCGCCGCGCGTCACCGTGCACTGCCCGGCCTTCTTCACACCGGGCAGTTTCTTGATGACGGGGCGGCCGTCGGCCGAGACCTGCTGGTACTCGATCACGTCCTGTTCCATGGACAGGCTGCTGACCTCCTGGAGGAACTCGACCATGACGCCGTCGATCTGCAGGCCGAAATTGTGTGAGGTGAGCGCGTCACCGGGCTGAAGGGACATACGGGGCTGCTCCTTGTACGCATCTGTGGGGGCGGGCTGTCGGCCGGGGGATCACGGGCTACTCCTCCAACTCGCCGCCCCCGCTGGAGAACTGTGCGAGCCGGAAGACCACGAACTCGGCCGGCTTCACCGGCGCGATGCCGATCTCGCACACCACCCGGCCGAGGTCCACGGACTCGACGGGGTTGGTCTCCGCGTCGCACTTCACGTAGAACGCGTCCTCGGGCCGCTGGCCGAACAGCGCACCCGAGCGCCACTCGTTGACCAGGAAGGCCGAGATGTTGCGGCGGATCCGGGCCCACAGCGCCTGGTCGTTGGGCTCGAACACCACCCACTGGGTGCCGATCAGGATCGACTCCTCGAGGTAGTTGAAGTAGCGCCGCACGTTCAGGTACCGCCAGGCCGGGTCGGAGGCCAGGGTGCGCGCACCCCACACCCGGATCCCGCGGCCGGGGAACGCGCGGATGCAGTTCACACCGACGGGGTTGAGCAGGTCCTGCTCACCGCGGGTGATCTGGAGCTCCAGGTCGACGGCACCGCGCACGATCTCGTTCGCCGGGGCCTTGTGCACGCCGCGCTCGGCGTCGTTGCGCGCCCAGACGCCCGCCATGTGGCCGGACGGCGGAACCACCTTGGTCTGACCGCTCGACGGGTCGAAGACCTTGATCCACGGGTAGTAGAGGGCGGCATAGCGGGAGTCGTAACCCGCCACCTCCATGCGCCACTTGCGGATGTCGCGGGCATTGAGGCCCGGCGGCGGGTCGAGGACCGCCATCCGGTCGCCCATCAGCTCGCAGTGCGCGACCATGCCGAGTTGTACTGCCTTGACCTGCTCCAAGCCGATGAGGCCGCGCTGGTAGGCGGCCATCAGGTCGGGCGCGGCCACCATGTTGATCTCGTCGAGGGCCTCCAGGCCGCCGAAACCGGTGCGGTCGGCGGAGTCGCCGATGAACTGCGCCGACTCCAGCCCTCCCGCCGGGGCGGCCGGCGTGGCCGCGGCGCGCTGCGCGACGGCGGGCGCGGGGGCGGGCGGCGCCAGGGTCAGCGTCTGCGCCTCGGGCCGGGCCTGCGGGACACCGGGCGCCGCCTCCTCGACCACGATCGTCTTGGACCGCTGGCGGACCTGGGTGACGACGTAGGTGCGCGCCGACTTCTTCGCGCTGACGTCGAACTCCTCGAGGACGCTGTCGCCGTCCTTGACCAGCAGCTTGAAGCGGTCGGCCGCGCCGTCGCCCTCCACGTCCTGGACCACCACGGTGAGGGCCCCGCCGCTCGCCGTGCCCGCGGTCAGGGCCGCCACCTTGAACGCGCCGAGGGCGACGGCCTCGCCGGCGGTCACCGCCTGCGGCCCGGTCGCCGCGGCCGCGGGCTCCACGGCCGCGTCCGTCCCCGCCAGGGCGCCGCCGACACGGACGACGTACGCCGCCGTGCCACCGTTGTTGAAGAACCCGTACACGGAGTGCGCCAGGTAGCAGCCGTCCGTGAAGTCACCGAACTCCGCCACGTACTGGGACCAGTTGGTCACCAGCGTCGGCTCGTTCAGCGGCCCGAAGGGGGCCAGCCCCACGAAGGCGGCGACGGAGGTCCCCACCCCCTCGATGGGCCGGGACCCGCCGGCGACTTCCTCTACGTAGACGCCGGGGGACAGGTAGGTGGGCACGCGGTGATCTCCTTGCTGTACTGGTCACATGGTCGCGGCACCGCCTCCTCACGGGCGGGCGGCCGCCGGGTGGCCGAGCGGTGTTCGTCGTCCCGGCCGGCTTGCGGCGTCTCGTGTGCGTGGATGGCGGACCTCCCCGCCGGCGTGATCGGTTTCCGCTGGTCAGACTGACCTTGCCGGACGCAGGCACCCCGTCGGGAGGGTCGGGCGGACGGTGTCGGGGGCAGCCCGGGCTGCCCGCCCGTACACGCGACGCAGGGCCGAAGTAACGTTCCCTACGACCGTTGTGCGGGGGAATGGGGTGTCCGTGGGCCAGGAGCAGGGGGCGGGAGACGCCGCCGGGCTGCGGTTTCGGCTGCTCGGGCCGATGACCGCGCGGGCACCCGGCGGGGCATCGCTGGCCCTCGGGTCGAACCAGCAGCGGGCCCTGCTCGCCGTACTGCTGCTGCGGCGCGGACGGACCGCTCCCATGGCCGAACTCCTCGACGCCCTCTGGGGTGAACGGACGCCGCCGCGCGCCGTGGGCACGCTGCGCACGTACGTCTCCCGGCTGCGTACCCTCTTCGAACCCCACCGCCCCGCCCGCGCACCGGCCCGCCTGCTGGTGTCCGCCCCCGACGGCTACGCCCTGCGGCTGCCCGAACCGCTGCTGGACATCGACGAGTTCGAGCGGGGGCTCGCTGCCGCCGACCGGCTGCGCGCCGCCGGCGCCACCCGGGAGGCGTACCGCACCCTCTCGGACGCCATCGGACTCTGGTCGGGCACGCCGCTCGCGGGACTGCCCGGCCCGCACGCCGAGGCCCAGCGGGACCGGCTGACCCAACTGTGGCTGAACGCACGCGAGGACCACTTCCACGGCGCCCTGGAACTCGGCCTGGACCGGGACATCGCGGCCGTCGCCGCCCTGCGCGCCTTCGCCGCCGAGCATCCCCTGCGCGAACGGGCCCAGGGACTGCTCATGCTGGCCCTGCACCGGGCGGGCCGGGCCGGCGAGGCGCAGGCGGTGTACGAGGGCACCCGCAGGATCCTCGACCTGGAACTCGGGGTGGCGCCCGGGCCCGAACTGACCGCCCTGCACCGGCGACTGAAGTCCACAGGCGACCACGGCGCCGACCGCCCAGGAGGCGCCGACCGCCCCGGAGGCGCCGGCCACCCCGGAGGCGCCGGCCACCCCGGAGGCGCCGGCCACCCAGTAGCCCCCCACCGTCCCGACGGCCCTCGGCAGCAGCGCGAACAGCGCCGGCTGCGCATCCCCGGCGGCGACGCACGGCCACCGCTCTCACCGGAACCGCCGCCCGCCCCGGACGTCCCCTTCACCGGCCGGGCGGCGGAGACCGCCCTGCTCGCACAGGTGCTCACCGGCGCCCCCGCCGCCGTGCCCGTCGCCGTCCTCACCGGAATGCCGGGCATCGGCAAGACGGCCCTCGCCGATCACGTGGCCCGGCACGTCCGCGACGCCTTCCCCGACGGTGTGCTCCGCGCCTGCCTCCGCGGTGACAGCGCGGAGCCGCCGGCCCGTCTCGTACGCGCCCTCGGTGTCTCCGGACTCGCGGTGCCGGAGGGTTTCGAGGCCCGGGCGGCGCTGTACCGCTCCCTGCTGGCCGGGCGGCGCGTCCTCGTCCTCCTGGACGACGCCCGCGACACCGCCCAGCTGCTGCCGCTCCTGCCCGGGACCCCGGGATGCGCCGCGCTCGTCACGAGCACCGGGGGCGGCCTCGTCGTACCGGGAGCGCACCGGCTCGAGCTGGCGGAACTCGCCGACGGGGCCGCCCTGGAGCTGCTGACCGCGGCCGCCGGACCCCGGCACCCGGGGGGTGAGGAGACCGCGGCGCTTCGCGAACTCGCCGGCCGGTGCGCCGGACTGCCGCTCGCCCTGTACCTGGCCGGCCGGCGGCTGCGGCTGGATCCCGGTCTCCCGGCGGCTGCCCTGGCGTCGCTGGACGGACCGGGCCTGCTCGCGGAGCTGAGGGCGGACGGCGCAGCCGTCGCGGACCGGTTCCACCGCTGCCGGGAACTGCTTTCGCCGCCCGCCGTACGGGCTCTGAGCGGCACGGCTGCGGCGCCCGACGGCTTCGGTCACGCCGAGGCCGCAGCCATGACCGGGACCTGCGCGGCGCAGGCGGCGGATGCGCTCGACGAACTCGTCGACTCCGGCCTGCTGCGGCCCGGTGCCTCGGGCAGCTACCGCTACCATCCGCTCGTCCGCCTCTTCGCCCGGCACGCGGAGCCGGCCCCGCCGACAGCCGACCGCTGACGCCCACCGCCGCAGGCCGGCCCCTCCGCCCGCCCGCCCGCCCGGCCGCCCGGCCGGGGTCTGCGTCGAGCGCCGGCGTCTCCGATGTGCGTACGGGCAGTCGGACGTGCCCCCGATCCGGTACTTTCGGGCACCGGCCGCATGCCCCCGCGACCTAGCCTTCCCGCATGACGATGTGGACCACTCTCGATCCGGCCGCCGTGGCCGTCGACCCCGGCGGCCAGGCCACGGCCCGCCTGCGGATACGCAACACCGGGGACACGGTGGAGGAATACCGGCTCTCGATCGTGGGCGAACCGGCCGGATGGGCCCGGATCGAACCCGACACCCTGCGGCTCTACCCCGGCAGCGAGGGCACCGCCGAGATCACCTTCGCGCCGCCCCGTACGTCCGACGCGCCCGCCGGCCCCGCCCCGTACGGGATTCT
Source organism: Streptomyces sp. NPDC046303 (assembly GCF_055588085.1). NCBI lineage: Bacteria > Bacillati > Actinomycetota > Actinomycetes > Kitasatosporales > Streptomycetaceae > Streptomyces > Streptomyces sp. NPDC046303. The sequence goes on from NZ_JBVJFA010000006.1 coordinate 79,609, forward strand.
CGTCGAACCACGCGAACACCCGCAGCTGCGGGACGTCCTCGAGGGCCGCGTCACCGTGGCCCCCTTCACGGAACTGCGCGCCGAACTGGTGCCACCGAGGCTCGTTGCCCGCTTCCGCGGCCGGGCCGCCATCGCCGTCGACAACCTCGGCAACACTCCGCTCACCGCCTCCCTCACCGCGCGGGACGAGTCCGGCCGGCTCACCTTCGACATCCGTCCCGGCTCGGTACAAGTCGCTCCGGGCCGTGTGGTCTTCGCGGACCTGGAGATCCGGCCCCAGCAGATCTCCTGGACCGGACGCCCGGAGGCACACCGGACGACCGTGACGGTACGCCGCTCGGGGGAGGCCGGGAACCTGGAGCTCACCGGCGACTTCGAGCAGCGCCCCGTGCTCCCCGGCTGGGCGCTGCTCGTGGGAGGACTGCTCGTCGCCGGAGCCGTCGCCTTCGCCGCTCTCTGGTTCGGCTTCTCCCCGAAAGTGGCTTCGGCCGCCGGAGAGATGAAGACGGAGGCCGGCGCGGTGCTGCCCGGCCCGCTGGGCGCCCAGAGCCCGCTGCCCACCGCCCCCAACCCGCCCGCGGACCCGGCGCTCCCCGGCGGCCCGCCCCTCGGCGGTGACACCGGCGCGGGCGGTGGCGGGACCGGCGGCGGCAGCGGGGGCGGAAGCGGGGGAGGCGGCGGCGGTGGAACCCCGCCGGCCGGGGGTGGCGCAGCGCCGCCTCCGGCCGGCAGCCCGCAGGCCGCGAAGCAGGGACCGCCCTGGCGGGCCGGCTACCAGGCCGATGTCGTGGTCCACTTCGCCCAGCTGCGGCTGGCCGCCCTCGGCAACAACGCCTGCACCCTCAAGGGACAGTGGAAGGAAGGGGTGATCGACGCGCCGACCGAGGCCTCGCTCATCTGCTACCAGAAGGCCGTGATGGCCGACCAGAAGACGACGCGCGCCCTGACCGCCACCGACCCGCTCGGCACGCTCGGCCGGGCCACGCTGACCTCCCTGTGGATGCAGGGGGTCACCGACGACCGGCTGACCGCCGGATCGCGGAACTTCGACGTCACCCGGCTCGACGCCGCCTTGCGCTGGGCCACGCAGGCCAGCATCTCCGACAACGACCTCCAGGCGGACCGGTCCTTCGCCCAGCTCGGCGTCAACTACTTCACGTCGGCCGGCCAGAACGCCGCCCCGACCACCTACGACGCGAGGGTCCGCGACCGGGTCCGCGAGTACCAGCAGGCCGTACAGCTGCCGGTGACGGGCGTCGCCGACACGCGGACCATCTACGCCCTCCTCGGAGGCTCCGTCAACGGAACGGGACGGCCCGGGCGTTGATGCCGGTGGCCGGGGTGGCCGGGGCGGCGGGGTGCGTCACACAGTCCAGGCCTCTGCCTCCCCCGGCACCAGGCGCCCGGCCTTGACGTACTCCCGCCGGGCCCCGTCCCGTACGTCCTCGGCGGTCACCGTCCCCGCGCCCCGTACCCGCGCCGCGTAGCACGCGGTGAGGGCGGCGGACCGGATCGAGCCGCCGGCGAGTTCGAACTCCTCGGCACAGCGGTCGAGTTCGGCTTCGATGCCGGGCTCGGTCGGCGCCCCGGCCAGCGCGCCGCGCCACAGGCGGGCCCGCAGCTCGGCGTCGGGGAAGGGGAAGTCCACCACCAGGTCCAGCCGCCGGGTGAAGGCCTCGTCCACGTTGGTCCGCAGATTGGTGGTGAGGACGGCGATGCCGTCGAAGGACTCCAGTCGCTGCAGCAGGTACGCGCTCTCCAGGTTCGCGTAGCGGTCGTGGGCGCCCTGCACCTGCGAGCGCTTGCCGAAGACGGCGTCCGCTTCGTCGAAGAGGAGCACCGCGTCGGTGCGGTCCGCCTCCACGAAGATCCGCTCGAGGTTCTTCTCGGTCTCACCGACGTACTTGTCGACCACCGAGGAGAGGTCCACCACGTAGAGGTCCAGGCCGAGTTCCCCCGCCACGACTTCGGCGGCGAGGGTCTTTCCGGTGCCGGACTCCCCGGCGAACAGGGCCACGACCCCCCGGCCGCGTCCGCCTCCGGTCCGCAGCCGCCAGTCGCCGAGGACCACGTCCCGGTGGCGGGCCCGCCCGACCAGTTCCACCAGCCGGGAGCGGGGCGACTCCGGCATCACCAGGTCGGCGAACCCGACGGCCGGCCGCACCTGCCGGGCGTGCCGGCCGAGCAGGGGCGCCGACAGCCGGCGCGCGGTGAGCCGCACGTGCCGGGCATCGAGCGCGACGCCCTCGAAGGCGGCGAGCTCCCGAGCGGTCCGCGCCACCGCCCCGATCTGCTCCTCTCCGAGCCGGTACGAGGCGACGGTGTCGGCCATCGAGCCGTCGAAGCCCGGGATCTCCGCACGCCAACGGTCGACGGACGTTCCCGCCCCGGCCCCTTCCCCGGTCCCTGCCCCGGCCCCTGGCGCGATGTCCTCCAGGGCGAGCAGCGAGACTCCTGCCACCTCCGACGCCCAGTCGGGGTCGCAGGGCTCGTGCCCGGTGAACACCGAGGTGATGTCGGGCGCGGCGATCGAGGAGATCAGCCGGCCGGGGTCCTCGGGCAGAGCGCCGACCACCACCGCCGTACCGGATCCACGCAGCCGGGCCTCGCGTCGCAGGACGGGTCCGATCCATGGCTCCGGCGTCCGGGGCCGGTACAGCAGCACCGGCCGGCCCGCCGCCCGCAGCGCCCTGACCACCGAGGCGGCGCAGCCCCCGCCGCGCTGCTCCCGCAGGTGAACGGTGACCGGCCGCCGCGACCGGGCCAGCAGGGCGGCCGGACCGGCCGGATCCGCCGGAACCGGCGCGGGCGTCCCCGGCGCCGCCGTGGTGGGCGCCAGCAGGGCCACCCCCGCGCGGCACAGTTCCCCGTCGAGGCTGTCGTCGCCCAGCAGATGGGCCACGATCCGCTCCGGAACCCGCAGCGCCCGCCCCGGCAGCGGCCGGTCCTCGTCCTCCAGGCCGAGCAGCCCGCCCGCGATCAAGGGCGCCGAGGCGTGGAAGCGGGCCCGCGCCTGCGGCAGGTGGGGGGCGCTGCCGGCCAGCTCGAGGGCGAGCGCCACCGAGGCCCGGCGCCGCCCGACATCGTCGTTCAGGTATCCGTAGAGCGGCTCGAACCGGCGGTCCACATCGGGGGCCAGGGCCGCCAGCAGGATCCGCAGGTCCAGCGCCGAAAGCCCGAAGTCCCGTACAAGGGCGCCCAGCCGGTCCGACGCCCCGCCGGATCCGCCGCCGGAGCCGCCGTCGGACCCGCCGCCGGACCCGCCGTCGGGCTCACGCCACGCCGCCGCCACCGCGCCGGCCACGACCACCCCGGAGTCCGGCCCGTCGCCGGATCCCGCGCGCAGCGCCGCCTCCTGGGAGACGTACAGCCCGCGCAGCGGATCGTGGGCCGCCGGATCCTCCACCGAGCGCCGGGCGACCAGCTCCGCCGCCAACTCCCTCAGCGCCGCCAGCCGCCCCAGCAGGACATCCGCGTGCACCGCCTCACTCACCGGTCCTCCCGCGCAGCGCCGTACGGTGCATCCGGGGCCGGGAGTCGTCCGGTGTGCCCGTGTTCCCCCGTACGGCGACCACCATGCCCTCGGTGACCGGCGGCCCCACCGGATAAGTGGGCGTGACCGGGAACGGCAGGGTGATCACAACGTCGAGCGAAGGCTTGAGCTCGCCGCCGAGCGCCGACCAGACGTCCGCGAGGGAACGCGACTCCGCGGGCGGAACGCCCACGGTCAATGCGATCGCCGCACGGAGCGGCCGCAGGGACTTCGGGACGTCCTCCTTCGGCAGCGCCTCGTACGGCAGCAGCGCCGCGAGCGCCGCGGACAGCATGCGGTGCTCGTCCTCGGGCCGCGCGGTCCAGGCCGTGAGCAGGTAGGAGAGCCGGAACCAGCGCGGCGGCTGCCGTCGCCGCCGGACGATCCCGTTCTCGTCCCGCTCCGCGTACGCGCCGCGCTCCCGGCGGGACACGTCTTCGCGGATGTCGTACAAGTACGCATTGAGAGTGGGGGCGTTGCGGCGGGCCGCCCACTCCCGGGTGGGGGCCTCGAGGGCGATCTCGCCCGTCCCCTGCGGCAGCGCTCCGCGGCGCAGGAGACGTCGCAGCGCCTCGTCGATCTCGTGGATCATGTGATGTGGTTCCTCTGTACGGCCGGGCCTTCACGGGCACGGCGGAGAGCGGGCGCATGCCCGCGGACGGACGGGGGCGGACGGACGGCCGCGCCGCGCGGCGGCGGCGCGGAGCGAAGGGCCCGGCCCGGCCCGGTCAGATGTAGCCCTCGCGCAGCGCGTAGGCCACGGCGTGGGCCCGGTTGCTCAGCTGCAGCCGGGTCATCAGCGCGTGCAGGATGTTCTTGACGGTCCGTTCGGAGTAGGCGAGCTTCTCGGAGACCTGGCGGGTGTCCAGCCCTTCGGCGAGGAGCCGCAGGACGTCCGTCTCACGCGGTGCCATGCCGAACATCGGAGCCCCGCCCGTCCCGGAGCAGGCCGCGGCGGTCTCCGACCGGCGCAGCCGGCCGACCTGTCCCAGCACTCGGCTGATCAGGTCCGGCGGCAGCACCCCTTCCCCGTGCGCGGCCTGCCGTACGGCCTTGACCAGCGTTTCCTCGGTGGCCTGGTGACGCCACACGATGGCCCGTACGCCGTACTCCACCACCGTCAGGAGGTCGGGCTCGCGCAGCTCGCCGGCGATGAGCACCACCCGCTGCTCCCCGCCGCGCAGCACGCGGCGCAGTTCGGCCGCGGACTCCTCGTCGATCCTGTCGATGAGCATCACGGCCACGGCCGCGGCGGGCGCGAGCCCGTCGCGCGCCCGGGACCGCGACACGACCTCCACGGTCGGTGTGTGCTGAAGATGACTGACCACCCCGGCCCGGCTGAGCGGATCCGTGGCGTGGATGGTCACGGTGATGCGGTTGGTCGTTCCCTGCATCCGTGGTCTCCCTTCCCCGTTCGACGTTGCTCCGCCACGGTGGGGGAAGGCGATCAACAGCGCGTGGGTGATCGATGGGTGCCGCGCAACGGGCGGCACGGCCCGGCCGCGGAAAGGGGCCCGGCCGGGCCCTACAGGGAGTCCAGGACGGCGCGTGCCTCCGCCGCCTCGGGCGGCCGGAGCGGTTCCAGGAGCGCGACGGCACGCGTGAGGTGCTCCCGCGCCGGGCCGCGCTCTCCGAGGGCCGCCAGCGCCGTGCCGAGCAGCCGCAGCGCCCGGGCCTCCGCGAACAACCAGCCTTTGGCGCGGGCCAGTTCCACACCCCGCTCGCTGGTCTTCACCGCGTCCCGGGGCCGGTCGGCCGCGAGGTGGCAGAAGGTCTCCTCCAGCACGTGGAACACCTCGAAGGCGGAGTAGTGGTGGCGGGCGGCCAGTTCCGCACCTTCCCGCAGACCCGCGATCCCCTCGTCGGGCCGCCCCTGCAGCCGGGCGATGCCGCCGAGCGCGTACAGGGCGTAGATCTGCCGGAAGACGTCTCCCGACGCCCGTGCCGAGGCGAGGCCGCTCCGGCCGTACTCGGCCGCCTCGTCGAGCCGCCCGGCGGAAGCCAGCGTGACGGCGCAGCAGATGCGCGCGTTGCCGGCGCCCCACCCGTTGCCGCACAGCTCACCGGTCGCGACGGCCTGCCGCTGCAGTGTCAGCGCCCGTTCGTGGTCGCCCCGCCCGAACCACACCAGCCCCTGGCAGTTGTGGATCTCCGTCAGGACCTCCGCGTCCCGTGCGTCACGCGCATCGCGCTCCGCATCGCGCAGGACCCGCTCGGCCTCGTCCAGCTCGGAGAGCTGGTACAGCGCCCCGCCCAGCATGTACCCCAGACGGCCTGCCGCCCGGGTCTGCCGCTGCTCGCGTGACACCGTCAGCAGCAGACGGGCTGGTTCCACCATCGCCCTCCAGAGGAAGGCGCCGTCGAGCACCGGGTCGAGGGCGAGGACGAGGTCGGCGGCGAGGGCCACGTACGAGGGGTCGGCCCGGACCGTCTGCACGGCGACCGCGAGGACGGACTGGTGCCGCGCCGTGAACAGGCGTTGTCCTTGCCCGGGTGCGGAGGCGGCGGTGCCCTCCGAGACGGTGGGGACGAGCAGCCGGGCCACCGGATGGCCGGGACGCTCGACGGCGTACGCGTTGCGGGCCGATGCCAGGAAGTGGTCGCAGAGCCGGGCGAGGGCCGCCGCCTGGTCCCGCGGGCCGTCCTCCTCCGCCGAGCGGGCGCGCGCGAAGGCCCGCAGGAGGTCGTGGAAGCGGTACCGGCCCGGAGCAGGGGATTCCAGGAGCCCCAGGTCGGTCATCCGCTCCAAGTGCTCCTCGGCCCGCTCCTGCGTCAGCCCGGCGAGTGCCGCCGCGTCCGCGGCGTCCGCGTCCTCCTGTTCGGGCACCGCCAGAAGCCGGAACAGCCGGGCCTCGGAGGCGCCCAGCAGCTCGTAACTCAGCCGGAAACAGGCCTCCACCCCGTCCTCGCCGCCCGCCGTGGCGGAGAAGGGGGAGCGCCGGCCCTCCAGCAGTTCAAGGAATGCGGCGAGCGACCAGCCCGGCCGGGTCGCCAGCCGGGAAGCGGCGATCCGCAGCGCCAGCGGGAGCCCGCCGCACAGCTCGGCCAGGGCCGCGGCCTCGGCGGGTTCGGCCGCGATTCGTGCCTCGCCCAGGATCCGGCCGAGCAGGGTCACGGCATCGGCCGTCGCCAGCACGTCGAGCCGGATGCGCAGTGCGGCAGGAAGCTCCGGCAGGGTGCTGCGGCTGGTCACCAGGACCGCGCAGGCGGACGATCCGGGCAGCAGCGGCTCGATCTGCGCGATGTCGCGGGCATCGTCGAGTACGAGCAGCACGCGGCGCCCGGCCAGCCGGGAACGGTAGAGGGCGGCGCGCTCCTCGATGCGCTCCGGAATCGCGGAGTCCAGGACGCCGAGGGCCCGCAGGAAGGCGGCGAGCACCCGGTCGGGCCGCGCCGGATCCTCCCGTACGCCGAAGAGGTTGACGTAGAGCTGCCCGTCGGGGAAGTGCTCGCGCAACAGGTGTGCGGCGTGCAGGGCGAGAGTGGTCTTGCCGACGCCGCCTATCCCGCCGACGGCGGAGATCACCACCGTCTCGGCGCCGTTCGGGCGCAGTGCGCGCAGGAGGTCCTGCGTGTCCTGGCTGCGGCCGGTGAAATCACTCGTGGTGTACGGGAGTTGAGCGGGAGGCGGCAGTGCGCCGGCGAACTGGGCAGGTGCGGCTCCGCTTTCGCCGCTCGGCTGCGCCGCCGCCACCGGTACGGGGCCCCGGCGCGAGCCGCCCCCGGCGCCGGGCCTCGCGCTCTCCACCGTAAGTGCGACCGGTTGCGGCACAGGCACAGGCGCAGGCACCGGCACCTGCGCCGGAACCGGCTCCGCAACCGGAACCGGCACGGTCACCGGAACCGGCACGGTCACCGACGCCGGCACCCCACGGGCCTCGGCCGGCCGGCCCGACCGCTCCAGGGCCGTGGCGCGCAGGCTCCGCAGCCTCTCGTGCTGCGGGTGTTCCGCGCACAGCACCGACAACTCGGGGACGAGCCGCGCATGTTGTCCCCGCGCCAGGTCCAACTCCAGCCGCTCCAGCAGTACGGACAGCCGCAGCTCGGCCAGCCGCTCCCGCTGGATCCGGGCGAACGGGCCGGGCAGGCCGGCCAGCGGCACCCCGCGCCACCGGCGCAACGCGCGCTCCAGGAGCTCGGCCCCGCTGCCGAGGTCCCCGGCGGCCACCCGTGCGCGGGCCCGCGTCACCTCGGCCTCGAAGACGCTCAGATCCACCGCGCTGTCCGGTACGCCGAGCGTGTACCCCCGCCCCTCGGTGGCCAGGCACGTCCCCACCGCCTGGCGCAGCCGGTACACGTACGAGCGGACCGTGCCGACGGCCGTTCTGGGGCTGTTCTCGCCCCAGATCCCGTCGATCAGCTCATCCAGCTCGCAGACCCCCGGCCGCCGCACCAGGAGCATGGCCAGGAGCAACCGCTGCTGCGGCGGCCCGAGCGCGATCGGCTCCTCGCCCTGCCAGGCCTGGACCGGCCCGAGCAGCGAGAAACGCGGTGTATCGGAAGCGCTCAAGGCGGCCCCCCTGTGTGCGATGAGTAGGACGAATCCCCCGAGGAGAACGATCTTCACAGACGCAAGTAAACGGAGCGTCCGGATCCGGCCACCACCTCCACGACGGGACCGTCAGGTCAGGGCCACGCCCCCGCGAAGTCGATCTGCTCGGCCCACTCCGGGTGGTCTATCAGCGGATTGCGGTTGCCTTGTATCTCGGCTATCGCCGCGTTGCGGTGCTGCTCGTAGAGGCCCACCGGATGGTCCCGGTGCCAGTCCAGCAGCACCTCGAGGCGGCCCCGTTGGAGTTCGCGCGCCTCGTCGCCGATCTTGCCCGGGTAGCGGAGCAAGAAGTAGAGGGTCGCCCTGGCGACCGGCCCCTTGCCCTTCGAGGGCTCGAACTTCTCCGGCTCCCGGCGCCCGCAGCCCTGCATGATGACCTCTTCGAAGTCCAGGAAGTCGAAGTAGGGGATGTTTCCGCGGAAGCTGTTGCACGGGGGCTCGCAGGTGAAGAGATGGTGCAGGTCTCCGCGCATCGGCTCCTTCTTGGCGAACCAGGACTGGGGCACGACGTGTTCGCAGTTGAAGGGCAGCGACGCCTCCAGGAGGTCGAGCTCGGCCTCGATGGCCTCCGGGCCGGGCGCACTCTCGTGCAGCATGAACTCCTGCCAGCGTCCGATCCGGGCGGCCTCCATCGCCGCGTCGGCCTCCATGAGCTCCTCGGGGGAGAAGCCCTTGCCCGAGTAGATGCCGTGGAGCTTCTCGTCAGGCTGCTTGTCCACCCACGGGTAGAGCAGACGCATCGGCTTGTACGCCGGCCGGCGCTCGTGCGTGGACTCCAGACGCTGGGTGAGTGCGAGGCGCAGGGCTGTGGGGTTTCCGACGTGAATGCCCGCGTAGTAGGCGTCGCGTGCCGTCCGGTCCGCGGCCTCGTCGTAGTAGGGGCGTGCGCTGAAAGCCGCGAGGTTGACCAGGGCGGCTGCCAGGTCCCGCTCGGCGGGCGACTGACCGTCGATGCTTCCGATCCCGGCCGGCGACCCGGCGTACGTGGGGGCGGCCGCGCGGTGCACCGGTGGCGCGGCAGGTGGCTCGGCCCGGGGCGGCACGGCGTCGGAGTCGAGGCTGACGCTGATGTGCAGGGGGACGCTCCAGCGGACGGATCCGGATCCTGCCGCGGCGCGCTGCTCGGCACCCCCGTCCGTCGCCCGGTCCGTCAGGACCGCCGGCGGCGAGATCTCCACGGGGTGCGGGTGCAGGGACGAGCCGGCCGCGAACAGTTCCGTCCGCAGCGCCGCGGCGGCGCCGGACAGGGGGAACTGCTGGATCATGCCGAGGATGCGGCTGACCCGCACGCCCTCATTCGCCTTCCAGTCCACCCGGTGCTCGCCCATGCTCGGACGCCAGCGGGTCCCGTCGACGGCCAGCACGTGGCCGTCACGGTCCTTGCGCGGGGCACCCGCGTGGTGCAGTGCCACGACCTCCCACTGGTCGTTGAATACCGGAGCACCCGAGGAGCCGCGCGCCGTGTCGGCCGAGTAGTGCAGGAAGTCGTCCAGCACGTCCACGATCTGGTTGTCCCGGAGGGCGAGCTGCTTGGGCTCGCCGTTGGGGTGCTGGATGATGTTGACGAGTTCGCCGATGACGGCCTTGCCCTGGGCTTCCTTGAGCGGCAGTCTCCCGAAGGACGCCAGGGGCTGACCGTCTCGGGAGCGTTCCGAGACCGCGACCACGGTGAAATCGAGGTCACGGTGGGTGACGAAGAAGCGGTGTGGATCGAGCCGGAACACGACCGGAACGTTCGGCCGCCCGTCCAGGCCTGCCTGGAAATTGAACTCGACGACCCCGGCCGCCGCCTCTTCGGGCGAGCCCAGTACGTGGTTGTTCGTCATCAGCAAGGACGGAGACACCAGGAAACCGGTGCCGTGGTGGGACGAGTCGGGACTCCGGACGGTGATGCGGCCGACCGAGCGGGAGGCGAGGAAACCGCCTTCCAGGTAGTCGATTCCGATGAGATCGTTGCGGCCCATGAACCGTTCGAGCACCAGCAGGTCGGGGCTGACCAACTCGCGGTCCAGATCCAGGCTCGTGCCGGTCGTGGCGGTGGCAGGTGTCCGCTCGACCGCTGTGGCCATGGCCCAGTCGACGCCCAGACGGTCCAGCCGCTTGTTGACCCGTTCCCGGCTGTCGGCATACAGGATGCCGTGTTGCTCGAGCGCCTCCCGATGGCCGTCACGCTCCGCGGTTCGGGCTGCGTAGCGCCGACTGGCATCCTCCACCTGAGCCAGGAAACCCTTGTCGACCCGTGACAACTGCTCCACTGTCATGTGCGCTCGCCTCCTCGGCGGCACGCTTCCGCGCTCAGACGTCGGAATTGTCCCCTCGTTCCAGTATGTGCACAGGGCCCGGGGGACCGCCCAGTCGTACCGGCCGGCGCGAACAGCGACGCTCCCTCGGGAACGCGGGGACGGGAGTGGCGTGAGCGTTCAGCGCGTGGATGCAGCCGCCGTCCCCGCCGAGGTCTCGGCGACCGGTTCGGCCAGCAGGTCGGCCATGCGGTGCATCACCGGTACGGGCAGGGCGGGGTTCGCGGCCGCGTCACGTGCGGTGCTCCTGTCCCGCAGCAGCCGCAGCAGGACGTCCTGGGGGAGTGCGGGGTTCCGGGCCGCGCGGACCCGCACCGATTCCTCCGGGTCGTCGAGCAGGCGGACGGCCGCGGCGGAGGTGAGCCGCGGGTCCTGCGCCGCGTCCTGCCGTACCTCCTCCGACTCGTCCCGGCTGAAGTCCTCGACCAGCTCGGGCGTGGACTCCGCGTCGTCCAGGGCGAGTCGGCGCAGCCTCGGATTCGGATCGGTGGCGTAGCGGAGCAGTCCGGTGCGCGGGAAGTTCGGGTGGGTGCGCGGCCGGCCGGGGAAGGTGAAGCTGCCGGTCCACCACTGCCAGACCTCCAGGAGCATCTCCGGCGGCGCGTCGTCGCAGGACTCGGCGAGGAAGAGCCGTACGACCCGGTCCTCGTCGCGGGCGAGCCGTTCGACGACATCGGGCGGCAGGTGCCGGGCGCGGGCGACGCTGCCGCGTACGTACGGATGGCTGGACGCGGCGAGCCGGCGCATGGCCTCCGGGTCGTCGTGGAGTGCGGCGACCCAGGGCAGGACCATGGGGCGCCCGTCGTGCGGTTCGAAGGTGACGCGTACGGCGGCCCGCTGCTCCTCGGTCAGGTCGGCCCGGACGGCCACGGCGTGCCGGATCCACTCGTCCTCGTCCTCCGCGAGGACGGCGACGGCCGCCGGGTCGAGGCGGGCGTTCTCCGCGAGCCTCTCCCGTACGTCCCGATCCTCGTGGACGGCGAGCCGCGCGGACAGTTCGGGCTCCAGTCGGCAGGAGTCCAGGGCCTTGCCTTCCGTGCCGCCGAGCCGTGCGAAGCCGGCCTCGTCCACCGGGTGGTCCTGGTGGTGACGCAGCTGAGCGGCCGTGCGGACGTGCTCGTCGGGGTCCGTGAGCAGTCCCTCCCGTACGGACGGGGAGAGGCGGGACCAGGCGGGGGCGCAGGCGGCGGCCCGGACGGCGGGAACGGGGTCGCCGACGAGAGCGTGGAGCAGCGGCTCGGGCAGTCCGGGCAGCCGGGCGGCCCCGGCCCGGACGAGGGGCGAACCGTCGGCGGCGAGCGCCTCGTACGCCGCGGCGGGCAGCGTCACACGCGCCCACACGGCTCTCTCCACGAACAGGGCCCGCCGCGCGCCGCTCGTCTCCGCCCGGAGCAGCCGCCCCCACTGGTCCGCGGTCAGCTCGTGCCGCGCCTCCACGACCAGGCCGCGTACGTGCGGGTCCGGGTGGACGACCGCGGCGTCGATGACGGCCGACGGCAGGTCTTCCCGCCACAGGAAGCCCGGTTCGATGTCGAGCAGCCGGATCAGGAGGTCTACGGGCGCCGCCCGGTTGTAGCCCAGGAAGTCCCAGCCGTGAACCGGCTTCCCCCACGCGTCGAGTGTCATGGGCGCCATCCTGCCCGGTCCGCGGCCGGCTGACGTGGGGCGACCGGCCGCGGACCGGGGGTTGGTGGGAGTGGCTCGGTCAGCAGCCGCGGTCGACGAGCTTGAACGAGGCGTAGTGGTCGGCGGTGTAGTAATCCTCCTGGTACGACTCACCGGTCACGATCCGGCGCGCACCCCGCGTGCTGCTGCCCGGGGTCTTGACCGTGTACTCGTGGTAGTAGCCCCGGGCGTGGGCCGGGAGGATGCCTTCGCGGTTCTGGAAGACGCTGCCGTCCTGGCGGTACGGGAAAGGTCCGCCCTGCTGGATCAGGCGGAGGGTGTCGTGGGCCTGGGAGGGGAGGCTGGAGTAGCAGATGTTGCCGACGGCAGCCGCCGAGAGGCCCGGGGCCGAGGCCGAGGGGGAGGCGGAGGCGGAGGCCGGGGCGACGGCTGCGCCGGCCGGGGCGCCGAGGAGGAGGGTCCAGGCGAGGGCGGCGGCGCCGCCGATGGCCGATATGCGTGGGGGGATTCTCATGCCCCTCATGATGACGCGCGTAGAGCAGACCCTGGAAGCCCAACTCCCTTCAATTTTCCGGACGTTAACTTCATGCGCACGATGTGACGACGACGTGTGCGCCGGCCGTCCAGCCGCACCTGGGGCCGTGTGCGCGACCTCGCCCTCGAACCGCGCCTCCTGCCTGCGCCGCCGCGCAATCCCCTCCACGATCCCGGACGAGGCCGCCCCAGCGCGCACCCGCCAGAAGCTGCGCGCGGTCCGCTACCAGGCGACCGTCCTCGTCGCGGCCGCCAAGGAGTGGCTGTGCCCCTCGGCCATCACGCGGTGGGATCCACGTTCCACGCCTCCGGCAGATCGCTGCCGCAGAAGACGCACACGAAGTCGTCCTCCAGCCGGAGCACACGGTCCGCGCCGACCCCGAAAGGTGAACGGTTCGGCCGGCTCCGCCGCGGATCGCCCAGCGATCCAGTTGCCGAACTCGGCTGCCGAGTCAGAGCACTTCCGACACACCCAGAAGGCCGCGACGGTGCCCCCTGCCCCCTGCCCCCTGCCCGCTGACCGGCGGTCTTACGCCCGCACGGCGCGGTCATGGGGCTGAAGGGGCGGCGTGGCCGTAACCCCGGCGGTACGGCCGCGTTGAACCAGTCATGATCATCAAGCGTGCTGTGCTGACCGCCGTCACTGCGGCCGCCGTGAGCGGCGTCACCTTTGCTCCAGCCGCCCACGCCGCAGCGCCGGCCCCTGCGGACCCCGCGTCCCTGCCCGGTGCCGTCACCGGCCTCTTCGGCCACCTGACGGGCACCGTCAACGGCATCGGGAGCCAGTGGCCGGGCAACGCCGCCACCGCGTTCCAGACGCTGGCCGAGGCGATCCACCAGAACGGCCAGAAGGTTCACACGAGCCTCAACACGATCTCGGAGAACCTCAAGCCGGGTGGCGTAACTCCCTGATCTCCCGGCCCCGCTGACAGCCTCGGGGCAGCCGCGTCGGGGAGCGACGTCAAAGGAGGGCAGGCGAGCAGGGTCAGGCCGGTTGTCGGCCCTTCCGGTCGAAGAACTGGATGAGTGCCTCGGCGAAAGCCTCAGGGTGGGTCAGAGGGGCGACATGCCCCGCGCCGGGGATCTGGTGCACACGCGCGTGGGGCACGTGGTCCGCCACGTACTGCGCGCTGGCGATGAGGAAGGGCCTCGTGTGCGAGCCGTGCAACACCACCACCGGGGCGGAGATCGCACCGAGCACGGCCGGGTCATCAGCGGTGGGACCTTCGTACTCCGCCGACTGCTGGAGGAGGCTGAGCAGGTTCGGGACGTAACGCCCTGCGGCTTCGAAGTAGCCGGACCGCTCGGCCACTGCGATCTCGTCGTCGTTGAAGGGCCAACCGGCGAAAGCGCGGGCCGCGTCCGCAAACCTGCCGTCAGCGGCCAGCTCGCCCGTCCGGGCGAGGGCAGCGCCGAGCACCGCCTGCTCCCGCTCGTCCATCAGGCTCAGGACCCCAGGCTCAAGAGAGGCCACCGCATCCACCGTGTCGGACTGGGCCGCCGCGGCGAGCGCCAGGTGGGCGCCGTACGACCACCCCGCCAGCCCGGTCGGTTCCCCGATGCTGCCGACATAGGTGAGGACGTCTTCGACGAGCCGACCGGGACTGAGGTCATCGTGATCACCGCTGAGGCCACGACCCCGCATGCTCGGCAGATGGCAGGTGAACCGGCCGGTCAGGTGTTCCAGCAGCAGGTACCCATCGATGTCACCGTCACCGAGGATCCCGTGCAGGAACACCAGAGGCGGACCCTGACCGTGTACGGTCCCGACGATCGTGACGCCATCGCTGGTGATCGCGGAGTGGGTGCGCTGGTCGCTCATTGCCGGCTCCTGCAGCTCGCGCCGTCATGCCAGCAACGATTCTGCAATCGTCGGAAACTTTCGTACGGCACGGCTCGCCGTGCCGCTCCCGTGGATGGGCGGAGAGAGATCCAGCACGCACGGGTGGCCGGCGCATCCTGCCCGCCGCTGACCACGTCGAGATCGAGGGCGCCCGCACGGCCTGCCGTGGGACTCACGCGGAGGAGGTCAACACCGCTCGCTCGCCCGCCGCTGCCGCTGCCCTCCCGGGCGGGCTCACGATTCGTCGGCCGCGGGGTCGCCGGAGGACAGGGCCGGGGCGGCAGCCCTTCTTCTGCGGTACACCACCACCCCGCACGCCATGAGGAGAACGGCCACGGCCGACACCCCGTAGGCCGTCCGCTCCGCGAAGAGCCTTCCCAGCACTTCGACCACGCCGAGCCCCGCGGTTGCGTAGATCAGCGCCCAGGCCGCTCCGCCGACGAACAGGGCGGGAAGGTAGCGCGGCAACGGCATGCGCATGCTGCCGGCGAGGAAGTTCGCGGCGGTCTGGAAGCCCACGGTCAGGAACGAGACGGCCACCACCAGCGCGCCCCACCGCTGGATGGCCCGCTCGGCGCGCTGGAACTTCGGCGAGGAGATCCGCCCGGCGAACCTGCTGCGCCGGGCACCGGCGCCGGCGAGCCACCCGACGGCGAACGTCCCACCGGCGCGGAGCAGGACGATGACGTACAGAGCTCCCGCCGTAAGCGCGATCTTATCCACGACGCCTCGTCCCGGGCTCCGGGCCGGAACCCGCGGCCGCCGTCACTTGCATGGACGCCCCGCCCGCGCGGGCACGCGACGCGCAAGCCCGATCACCGTCTCCCACCTGCGCCCCGTTTCTGCACGTTCCGTCTATGGGCTCCCACCTGCGGCACCGGAACCCGAAGCTGCACGCCCGGGTCGCCACGCCAGGCAAGGCCAGCCTAACCGAACGTGCATACGGCGGATACGGGGCAGGGGCAAGGCGGCGCTGACAGATCTCTGCCAGGACGCGCCGACCAGGGCTGGGAGCTGCCGCCAGGTGCAGCGTGACATGGATGGCAACGGGACCTGGCGAACGGACCCGCGAGGCCGCCTCCCGGCTCCGGCAGGGGCCCCAGTAGCGTCCATTCCATGATCGCCCTCGATGCCCTCATGCGCCTCTGTCCGCCGCCCGCCGACCCGCCGCCCGTCGTCGACTGGGCGCAGGCCGAGCGCGCCTTGGGCACGGCTCTGCCCGCTGACTACAAGCACCTCGTCGAGACCTACGGCGACGGCATCTTCGATGACACGATCTGGCTGCTCGTCCCCGACTCCGCCCACAACGACTGCGACCTCCACGCGCAGACGACGGAACGGGACGAGATCCTGGCCGGCCTGTGGGAGTTCGAGGCGAAGCCCGCCGCGCTGCTGGAGGCGGGCGCCCGGGTCCTGCCGTGGGCATACGAGGAGGGCACGGGTGCCTTTCTGTACTGGCTGGCCAGGCCCGGCCTGCACCCCGATGAGTGGACCGTGTTCTACAACGAGGGGCGCGGCCCCCTGTGGGAGCACCACGACATGGGGTGCCTGGCCTTCCTGCTGGCGGTTCTCACCGGAACGGCGGAGACGGAGTACTTCGGGTACCTCTACGACGTGCTCGAGCCGACGGAGCACTGCTTCGCCACGGCCGACCAGACCCTCGGAAAGCCCCACCGCTGACGTCGTCCGAGCGTCGTACCTGGCCAGTCCGCCTTCAGGTACGCAGCGGGCGATCGCGGCGCGGGAGAAAGGCGGGCGGGGGCCTGGTGGTGGTGGGGGCGCGGGGGAGTGCCGCACGGCGGACGCGGCTCTGGTGCACTGCCGTGTGCCCGTGCGCGACCACGTGCGCGCCGTTGTGACGGCCCCGTCGGTTGCTTAGCGTGCTCGACGCAGCTTCGGTGGGGGGTGTGCAGCGCCACCGAACCGTCGTCATCCCGGGGACTCAGGGGGGCCACATGCCGGAACGGGACTCGACCACGCACGACACGCGGCCGGAGCCAAAGGGGTCGCGTACTCGACCCAGGGGTCGGATCTTCCAGACCTCGACCATGACGGCCATGCTGGAGGGCGTCTACGAAGGCACCACCACCATCGCCGAGCTCCGCCGGCACGGAGACTTCGGCATCGGAACCTTCGACCGGCTCGACGGCGAGATGATCGTCCTCGACGGCCGGTGCTACCGATTGCGTGCCGACGGGACCGCCGGTGAAGCCGACCTGGCCGCCCGAACGCCCCTCGCGGCGGTCACCTACTTCCACGGCGAGCACGACTGGCGGATGACGGAGCCAGTCGACGCCACGGGGCTGCGGACGGTGATCGACAGCCGGCTCCCGAGCCCCAACCTGTTCTACGCGGTCCGCGTGGACGGACACTTCGACCACATGGTCACCCGCATGCTCCCCGAGCAGCACCGCCCCTACCCCCGGCTGATCGACGCGGTTGCCGGGCAGATCATTTCCACGCACACCGATCTCCACGGGACGATCGTCGGCTTCCGCAGCCCCACCCACATGCTCGGGGTGGCCGCAGCCGGGTACCACCTGCACTTCCTCTCCAGCTGCCGCACACGCGGGGGACACGCCTACGACTTCGTACTCCGCTCCGGGCGGGTGCGCGTCGACGTGGGGTACGAACTGCTCCTCCATCTGCCGCGCACCCAGGATTTCCGCAGCGCTCAGCTCGGCCGAGGCGATATCGCAGGTGAGATCGAGGCGGTGCTCCAGGGCGGCCCCAAGCCACGAGGCGCGAGGCGGTACGGCAGCGAACTACCGCACCCCCCGTAGGCCCGCCCCCCCGCTGACCGGCGATGATGGACGGGCGCGGGCTCCGCAGTGGCGTCCGCAGGGTTGTCGGGGGTGCGGCAGTGATCGAGGTCGGGCAGCAGGGCGCGTTCAGCATGAACAGTGTCGGCCTGGAGCGTCTGCCGTTCCCATTGAGCTTCAGCGTCCACGAGGCAGAGGGAGTGTGGCGGGTGACCGCCGGCGCCGCCCAGGCGGGCGAGTTGGCCGACTTGCTCGTAGCCGTGGCCAACGACGCGGTCGCGGTGGTGTCGCTGGAGACCAACTCCTACCTGGACGAAGACTGGCACCCGCTGCGGCCCTCTCTGATCGCGGCCGAGCTCGGCGTGCCGTGTACGGTCCACCCCGTCGGATCCTGGGCCTCCGGTACGTACGGACTCGCGGAGGAACTCCTGGTCATGGACCGCGACCTCCTGCCCCGTTTCCTCGACGGCACCTGGTCGCCCTACGAGCTGACTCTGATCGACGTGCACGCCGACGCGACCCCGGAGCAGCTCGACGAGCTCGCCCTCGTGCTCGGCACGACGGGCGTCGGCGAGCCGCTCCTGAGCCGCCTGGAAGGCTCCCGGGTCTGGTTCTCCGGCCACGACGACTGCTACGTGTTGCTGGAAACCCGCGACCGCGCCCTGCCGGCCGCGGTCCTGGCGCGGCTGCTGACCCTGCTGGCCGGCTCCGCCCTCGCCGAGCGCGCCGACGTGCCTTCCGTGCGCGTTCCCGAGCCCGGACCCCGGCTGGCTGAGGAGCTGATCGCCACCGCACCCCACTGGATCGGGGCCCTGGGCGAAGTCACCGAGGATCGGGTGACGGTCGGGCTGGCTGCCCTGCCCGATCCGTGGCGGCTGGACGTGCCGTTCCCCCAGCAGGCCGACCTCACGGTGACGCTCGACGTACGCCTCGGCACCTGGCGGATCACGCCCGCCGAACAGTCAGGCCGGGTTGGCTCCTTGTCGTCCTGACCGGGCACGTGGGCCATGGCGCCGGACGTGCAGTCCCAGCCCGGGACGCCAGGAAACACAGTCGCTCTGCCGCTGAGCTCGAGCCCGCCTTTCCGCCGGTCTCCAGTCGATCGCAAACCGCACAGCCGGTAAAGCCGTGGCCCCTACGGAGTGAATCGCGCCAGATCCCGTGCCCCTTGTCCTGAACGCTCCATACGTTGGCCCCTCTTCGCTCATCACCACGAACAGGGGGGCCGGTGCGCAACCACCGACTCGTCATGACCGCTGCCCTCATGGCGGCAGGTCTCGGCATCATCCCGGGCGCCGCGCAGGCGGCCGATCCGGTACCCGTCGCGGCCGGCATGGCCGAGGCGATAGCCAAGGCAGCCACCTCCGAGGGCTTCCACAGCCCGGCCGACCGCACGATCCGTACCGCCCTGCCCGCTGCCGCCGAGGGGAACGGCACGGCGAACGCCAAGACCGCCGCACCGCAGACCGCGCAGGGCGCGCAGACGGCGCAGAGCGCGCAGACCGCGGAGGGCGCGCAGGGCGTCGCACTGGACCCAGGGGCCAACCCGGCCCTCGCGGTGGACGTCAGCGGCACCAGCTACACCGCGCACGGGATCGAGCTCACCGCCCTGATCACGAGCGCCGACTTCGCACTCGACGTCGTCATCGACTGGGGCGACGGAAAGACCGACACGGTCACCGCCCGGGGCAACGCCGAACTGCACCACTCGCACACGTACGACAAGTCCGGCGAGTACCAGGTGAAGGTGACGGTGACCGACACCGCCAACGCCGTCCAGGCCTCCAACGGGGGCGCCTTCCTCACCCCCGGCGCCGACTTCACCCCGCACACCCCGACCCGGCTCCTCGACACCCGCAACGGCACCGGCGCGCCCGCGGGCAAGGTCGCCGGGCAGGGTTCCGCCCGGGTCAAGGTGGCCGGCAACGCCGCCGTACCGGCGGGCGTCAGCGCGGTCGCCCTCAACGTCACCGTCACCGAGACCGTCGACAGCGGGTACGTGACCGCGTGGCCCGGCGCGGGCTACGACCGCCCGGAGACCTCGAACCTGAACTACACGGCCGGCCGGTCCATCCCGAACCTGGTGATCGTGCCGGTCGGCGAGGACGGGTACGTGGAGCTCCACAACGGCGGCTCGCAGCCGGTCGACCTGATCGCCGACGTCACCGGCTACTTCACCCGGGCCTCGGCCGGCGGCTACACCTCGATGACGCCCGCCCGGTTCGTGGACACCCGGGAGGGTGTCGGCGCGGCCCGCGGCAGGCTCGCCGCGCGCAGTGCGTTCGCGACCCGGATCGGCGGCCTGCACGGGGTGCCCCAGGGCATCACGGCCGTGGCGCTGAACGTCACGGTGACCGAACCGGAAGGGCCGGGCCACCTGACCGCCTTCTCCGGCGACGGGCCGGTCCCGACGTCGTCGAACCTGAACTTCGTGCCCGGTCAGACGGTGGCCAACGCGGTGATCGTGCCGGTGGCCGCGGACGGGACGATCAAGGTGTTCAACGGATCCTGGTTGCCGGCCCACGTGGTGGTCGACGTCGTCGGCTACTACAGCGAGGACGGCAAGGCCGCCTTCCTGCCCTTCACCCCGTTCCGGACGCTCGACACCCGCGAGGAGGCCTACGGCTGGCCCGGCGGCAGGTTCCGGGCCCGGGAGTACATCACGCAGGGCTTTACACCCGGGGACGCGACGGGCGTCGAGGCCTACGTGCTGAACACGACCGTCACCGAGACGGGCGGCACCGGATACCTCTCCGTGGCGCCCAGCCCCTACCCCCTGCCGACGGAGGGCGGGCCCGCCGCGCCCACCTGGCCGCGCCCCGGCTCCTCCACCCTCAACTGGACGGCCGGCGCGACCGTCCCGAACCTGGTGCAGGCGAGCGACGGCGACCACGGCGTCATCACCTTCTGGAACCAGGGCCATGAGGACGCCGACCTGGTGCTCGACGTCTTCGGCGTCTACCAGTCCAAGTGATCCCCGGGGGCGGCGCGCACCGCCGGGCCGCCCCCGGGCCCGGGGCCCCCACCCCCGCCCGCCGTGATCACCAGGGGATACTTGTCCGATGGACGTACAGAGGGCTTCCTGGGTCAACACGACGCATGATTGGTCCGGCACCGTTGATGCGGAGCATCTGGCGCATATCCGGCAGAGTCCCGGAGAGTTCGCTCCGGATGGACCGTGGCACCTCGTCCTCGAGGTCCTCGCCTACGCCGTCGACGAAGCGTCAAGCACGGGCGGCGGACGCTGCGTCGTCGTCCTCCATCCCGACGGCTCCGTGTCCGTCCGGGATGACGGACGGGGCACTGACACCCGCGTGGACGAGCACGGCCGGAGCGTGAAGAAGCCGGTCATGGCCACGAAGGATCTCCGGTTCTTCGATTCCCCGCAGGCCGAAGTGCTGCCTGACGGCCGTCCTCGGCGCGGCATGTCCGTGGTTGCGGCGCTCAGCGAGTGGCTCGCCCATACCAACCGCCGCCTCGACGGTGCCTGGACCCAGCGCTACGAACACGGCGTCCCCGTCACCGATCTCGAGCCCATTGAGGTCGACGGCACGACGGGGACGCTGGTCCATTTCAGGCCGGACGCGTCGTTGGGCCCGGTGCCCCTGCCGCCGGTCGGCGACCTTTCGCTCCTTGCGACGGCCTGGCCACATCTCGACATCCAGATCGATGACCGCCGCCTCAACGAGGCCGTGCCACGGCCGGTCACACCATCGCCCTGACCGCGGCCCCGTCGCGCGATCCGTCCAGGACTGTCCGCACCTCCCGGTGACCGGCGTCGCCGCGGGACCGGACACGGGTCAAACTTCACCAGGACGTCCAGGAGCGCGATGGCCGAGGCGGCAAGACTGCGGTGCTGGCGTCGTCAGTAGCGGATCTCGTTGGCCTCGTACCCTTTGAGCCCTGCGGTGACGAGGGCTGGGACGAGGGTGTGCAGATACCAGGCGAGGTCGGTGAACTCCGGGGCTGTCGGGATGCGCCGACGGTCGATGGTGGGCACGAAGGAGACGCCGGTGCGGCCGGGCATGAACATGAGCATGCCGCCGGTCTCCGCCTCCGGATGGTAGACGTTGAGGGCCACTGCGTACGGCAGGTTCCCGGGCGCGTCCAGCAGCGCCAGCACTTCGCCGATGTCACCGGGGGTCCTGCCGTACCACTCGTACGCGTCGTCCGAGTCGTTGATCATGTAGGTGATGCTCCCGGCCGGCACCTCCTCCGACCAGCCCACCACGGCGATGGCGTCCAGAACAGCACGAACCGTGGTCGGACACGTGAAGGTGAAGTCGATGTCGGCGTCTCTGGATCCCACAGGACCTCCGGTCGGTGCGAGCGATGGCCTTGCATCCTCGCCTGTGGAATGCAGGAGCGTCGATCCGTTTTCCCGTCCTCCCCCTGGCCGAGTTCAGCCCTGCGTATGCTCACGGCGGCCGCGAGGCGTGCGGGAAGACGCCCTGTCGATCATCCGAGCAGACGGCGCCGCCGACGGCGTAGACCGAATTCGGAGGTGACGCTCTGCCATGGCGACCGCCTTCACGTCGCCGGGCCGTGGCGGGTTCAGCCGGTGTCTTGCGGCAGCGCTTGGGGCGCCGACTGTGCCGTGTCTGGCTGCTACCAGCGGGGTCGATCACGTGGGGAGGAGGGCCAGCAGGGCGGCCCTGGCAACGGCCGGGCCGGACATGATGCCCGCGTAGCGACCGGAGTCGGTGAAGGCGACGTAGTCGCCCTCGTCGGAGAGCGCCGCACGCAGCCATTCGGCATCGTTCTCGGTGCGTTCCAGCGCGCGGGAGTGCAGGACGGGCAGGAAGAGCTGCTCCAGGCGGACGATGTCGATCTCGGCGGGAAGGGTTTCGTACGGGGCGAGCAGGTTGGTGAGCAGTTGCTCCTCCAGCAGTAGGTTGAGCTCCTCGCGCGGCATGGGGTGGGTGAGGTAGCGCAGGTTGTCCAGACCGAGTTCGCTGGTGAGCGTGGAGACCGACGGCGGCGACTGTGCCTGTCCCGGCGCTCGGGTCTCGGCGAGACGAGCCGCCGCAGCGAGTCCGGAGGCCTGCAAATATGCCTTGCGCAGGGAGGGTTCAGCCTCCAGAAGCCGGTCACGCAGGTGGGCCGCGCGCGCCCAACCGATGAACTGGCCGGCCCGGCCCTGCTGCTGGGCCGTGAAGACCACGACCGAGGGGTTGCCCAGCCTCGCTGCCCCCGCACACAGGATCAGCAGGCGGGTCTCCCACCAGGCATGCCCGTCCTCCAGGTTGACCACCACGACCTCGGAGTTCCGCAGGCTGCGCAGCGAAGCCATGATCTCGACGGCGCCGCTGTCGGCCGCCGATGCGCCTGTCTGCTGCGTGACGTTCCGGGGGACCGTCAGGCCGGGATGCGAGCCGGCGGCCGCGGTGAGCGCGATCTTGACGCTGCCGAGTTCGACCGAGCCCCCGCCCGATGCCACGTTACTCAGGACGAGCAGGAGCAGCGGCAGGAGGCTGAGCCCCACGAGGGCGGCCAGCACCCACCCGGGCGAAGCGGATTCCAGGCCCAGAGCCGTCCTCGCGGTGCCCCACGCCACGGCGAGGACCACGAGCAGGAGGGGAGCCAAGAGCACTGCCGTACGTGCGCCGAACGGCCAGAACGCGGGGTCGGGCTTCTTGTCGCTGCGTGGCGATTCCACGGCATCCATTATCGGCTGCCGTCGCGGACCCCGCCCGGCGGACGACAGCGGGTAGGTAGCCTGTCACGCCGTCGCCGGCCGCCACAGCGGCGGCATCCGCCGCACGGGCATGGCCGAGTGCGGCCCAACTCCAGAGGCAATGCGCGGTTCCTGGCCGTCAGGACCTCGTGACGCCCTCCTTCCCGTCCTCGTCCCGGCCCGGCCCTCGTGATCCGGAGGCTTTGCCGGGCGCCCCGCGCTGGCCGCAGGGTGCGGGGCGCACCCGTACGCAGGAGGATGGTGATGAGCAGAGCAGCACCGCAGCCTCGCCACCGGGAGCGTCTTCTCGAGCCGAGAACCACAGGACTGCGGCGCGTGAGCCTATGTTCCGGGGCGTACCGGGGTGCCCGATGGCGGCCACTGCCGACGGGACGGGACCAGTGCCCGCAGGACCTTGAAGGCCTGGCGGCGCTTCCAGTCGCCCGGGGAGCGGAATTCAGCGATGAACGCGGCCGTGGACCTGCTGATGGATCCCATCGCCGCGGGACCGGCAGCCGGATCCATGAGTCTGTCGCAGTTGAACCAGGCCATGCCCCGAGCGACCCGGATGCCGTAGCTGGTGAAGAGTTCATCGTCGCGGATGAACAGGTAGTCCAGTGTCTGGAGCCGGCGGCAATAGCGTGCGGCGATCTCGTCCTGGACCGCGTCGATGGAGAAGGCCAGCAGGTCGTTCATGCGGTGGAAGTCACCGATGCGGTGGTGGATGTCGCCGCGCGTGGCCAGCGTCCGCAGCGCGAGCGGCAGGTCGTACGACATGTGCGCCATCATCGAGAAGAGCACCTCCTCCAGGACGTAGGAGTGACGCACGGTCGAGGCGGCGTAGACGTCCCGCCAGGGTTTCGGGATGGTCTCCGGCAGATGCGCGGAGAGGACTTCGCCGCCGGGACGCGCGTCGACGACGGGCCCCAGCCAGGTGTCGATCCCGTTCATCGCCGTGAAATAGGCCGCGGCAAGGGCCACGGACAGGTCGGCGACCCACTCAGGCTCCTTGAACGACAGGCTGTTCGTACGCAGGCTCGCGGCGAGGTCGGAGGTGAGGCGGAAGTAGGTGTAGGCGAACACCGCGCGGGGGTCCCGCAGGGCGTCGTACCGCTCGACGCGGGCGGTCAGCTCCGCGACAACCCCGGCGACCTTCTCGGCGGCAGCGGCAGCGGCGGCGTCCCCCGTCATGAGACCCGGCGGGCGTTCTCCGTCGCCTTCGCCCAGTCACAGACGAGTTCCCCCGCCAGGCTCTGCCGATCGGCTCCCACTTGGTACGTCGCTGTCCACGGGCTGCCCAGCAGCGGCATGTGGTACGTGGACCCCATGCCTGAGGGCTGGATCTCCGCCGGGTAGGTGAACTTCCGTGTCAGCACGCCCGGCACGGGGCTGAACTGCTCGTTCGCCTCTACAGTGACGCCTCTGCCGTCAGGGGCGAGGAGGTAGCGCTCCTTCAACAGGTACAGGGTGACACCGAACTTGGAGATCCTGACCACGTTGTCAGCCACGCCGAAGTCGCCGGCTGCCGGGGTCGCCACAATCGTCGACTCCAGCCGGGACGCGCCGGTCAGCCGCTGGGTCAGCGCCATCGCGACGACGAGCGCCCGGTTCCGCAGCCCGATGCCGCGGGTGTTGCGGAGGCGTCGCCACGAGGTGACGCGGAAAGTGAACTCCCCCTGCCAGCTCCCGGCCCCCACATCGAAGTAGTAGATGTGACTGGGGGCCTCCGAGCGGGGTGGCGCACCGCCGACATTGTTCGTCACCTTGTGTAGTCTATCGCCGACTTTGTGTACAGAACGTAAGCACGGGGGTGCGTGTCCCTTGCCCGCCCTCGGTGGACAGCAACGGGGGAGTGGCGTCTGCTGAGCGCTCGGCTGGTGGAGCGGATCGAACTGGGGAACCGGCAGACGCATCTCCGCCGCAGCTGATGGACGCAACGCCGCCGACCATGCGGCGGCGGTCCACCGCAGGGCGGCGGCAACTCAACCGGCTCGACGGGAATCCCCACGAGACATTCGGCGTCCACCTCATTGATGAGTCCAACCGCCGTCCGCTAACTGCTGTGGCATCAGCGGGTCAGGAGCGGTGCCATGAAGTCGTGGGCGAAGTCGGCGACGGGGCGTGGGTCGTGTCCTGTCAGCCGGCGTACCGAGTCGGTGGTGTCGTCATTGATGCCTTCCCGGAGCAGTTGGAAGGTCCCCACCACCCCCTCGGCGAGCCACGGCGGCAGGCCCGCCTCGAGCATGGTGGCCAGGGCTGCCTCGTCGGGTACGGCGACATACTCCACCGTCCGTCCGAGGGCGGTGGAGAGGCGGTGGGCGACCTCGGTGAAGGTGACGGCCTCGGGGCCGGTGATCAGATGGGTCTCTCCGTCCCCGCTCTGCCCGGATAGCACCGCGACAGCGCAGGCGGCCACGTCGCGTGGGTCGATCATGGCGATGCGGGCGTCTTCTGCGGGCAGGAAGATCCGGCCGGCCTGCCCGATCGTCGGCAGTGAACCGAGGAGGTTCGACATCAGGAAGCTGGACCGGAGAATCACGAACGGGATCCCCGCCGAGCGCAGGCGGTGCTCGATGCGGCCGTGCTGATCGGCGAACGTCTTGGCGGAGCCGACCTCGGCGCCGACCGTGGACAGCAGGACGATCTGCCGGACACCGGCCGTGGCTGCGGCCTCGATCGCGTTTGCCGCGTTCTCGACCTGCCGCGGGTCGTTGGCGCAGCTCAGGAAGGCCTGTTCGGCGCCCGCGAAGGCTGCACGGAGCGATTCGGGATCGGTGAAGTCCCCTTGCGCAAGGTCGGCGCCGGGGCCGAGGACGGCAGTGGCGCGTTCGGGGTCGCGGGTGAGCGCGCGGTGGGGGATGCCGCGCCTGCGCAGCTCGCTCACCACGTGTCGCCCGACGTTCCCCGTCGCGCCGGTCACCACTACGGTCGTCATCTCGTCGCGTCCTCACGCCGATTCCGGGCTGTTCACCCACGTTGTGCGGCACGACGGTCCTGAGCCCATCAGGACACGCGCACGTTCACTCGTCAGGACGTGCCCACGCCCGCACAGGCCGCTCGGCCGGACTGGGAGCCTGTCCGCACCCCCGAGTACGAGCTCCTCGTAGGTGCTGGCTTCGACCGGGGGCCTGATCGCCTCTGGCGTGGCCGGGACGCCTCGCCGCGCCCCGAAGGCGAAGACGCCCCGCGGCCGGGTCGGAGGGCCAGTCGCGTGCGCCGCGCTTCAGCGCGTGAAGGCCTTCGTTCAGCCGGGCCGCGCCGCGACCGGCTCGACGCCGCACATGCGCTTGCACTCCTTCAGCCGATTTTCGCCTGGGCGTTTGAGTGAAAGGCTCGTCTGCCCAGGGATTTCGGCAGGGGGTTCCCGCTACCCGTCTGGACACTCGGCCTGGACCGTCGACTGACAACAACGACACTCCGAACGCAACGGCGGCGGCGGGGACGGCAGCAACACCGCGAACCGGAACGTCACGAAGACCATCCACTGACAACGACAACGACACCCCGACCCGGGCCGTCCCTCCCATGGCGATGGCCCGGTCGCGCGACGGCGGTTGTATGAAGCTCCCTGACGGCACCCCCCGCACGCAGCGCAGCGGACTGGGCAACTCCACACGGGCGATCCCGGCGGCGGTACTGGCCGGGGCGCTGCTTTCCGGCGCTCTCGGAGCCGGCATCCCAGGCCGCCCTGTCAGCGGGGCGCGAACAGGAGCCCTGTCTGCTGACGCCGGCCACGTGCAGCCGCCCCGCGGGCGCGTGGCGGCATCCGGACACGAGGCCCTCACCCCGTTCAGCCGCCAAGTGGCCCTTGGGCACCGCGCCCTGCGGGTGGAGTCGCTGCGAGCCGAAGTCCGCGATGTCCTTCCCCACGATCCGCGGGCCTTCACCCAGGGTCTGGAGTTCCGCGGCAGCACCCTCTACGAGAGCACGGGCCTGGTCGGCCGGTCATCCGTGCGCTCCGGACCGCCAGGCAAGCCGCCCATCATCCATGCCGCGCTGCCCGCGCCTCTGTTCGCCGAGGGCATCACCCTGTCCGGTGACAGGCTCTGGCAACTCACCTGGCGCAACGGCATCGCCATCGAACGCGACCCCACCACCCTCGCGGAACGCCGCAGGATCACATACCAGCGCGAGGGATGGGGCCTTTGCCACCGACGCATTGCCGGTAGGGAACAGCTGGTGATGAGCGACGGCACCGACCGCCTCACTTTCCGCTCCCCGGACACCTTCAAGGCGTCAGGCGGCATCAGCGTGCACCACGACGGCAAACCGGTGACACACCTCAACGAACTCGAATGCGCGTCAGACGGCTCGATCTACGCCAATGTCTACCCGACGGACACCATCGTGCGGATCGACCCGCAGACCGGCACCGTCACGGCTCACATCGACGCCGCCGGACTGCTGACCCCATCCGAACGCCGCAGAGCCGGAGTACTCAACGGCATCGCCGCCGTACCAGGAACCAACCAATTCATGATCACCGGCAAGCTCTGGCCCCACATGTTCAAGGTCACCTTCACCAAGCCCAGGGCACGACGGGCCGCCCCCGAGCCAGCAGAGCCACCACCTCCGGCTTCGGACATGCCCCGCATGAGGACCAGCAGACGAGCACGTGCGGTGCGTCGGGGAGGTCGACCGGGATCGGAACCGCGCTTGCCTGCCGAGTCGGCGAAACGCGAGTCGCGCCCGGCTCTGTCGGACCTGTGGACAAGAAAGCCGTCGATCACCGCCGGCACGAGGGCGCCGGCCAACGGGCGCAGGCCGGCAGCCCGCCGCTCGCATCGCCTCCTGGCGGCCACCTTCGTACTGCTGTCCAGCCCGCAGGCGGTCAGGCTGCCTCAGGCCCTGCACTGGTCGGGGCCGTTCGCCGCCTTCTGCGGTCTGCCCCTGGCCTCGGGTTTCCCGGTCCGGGCGCGTGCGGACCTTGCCTGCCGCCTCGCCGAGCTGGAGGCGGCAGGAGAACGCGAACACGACCGCCTGGCGCAGCACATCCAGACCATCGAACGCGCGAGGACGGCACGCGAGATGCACGACGTCATCGCCCACAAGGTCGCCGTCATCAGCGTCCAGGCAGCGGTCCTGCAGGCCACTATGGCCGACGCCGCCACCCGCTGAACCGCCCGCACCCTCCGTGAACTCGCCGCCTCCACCCTTGGCCAACTCCACCGGGTGGTCGGCGTCCTGCGCACACCCGCCGCCGGCGACGCGGGCAGCCCCCGGCCGGTGCTGGCCGACCTGCCGCATCTCATCGAGGCCAGCACACTGCCGGTGACCTTCCGGGCCTCGATCGCCTTGAGCGGCCCCGACGCCCGACCGTGGCCGGCCGCCGTGCACGACGCTGTGTTCCACATCGTGCAGGAAGCCTCACCAACGCGGCCAAACGCGCCTGGTGCGGACATCGAAGTCCATGTGGACGACGGGCACGGCCCCCTGACCGTGACCGTCGGCCACACTCCGCCCCCCCACCCGGCGCAGCGCGCCTGGATCTTCCCAAGGGCGGCTTCGGCCTGCCGGGTCTGCGCGAACGGGCCACTCTGGCCGGGGGTTCGCTGCACGTTCACCCTGGTGTGGACGGATCCGGCTCCTGACGGCGACCTTTCCCGCACCGAACGGTTGACGTGACGGCGTGACCGGAGCGTGGCTCGTCCTGCCGGTTCCGGCGTCGTGGCCTGCGGCTGTCTCCCGTACCTGCGCAAGCGGCTGCACCCGCTTGAGTGAGGATGTGGTCAGGCACGCTGAAACAAGTCTCCGGCGTTCGTCGGGCGCTGGCCACCCCATGCCAGGCCGGGACGGCGGGGTACTTCTCGGCCCTCGGCGAGCCACTGGCGTTCGACGGCGTCATAGATCGGTGCGTCGGACACCTGCCGGAATTCCCGGGCCGGCCGGGCGAATCCGGCTCGCTGCGGAGGCGAAACGGTTTTCTGCTCCATGCCCAGTCCAACGAACTCGGCCGGCCGATGTGGCGGTGCGTGACCGTTCCGTCATGAACCGGCGCCGTGAAGGCGGGCCGCCGCCCGGCGTCGCCGACGGCCCCTGGCGCCGCGGGTCGTCGTCGACCGGCATCCCGCGCCGCCCGCCCCTCCATGCCGGTCCGCGGCCCGGTCATCCCGCTGCGGAGGACGCCGCGATGACCCTCGTCAACGGGCATGCCGCGCGTCCTGGACGAGCACTTCGGCTTCTCATCCGCCGAAGTCGAGCGATAAACCAACAGCATCTGCCAGAGCGCTCACGTCGGACACCGCCGGATCGGCAGCATCATGGCGGTGCTCAGGCACGGCACTACCTCAGGTCGCCGCAGGCCCCGAAAGAGGTCGCGGAAGCGTCGCAGCAACCGAGTCGATAACACCGTGCCAGGTCCTGCGATAGCCCTCACGAAGAGGCCCGCCGACCAGGTTGAGGATCCCTGTCGTCGCGTCGATCAGAAGTTCCGGATCGCCCGACGTGCAAAGGTGCAGGTGCCCTTCGAGCAGGGCGGCCCCACGCTCCGCGTCCGCCTCCAGAAGACGCCGTGGCAGCCACTTCCCGCCGCCGATCCACGCGTGGTGGTAGTCGCAGAGCAGATCGGCCGCGGCGTTGAGCACGAACCCGGCCACCGCCAGGCGCTCGATGTGGTCGTCCGCGTCGGCGAGATCGTCCAGCGCGTCCGTCAGCCCATATCTCTTCGTTTCGACCGTCTCAGGTTCCAGCGCTGGCGGACCTTTGCGGAGGTCGGCTTCGGCCAGGGCGCGGGCGCGTCCGGCCTCCCCATTCGTATCGACCAGGACGAGACCGGCGGCATACATGCTCTGCAGGACCGCACGACGTGCGGCAACGTCCGCAGCGAAGAGATCCACGAGACCGGCACGAGTGTGGATGAAGAGTTCCACGACACGTCCTTCGAACCGGATCGTCTCCCGGCAGGTTTCGCCACCGTCCCCGATGAGCACCGCGATGTCCAGGTCACTGCTGGCAGTGGCTCGCCCCGCAGCCGTCGACCCTGCGAGGACTACGGCGAGCGCATCGGGGAAACGGTCACACACGAGACGTCGAGCCTGGCCGACGGGATCCGGGGTCATACCGGTCAGGGTTCCAGGAACCTTGATCAACGGCGACTGGGTTTCCATCCCCTCCCTGACCGCTGGGAAGCATGGCGTACCCGAGATCACGGAGGACGGACACAGGCCCCACAGACCCACGAGCCCGGAGCTGAAGCGGACGTCGACTTCGGCGACGTGACCGTGCGGTTGGCCGACGAACTGGTGACCTGTTACCAGCTACCCGCTTACCCGCTACCTGTTCGCGTTCTGCCTGCCGTACCCAGGCAAGCGGAGCACTGGATCTCCGCGTTGGCCGGGCAGGAGGCGTTCGTCGAGGGTCACGTCCACGCTCTCGACGTGCTGGGCGGGGTGCCGGCCTCGAAGGCCGCTTTGTGTTCGGCGCCTTCTTCCCCGCACCCGGACGCTTCCGCGTCCGGCGGGACGCCGGCCGGTTCAGGACCTGGCGTACCAGCCGTTTTCGCCGCTGCCTTCCGACGGGTCGTACGACTGGTGCAGTCCGATCAGCGCAGCCACCAGCCGAGGGTCCCAGCTCCCGTCGAGAACCCGGTACTCGTCCGCGATCCCCCGGAAGACGAGGTGCGCACGGCGTGCGGAGTCGCGCCAGATGACCCTGCGCGGCTTGCCGAAGGCGTCGTCGCCCTCACCGAGCAGGGACAGGATCAGCCACACCAGGCTCACGGGCAGGCCGAGGGGCCACCACACCACCCACCAGAACAGGCGCCCGCGGAAGCCGCGCACGGAGTGTCCCGTCACCGACTCGACGGTCCAGCGCGCGCGGGCGCCGAGCAGGGCCCGGCCGCGCCGGTACGTGATCCGGCCCAGCGGGGCACCGTACGGATCGTCGACGCGGTACACGGCGGGGCGTCCGCTGACACGCGAGCCTGTCTCCTCCGTCGAAACCCGGGCGATAGCCATCTGGCCCTCACCGACGACGTCGAAGGTACGGGCGGAAGGGTGCGCGGCGCCCCTGTGCCCGTCGGGCACGCGCCGCAGCATCCCGATGGCGATATGCCCCTCGTGGCCCGCGCCGTCGCCGTGACGGACGACGGCCGGCAAGGACGTCCCGTACCGCACGTTGTACGTCATCCGCCCCTGGGCCATGCCTTGTCCTTCCCCCGCGTCGCCGCACGGCGGCGCTTTCGCCCTCATGATCTCATTCGCTGGTCAGAGGCGTCCGGAGGGGGAGGCCCTCCCCCTGCTGCACCAGGTGAGGCAAGACGCCCTGGCCGAACCCGACACACGTACGAAACGGTGGGGGTACCGCGGCTGCGCCTGAGCGTGGGGCCATGCGCCGACGCCGGTCCTGGAGGGGGCGTCGGGGACTGCGAAGCCGCGCACGGCCGGCAACCGGCGAATCTCCGCGGTGGCGCGGAAGCCCGTGCAGCCACAGCCACGTCAAGGCTGTCTGCTGGTGATCATGGTGTGGCCCGGCGAAGCATCGGACGAGCATCAGGGCCTCAGCAGTCCACCCACCCACCAGTCGTGCGGCTTGCCGTCGTTGGCGATGCCGCGATTGTGCAATGTCCCCTCGACGGTGAAGCCGAGTTTCTCGGCTACGGCACGCGAGCCGGTGTTGCCGGCCATGGCCCACCACTCGATGCGGTGGACGTCGAGGGTGTCCCAGCCCCAGTCGCACAGGGCCCGAGCGGCCTCCACCGAGTAGCCACGTCCGCGCTGTTCCTTGACCGCCCAGTAACCGAGTTCCCAGACGCCGCGGCTGATGAGGGTCAGGCAGTACGAGCCGACCAGAGCGCCGGTGTCCTTGCGGAACGCGCCGAGGGTGTAGTCCCTGTCTTCGGCCCACTGAGCGGGCAGCTTCTCGCCGACGAGCTTTGCCGCGTCCGCACGCCGAAACGGCACCGACACCGGGGTGTAGAACTGGATGTCCTCGTCCTGGCAGGCTTCGTACACCGCATCCACGTCGGCAGGCGTGAAGGCCCTCAGCACCAGACGGTCGGTCTCAAGAGTCACGGGATCCATCGCGGCAGTATGACCACCATGACAAGCGGCGACCATCGAATATCCGCCTACGGCACGGTCCGGTAGGCGTGTACGATCCGCGGTTCACGATCCTTGACATCCACAAGCGCGCGGCGGAGCGGCGCCGGGGTAGACCCGCGAGGCACCATGTCGTACGACGGCGCGTTCCTGTGGGGTCCGGCGAACTTCTCCGGACGGCCGCCCGCCCGGCTGGTGGTGGAGGGTGGCGTCCTGGGCGTTGTGACCGCCGGGCTGGTGGAGGGTGCCGTGGTGACGGGCACGCTGACCGGTTTCGACACGGTGGGCTCAGTGGTCGGTGTCGTGGTGGGTCTGGCTGCCGCCTGGTATCTCCTCTCGACGAACGCGGGACGTGCCCTGGTCTGTGCAGTCGCCGTGCTCGGCGGTGTCCTCGCCTGGTGGATACCGGGCCAGACCGCGCAGGCTGTCCTCGCGGCGCGCGGCGAGAGCCGTACGGTCGTGGTGACCGAGGTCCACGTCCACCGCTACGAGGGACGGGATTACGTCAGGAACTCCTGCTCGGTACGCCTTCTCGACGGAACCCCGGTCGCGACCGAAGCCTGGCGCACGTGCGATGCCGCCGCGCGCCCGGGTCGACACCTCACGATGGTCTTCGACCCCAGGGAAGCCGTCCCGCCAACCGACCGGCCCCTGCCTGCCACCACCATTGAGCCCCTCGCGGGAATGGCGGCGGCGACTCTCGCCTTCGCGGCATTGTGCTGCGTCGCGGTGATCCGATCCCAACCGTGACCCGGCAATCACGGCCGACCTGCGACCGCGGACACGGTGACTTCCGAGGGCGTACCGCACCCTTTTCATGCCCAGCCGCGGCATCGACAGCCGGCGGCAGCGCGCGCCATGCCCTACCTTCTGTGCCAGGTGCGGCCAGCCCGCTGGCCGCACCGACGCCGGCGCCGTGTGGGCGGTCGACACCCTCTCGTACGCTGTGGCGGCCGCCCGGGGCTCCGAAGTCGGGTTGAGGGAGCCGCCGGTCTGCCTCCCTGCGCCCGTTCTGCTGTCAGGTTTGTCCTGCCCTTTACGCCTGGGCCGAGCCGGTCGTACAGGAGATGGTCTCCGCCATAGCCGCCATCGCCCACGAGCTGTTGTCCGAGTCGGCGCCGCCGAACTGTCCGCGAGCCGCGCCCTCTACGAGCGACCTGGACCGCCTCACCGAGACCGCACCCCGGCCCGCCAGGGCCCCCGGAAGCGCCACGCACCAGACAAGACATGGGCATCGCGGGTGCGCGGCGTCGTACCGCCACCACGGCCGACCCGCCGCGCCCGATCGTCGCGTCGGTCCTGAACGCGGGCTGGTCAGTAGCGGGCTTCGTAGCTCATCAGGAGCATGTCCCGGTGGCCACCACTGCCCTGGCCGTCCCACGTGACGGGCGTGACGTCGTGGAGGACGCGTGCGTCATCGGCATACAGGGTGTCCAGAGGCTGCGTGAACGTACGACGAGTGAGGAGCGCTCCGCCGGCGCTCCGAATCTCCGTGCAACCACCACCGATGTTCTTCCGGGAGATGTGGTGTACGGCGATGAAGTCGAAGCCGTCCCGGTGTAAACCTTCCGGCGAGGGAAGGCCGACGGTCCCGCGTGATGCGGTGGTGCGCATCATGTGAACGTTGATCGTCCATTCGACAGGCGGCGAACTCAAGCAACTGTCGAACAGTGCCGCATTGCGGTACATGAGGCCGTGCAAGAAGCGATTGCGTACCTGATCCTCCTCGAAAGGGGCGAAGTACCGCACGACGCCTCCCGCCAATTGATTGGCTTCGGCCGATTGGAAGTATCCGGTCACATCGTCCTGCCGGATCCCACCTTCGTCGTTCAACAGGAAGCGTGCGTGTCGCCGTTGCCGGTAGGCCGCGCCGTGCGGGAGATAGAGATCCGTCGGCAAGGCGCTCCAGGCATCGCAGAGCATGCCCATTGCCTGTGCGCACGTGTCGTCCAGGAGAAAGTCGGCCCCGTCGACGAACAGGAACCCCTCGGACCGGATACCGCCCGGCACGTCGGCCTTCACGTGAACACCCGAAGAAGACACCAGCGCAGCCCCCAACCGCTCCCGGACCGCAGAGAATGACAGGCGTGACGCCGCTGCGCAAGGCTCTGTTTTCGGCCTGCCGGCGGCAGAGTTCACAGCGACCTTTGCCGGGACTATCGTGTCCGCAGAGCGGATGCGTCGCCCGGACAGGACGGGGGAAAGATCATTTCTGACAGGGACTTACGCGCGCTGTTCACGTCGAACTCCATCCACCTGGATGCAGTGCAGGTCTTCACCAATCGACAGGACGAACGGCACAGCTTCGACACGGCACTCGCACGCTATCTGTCCCTGATCGACGGATCCTTCCTCGACCCTCAGGACCTGACCAGTCCCCGACGGAACGTGCTCACGTACTACGGCGTCGGAGGTGTCGGGAAGAGCGCCCTCTCACGCCAGTTCGAGCACCGGTGCAGCGGGACGGAGGGTGCGTCCACCGAGTGGCCTCGATCCACCGTGGACTCCGATCGGCTGCACACGGTACGGATCGACCTGTCGCGTGAGCACGGACTCGACTTCGAGACGGTCATGCTCCTGGTCCGTTCGTCACTGTGCTCCATCGGGCAGCCGATGGTGGCTTTCGACCTCGCGTTCGCACGCTACTGGGAGATCGTTCATCCGAACCAGCCGATCGAGAGCCACATCCAGCAGCACGGCATCCTGCGCACGTCCTCGAATGTCCGCAGGCTCCCCGAGCAGTTGCGCGGCGCGCTGACCGAAGCCGTTTCATCGCTCGGCATCCCCGGCCTGAGCACCCTGGCCGGCGGCAGCGTCGAGATCGTCACCGCCTTGCGGGACCGTTCACGGCAGCGCAGCGCATTGGCCCGATGCGCCCGGCTTCCCCATCTCCTGGAAGCGGAAGCCGACCTTGAGACCCTGAGCTACTTTCCGCATCTTCTCGCCTGGGACCTGCACGAGTTGCAGCGCAAGGCGCGCACGGGAGTCGTCGTGTTCATCGACACCTTCGAGGATGCGGCAACCCGGCGCCACCGCGAGGTGGAACGGCTGATGCAGCGGCTGGTCTGGCTCATGCCGAACGTGCTGTTCGTGATCACAGGCCGGAACAGGCTCGACTGGGACGACCCCCACCTCCTCCACCAACTCGACTGGGTGGGCCCTGTCAGCTGGCCGGGTCTCGCCGAGGGACAGACGGCGGAACCCCGACAGCATCTGGTCGGGAACCTCTCCTCCGAGGACTCCGACCGCTATCTGCTGAACCGGGTACGGCAAGGCGGAAACCCCGCCATACCCGAGGACATCAGGAACATGATCAAAGAGCGGTCGCACGGCCTGCCGCTCTACCTGGACCTGTCCGTGATGCGTTTCATCCACCTCTCCAGTGGCACGACCGCACCGACCACCGAGGATTTCGACGCGAGCTTCCCGGCGATAGTCTCCAGGCTCTTCAGGGACCTGCGCGGCGACGAACGGCAGGCCATGCGCGCGGCAAGCATGCTCGACGGGTTCAGCATCGAGATCGTCACCGCAGGCGCCGGCCTGAGCAGCGAAGCAGCCGCACTGCGCCTGACGAACCGCCCCTTCGTCCAATTCGACTCCGCGGCCCAGTGGCCCTTCCACATGCACGCGCTGGTCCGCTCCCTCGTGCGGGATGCCGATCGGGGACTGGACGACTCCTGGAGTACCCGCGACTGGCGCAACGCCGCGCAGCGCATGCTCGACCAGCTC
This sequence comes from Streptomyces sp. NPDC046303, assembly GCF_055588085.1. Classification (NCBI taxonomy): domain Bacteria; kingdom Bacillati; phylum Actinomycetota; class Actinomycetes; order Kitasatosporales; family Streptomycetaceae; genus Streptomyces; species Streptomyces sp. NPDC046303. Next base: position 115,202 of record NZ_JBVJFA010000006.1, read on the forward strand.
GCCGACACGGCGCGGACGGCACAACGCGCGCACGACAGACGTACCCTCATCAGCTGCCTGAACCAAGGCATGTTGCTGGCCCATGAACACGGTCTTCCGCTCGGCTGGCTCGTCGAAGGGGCCTTCTGGTACGTCGACGACATGACCTGGGAGCCCACGCTCCGCCCACGCATCAGCGGCGTCGATGCCGCCGATCCGGCGATCCCCACGACCCCCGCCCAGGCTCTGGCCAGTGGGCTGGCGGCCGTCGGCGCACGGCAGCGGCAGCCTCGGCAAGCCAGTGCGGAAGCGATCGAGCGGGTTCTGTCGGCAGAACTGCTCGACGGAGACCTTCGTGATCTCCTCCAGTACTTCCATGCCGAATGCCTGCGTGAGCTGCGGCGCCCGGACGAGTCCGAGCAGGCCATGTACGCACTCATGTCCTCCGGTCGGCGGATCGCCAAGACCGCGCTGCGCGGTTACCTGCACATGCTCCGGCAGACCGGCCGGTTCGGGGAGGTGCGGGACCACATCGACGCGCAGGAGCAGGGCGGCGTCTGGCCGCGCATGCTGGCCGACATCTGGTGGCTGCACGCCAGGTTCGACGAGGCGATCCGGGACTTCGACGCTTCGTTGCGGTGGGCGCTCGAGCAGAAGGTTCCCGGGGAGATCGCCATCTCGGCCTCCTCGCTCCACTTCGTGCACGCCTTCGGGGCAGGCACGGTGATCCCCGAGAGCTTCACGGTGGCACGCGGTGTCCTGGAGACGACCAATGTGAGCTGGGCGCGGAGGTTCTCGGCCTGCGCCGGAATTCTGGCGGCAGCAGGTGACGCCTCCGCTGTGCGGGAACGTACCGAGGCGGTCGTGGCCGACTGCGAGCAGTACGGCGTCAACTCCTCGGCGGCCCACGCGGAATTCGCGCGGGCCTTCCACTACGCGGTCGTCGGCGACGAGTCCGGACTCCTGCTGGCCCGGAGCAACGTGCGGGAACGCGTCACCGGGACGGAGTTCGCCTACCTGTGCGAGATCATCGACCTCTGGCTGGGGGAAGCTGCACCGGACGACGGCCTCGCCCGCGCCGACTGGATCGGGGGCGTCGACGCCGTACGGCAGCGATGGCTCGACCTGATTGCGCGCCGCCGAACGAGCACACGGGCCCCCGAGACGCCCTGACCTCGCGGGGCCGGGGCCGCACAACCGGAGCGTCACCGCGCCGTTCCACAGAGCCTTCACGGCCCAGGACCAGGAGTCCGGTCCGGTGCCCTCCCCATCAAAGAAGACATCGCCGGTCAGATCGCGTCCTCGGCGTCGACCGTGCTTGTCCGGTAAAGGAACTCACCGAACGTCCCGCTCGCTGGTTGCACGGCGGAGTTCCTCGCGCCGATACGTCACCAGGCGGCGCCCCGGATCGCAGTCAACCCCGTTGAACGCGAGCGTCTGCCGCCGGAGCAGAAAAATCCGGGGAGGCAAAGTCATACTCCACGACAACGGTACGGCGACCGTCACCGGCCCATAGGCCCAGACGCCGTCGGTGAGAGCCGGTTCACCACTTCCCTGCTCGGCAGGCCGGGCCGGCGGCAGGTCCGGGTGTCGGACGCGCCCCACGGGGATCTCCTCGCGCCGTCGACATCGCCATCAGTGCCGAGACGCTGTGACAGAGCGCAATCCGCGTCGACGAGAGCCCGCACCGGGCGAGCGCATACCCCGGTGTCGCCCTGCACGGTGCGGACCATGTCGAGAGGGAGGATGCTGTCTTCCGTCGCAGAGCGCCTGCGTACACCTCGCGCGTTCGAACGCGTACTGGTCGATTGGGACAACCAGGATGCCCACGCCCGGCGCGACCGGGGCACCCGAGTCCTTGTCCCGGCACACCGCATACAGGCCGGGTCACCTGTGTTGTGATCTCTCGATGGATGTCATCGGACACCAAGGGCAGCACGACCAGCCCGCTCGGCAGCTACCGCTACGGGGTGGTGCCTCCTGCCGCCTCCAGGAGACCGTGGTCCAGAATCAACGCATGGACGTACCCGAACTGCTGGAAGCCGCTTCCCTGCTGGTTCCCGAAAAGATCGCCACTGAGAACGACATCACGGTGAGCGACGTCTGGGACTGCCTCATTCACGACGAGTGGGAAGTGGCCCTCGATCTGCTGGAAGAACTGGGCGACGTCCACACACTTCCGGTCAGCTTCTGGGAAGCCCTGGCCACCGCGGCCGAACAGATGCGGATGGAGAAAAGCGCGGCCTGGTGCCACTGGCGCGGCCACGAGACCCGTCACGGTACTTTCCGTGCTGACCTCACCCTCCGCCCGGCCACCGAAGCGCGACGACAGACGCCGATCTCCGGTGCCGGCGTCCTACGACCGATGTGGAACATCGGTAACCGGACCTCGACCGGCGAACCAACTCTCAACATTGCCCGGCTCTGGGTGGAGGCCACACCCTTCCTGGAGCCGGGTGGACGAGCTTCGGTACGACTCGCACCCCTCGACGCTTCGCAGTGGCAGCACCTTCAGCCCGGCCAGGTGATCACCATGCACGAGGATCGATCCGTGGCAGGCACAGCAGTCGTCCTGGAAGTCCAGCGACCTCCGACCCCGTTCACCACATAAGAACGAGTACGGTCGACTCGCGCCGTTGGTGCAGGTACTCGGTGCCTCGCCGCCGACGTTACGGACGACGGTTGCGTGAGTTTGACGGTACTTGTTCTGACGAGCGCTCGGGCATGGCCAGTCTCTCCTTCGGAAACGCCGCCCGCGTCACCCGGTGCCCGCCCCTTTTCCGGGATCCACGGCCTGCACGCGGGAGACGCGACGGCCTGACGCACCGTGCACCGCGCCCAGCAGGCCGCGTACGAGACGGTCCTCGCCCCTGTCTGGTCCGTCGTACAGGATCTGCACCGTGAGGAGTTCACCCGCGTGCCCTGAGAGTCGCCGAGCACGGCGTGGCCGCCACGCTGACCGGCCTGGCCCCGGCCAGCCGACTCCACCTACGCGGCGGCGCTCAGATCGGCAGGCATGGCGACGACGACCCGCACAGGCCGCTCGGTCACCCACCAGCGCACGGCCTTCGGCACGCTGGTGGCGGGCGCCTGGGCGCCGTAGTTCGCCACACGCTGCTGCCGCCGGTCCGCCGTCCACCCGAGCGCGCCAGGGTTCCAGTCCTGGTCGATCGCGGCAAGGGCGGAGGCCCGCCGCCCGGCGTGTACGAGTTTCTTGCCGACTGTCCTGCGCGGTCGCGTGCCGGGCCCTGGCACATTCGTCTTCCCAGAGGGCCGTTCCTCCTCCGGCGGCGGCCGGACCGGCCTCCGATGGCGATCGGGTGGTCCGGATGGCAGCCTGGAAAGGACGTCGAAGCGAAAGCGACTGGTCGCCTCACCCAAGCACTCGAAACCACTGATCGTGGTTGCGGGAGGTGTACCTCGTGCAATGCACTGCTTCACGGACCCGGAGACTCATCGGTCCGGCCGTTGCCGCCATCCTGGCGGCGACGCTGGTACCCGCTGCCGCGTCCCCGGACGCAGCTGCCCAGCCCGGGGATGTCGTGGGCTTGATCAACGCGGAGCGTACGCAGCGCGGGCTGCCGGCGCTAACCGTCAACTCCGCCCTGAACACCGCGGCCCAGCAGCACGCCGCTGCGGCCGTGCAGCTGAAGTGGTGGGGGCCGGGCAAGGATTCGCACACCAACCCACAGACGGGCTCGACACCGCAGAGCCGCATCATGGGGGCTGGCTACTGCCCGAACCCCCGGTCGTGGCAGGTCGCTGAGATCACGTACACCGGCTGGGGCACCTCGGGCACGCCGAGCGCCGCCGTCAGATGGTGGATGAACAGTCCGGGCCACCGCGCGAACATCCTCAACGGGACGCTGCGCGACATCGGCAGCGCGGCGCTCGCCGGCGCCGCGGACCGGGCCGGAGCCGGCGCGAGCGGCGCCGCGACCTACGTGGTGACGTTCGGGCGGTGCCAGCGGTAACGTCCTGCTCCCACGGCAGTCCTCCTTCGGCTCCTTTCCGAACGTTGCAACGCCTCGTGCTCAGCGGCTAGTACACCCCCTCGAGAGGCCTCCGAGGCCCGGACCCCGCCGGTCGTCTCGGCCCCGGCAGGTCTCAGAAGCCTGCCGTCTTGAGCCGCTTGCGGTAGGTCCCTGGCGCCGATCCGAAGTGTCGTGTGAAGGCCGTCCACCCCGGGTCCGCTCCCTTCGACATTTCGGCGTACCACGAGCGGAGGGTGTACAGCAGAGTTGTTGCTTGCGCCGCCCCGTACCGGCCTCGTGTCGGCGCTGACGATAGGTGGCCAGCAGCCCGGTCGAAGGCTTTCAGCGCCGAGCCCTGCTGAGCGAACTGCGCGCTGCTGACCTCTATCGTTTCGACCACGTCCGCGACGGACTCGAACACCTACGCGGTGACCGCCCCGGGTCGATTTGCCCACCCCGGCCGGGCCCCGCACGGTGGAACGGAAACTGAGCCGCCTCCTCCGGAGACTGTCTAAGGGCGTCGCGGAACGCGTCGCCGACCTCGCCCTGCCGCCCGATGAATCCCGCCTGTACCCGTCTCAGTCGATCCGGCAGAGGACTCCTCCGCCGTCGGCTGGCCCGCGCCGGGCCGCTTCTGCCCAGTCGGCGCTGCTACATCTGCTGTGGTGCGGAGAGATGGCTGCTGGCCTGACACGCAGAGGACGGCATCGTCGACCGCATCAGCCCCGGGATGTAAACCCGTGGGCCGATGCCGTGCGGGAGGGACACGTGACAGCGTTCCGTTGTGCCCACGGACCGGCCGTGGATGCACAATTGACGATTCGTCACACGGAGGGTCCCATGACCGTCTCGCCGTTCACCGCCGCCCACAGGAGCCTGACACGCCGCCGCATGCTGGGAGCCGCGCTGGCCGCCGGGGCCGCCGTGCCGCTCGCCGCCATCGCAAGCCCCGCGTGGGCGGACCAGGACAGGCCCGCCCCCGCCCCGGAGCGGCTCACGCTGCCCGCGCCCACCGGGCCGCACCCCGTAGGCACGGTTCCACTGCACCTCGTCGACCGGTCACGCCCGGACGGCATCGCGGGCCCCGGACGCTTCCGGGAGCTGATGGCCAGCGTCTGGTACCCCGCCCGGGACGTCGAGCACTACCCGGTGGCGCCCTGGATGCCGGCCGGCGCCCTTCGGGCGTTCCTCACCGACGCCGGGTTCAGCGGCCTGGTCACCCTGGCGCCGCTCACTGCCGGCCACATAGGCGCTCCGGTGCGGCGGTCGGGCCGACGGTTGCCCGTCGTCGTGTTCGCGCACGGCGCGCACAGCCACCAGGGCGACCACACCGTCATGGTCCAGGAGCTCGCCAGCCACGGGTACGCGGTGGTGACGGTGGCTCACCAGTACGATACCTACACGGAGTTCCCCGACGGCCGGGTCGCCGTCCCGCTCTACGACCGGAAAGCACCGACGCTGCCCGCAGACTTCGCCGCCGACCTGCGCTTCGTCCTCGACTGCGTCGAGCAGCTCGCCGCCGGGTGCAATCCGGACGTCGACCAGCGAGAGCTGCCGGCCGGGCTGCTCGGCTCCCTCGACCCGCGGCGCATCGGCGCGTTCGGCTGGTCGAAGGGCGGGACAGCCACCGCCTGCGCCACGCTCGCGGACGACCGCATCCGGGCCGGTCTGAGCCTCGACGGTCCGATGCAGATGAACCCGCCGCTCGCCGGTGACCTGGACCGGCCGTTCATGATGATGTCCGCCGAGTTCGCCCGGGCCACGAATCCCGCGGCCGCCGCGTTCTGGTCGCATCTGCGGGGCTGGCGCCTGGACATCCAGGCCCAGGGCGCCGTCCATATCTCGTACGGCGACAACGAGGCGCTGTTCCCCCAGGTGGCGAAGCTGTTCGGATGGAGCAGCCAGCAGCTCCAGGAGGTGATCGGCACCCTGGATCCCGGCCAGGCGGTGAAGATCCAGCAGGCGTACCCGCTCGCGTTCTTCGACGCACACCTGCGCCACCGCCGGGGACACCTGCTCGACGGACCGTCCCCGGCCTTCCCCGCCGTGACGTTCCTCCCCTGAGACCCCGGGGCCGTGGCGCCGCGGCCCGTCACAGGCGTCTGGGGGAGGGTGGCGCCGCCGGCAACCTGACTGCCGGGCCGCTGTACCGGACGGCTGCCGCTGTCACATCCGTCGGAACCGCCACGGCCGGGTCCGCGTCGTTCTACGGTTGCCGGTAGCACCCGCGAGGAGGAGCCGATGAGCGCCCAACCCGATCACACCCCCACCACCCCGTACGCGCCCTCCCCGGGCGCGCCGGCCGAACTCCTCGCCCAGCTGCGCGCCGACCGGCGTGCGAAGACGTGGGTGCCGGCGTTCGAGCGGGACTGGGCCAAGGCTCTGGACGACGCCCGCCACGCCTTCAGCCTGACTCCTCTGCACGAGGTGGTGCGCACCTGGCAGCTGCGCGTGGCCGCGGCCCCCGACGTCGACGCCTTCATGGACTCCGGCCAGGACGACTCCGACTTCGTGGACCTCGACGACGTCCTCGGCCGCCGCCCGTGACCGAACAGCCGTGGGCGGTGCGCCTGTCCCCGCAGGCCGCGAAGACGATCACCGAGCTGCCCGAGACCGCCCGGGAAATGGTCCGTGACGTTCTCGACATCGCGGTGCGCTCCCCGTGGGGCTGGCCCCAGTGGAACATCGGCGACCCGGAGGGCGAGGACGTCCGGGCCGCGTCCGTCGGACAGCTGTCCGCCGTCTACGCCGTCAACCGCCTCACCCGGCGCCTCTCCGTCCTGGGCATTGTCTGGCTGGGCTAGGTCATCAGTGCGGGTCGGTGTCGGCGATGGCCTCACGCAGGTGGGTTGGTGCTCGGTAGCGTTGGCCCGGCGGGTTGTTGCACGCCCGGCTCGGCGAGCGCGTCGCGCTGCGCCCGGTCGAGCGGCGCGGCACTGTTTCCGGTTGGCCGGCAGCACCCCCGTGCGGTGGGCGGACCCGTCCGGGGGCTCGACGTGAGAAGTCCCGGGAGCGTGGCGGAATTCGCAGGCGCTCGGCGGGCCCGCACGACGCACACGGCGGCGCACCCCCTAGGCTGTGCGCCGGTCGGCTCCACGCGCGGAGTCTCAAGGGGCGGGGAACAGGGTGTCCGTAGAACGTCATATAGCGGGAATGCTCCAGCAGATCGCCCATCAGCAGGACATCGTCGAGATCGCTCCCCAGGGCTCCACGCCGAAGGCGGCCGCCCTGGCGCACGTGGCGGAGCAGTACGGCTACACGTACGGCATGGCGTACAAGACCGGGTTCAAGAACTCGCTCGTCCAGGTCCGGATGTACCGGGACCCGCAGCCCGACGCCCGCGTCCGCGAGGCGGCCACCATCAGCGCCCATCCGCAGGCGGGCAACGGCGGGACAGTGCCGGGGCTGGAGCAGGGCTCGCTGAAGCCGCTCCCCGAAGCGGCCGGTGCCGTGGCCGTGCTGAAGGACCTCATCGCCTTCGACGTCATGGCCCTGTACGTAGCCGACCGGAGCCAGAAGGTGAAGGGCTACCTTGCCTGCGTGGTCCTGACCGTCCTCTTGCTCATCGACAGGTCGCCGGTCGAAGCAGTCGCCTCCGGCGGGGCGGTCGCGCTGCTCTTCACCGTGGCGTTCAAGGTGGGCACGATCCGCCGCGGGAAGATCGCACAGCGGCTGACGGACGCCGGGTTCGTCTCGGTGCGCGACGAACAGGGCGCCCAGCGGTTCCTGCGCCCGGGGCAGCAGTTGCCCGGCCACACCAACCCGTTCGCCGCCTGAGACCCTGACCTGCGGCTGCGACTGCGGCGCAGGCAGGACTGGGACATCGCGCCCGCGTCGCCGTGGCCGACGAGGACCGCGATGATCTTGTGTGGATGAGCAGGATCGCGAGGTGTCACCTGGTCGAACGGCCGCGTAATTCCCACAGCAGCGACGGCCGACCGGCCCGCCAGGGTCAGTCGATGATCCGCAAGAAACGGCCGAGGCCGGTAACCCCGATCGGCCACTCGTGAGCAGCGGTCGGGACGGCCGAACAGGGTCTCGGGTGACGTGGACCCCGCGCCGGTACGGGTGAGCCCCGTTCGGGCTGGAACCGGCGTGAGGGCCGGGGGCGGTTGGCCGCCCCCGGCGCTCACCTGCTTCGAACACTGCTGCCCCTAGCCGGGGTTGACCTCGAAGCGTACGGACCGGACCAGGAGGTCGTCGCGCGCCGGGCTGCCGTGCGCGCGCAGCTTCCACTCCGGGCCCTCGCAGTTGGCGTCGGCGTAGACGACCACGGCGGAGTCCGTGTCGTTGTGCGGGCCGTAGCCGGGCTGCTCGTCGTCGTCGCTGACCGCGTGGAGGTTGACGCACTTGCCGCTGTGCGGGTCGTGCAGGGTGACGTGCTGCTCCTGCCCGTATCCGTCGACGTACTTGTAGTGGAAGTAGCCTTCGGCGGACAGGGCCGAACCGGGCAGCGAGAGGACCAGGGCGAAGGCCGCCAGGGCAGCGGCGGCGGTGGTGCGGAGCTTCATCAGGGAGGGAATCCCTTTCCGTAAGGCGGGTCGGGCATTGCGGGCACGACCCTAGGGGGGCTCCGACCGGCGAATCGATCCTCCGTGATCCCTCGGCGTGGCGGGCTCCGTGCCGCCGGACCTTCCCGTCACCGCGCCAGTCGGACAGCCACGCCCGTGCTTCCTTCACCGAGCCGGTCTGTGGGACGCCCCGCGGCGCGGCCGGACGGCGGACGAGGATCTCGCCTTCGCCAAGACCGAAGCCCGCATACGGGGCGCCGCGCTCGCCTCGCCTCCCCCAGGCCCCTGGCCTGTGACCGTGATCGGAACCACCCGTGAGCAGCGGGCAGGAGGTCCTCGGCCGCCACGACCAGGAGGGCGAGTTGAGTGCGGTCGGCCGCAAGGTACCCCTGCGCCCGGATCTCTCCGGGCAGGTCGCCGAGCACTTGGCCGCCGCTGCCCCGGGGCATCCGTGGACCGGAGTCCGGTTCGCCGCGTCCTGGGGGTTTCAGGAGTCCAGGACGTCGTCCTGGTCCGCGGGGCGGGCCCGGCGGCAGCCGCCTGCTGAGTGGCCGGACGGGCCCCGACCCGAGCAAGGCTCAAGTTCTGTGGATCGGACTCGGGTGGGGCGCGAAGGGCGTACCTTCCCGAGTGATCGATTGATGGTCACCGAGTAGGCCCGCGGACCAGTACATAACCGAGCTCACCGGCCAGAAGGACGAGCGGGGCCGCCGCCTGGTGGTCCGCAACGGTCACCACCATCCGCGTCGACACCGAGACCGGCGAGCGTCAGCGGTCCTCCTCCGAGATCCTTGCGCCATGGTGCCGCAAGTCCCCCGAAGCTCTCCGAGATCCTCCCGCTGCTCTACCTGCACGGCCTCTCCGGCAGGGACTTCGTGCCCGCGCTCGAGCAGTTCCTCGGCTCGGCCGCTGGGCTTTCCGGGCCGGTCGTCAACCTGCTGACCAGGCAGCGGCAGGCCGACCTCACTTCCTTCCAGGCCCGCGACCTGCCTGCGCGAGTCCACCGAGTCCTGGGCCGACCTGCTGCGCGACTGCCGACGGCGCGGCATGCGCGATCCCGCGCTGGTGGCCGGGGACGGTGCGATGGGCCTGTGGAACGCGCTTGCCGAGGTCTTCCCCGCCGCCCGCCACCAGCGTTGGGTCCACAAGACCCGCACTGTCATGAATGCGCTATCGAAGTCCGCGCAGTCCGGCACGTAGAAGGCCCTGCAGGAGATCTACAACGTCGAGGACCGCGAGCACGCCGCCAAGGCCGTGAAGGACTTCGCCAGGACCTACGGCGCGAAGTGGCCCAAGGCTGCCAAGAAGATCACCGACGACGAGGACGAACTCCTCACCTTCTACGACTTCCCGGCTGAGCACTGGATCCACTTGCGCACAACACACCCCATCGAATCGGCCTTCAGCACGGTCAAGCTCCGGACCAAGGTCACCCGCGGCGCCCGCCGGCAGCGCGGCTGCCGCCCTGGCGATGTCTTCAAACTCGCCGAGTCCGCCCAGGAACGCTGGCGCGCGATCACCGCACCCCACCTCGTCGCCCGCGTCCGCGCCGGTGACCGCTTCGAGAACGGCCACCTCGTCGAACGCCCCGACGCCGACGCCGCATGACCACGGTGCCAGAATGTGTCGATGACCAGCGCAAAAGAAGTAGTCCACCAGTTCCTTCTGCAGGTGCGGTCGGGACTGCACCCCGACCGGGCCGACCGCTACATGGCCGACCGGGTCCGGGCCCACCAGGTCGTCTCGGAAGCACCGGTGGTCGTGGAGCGAACCCCGCAGCAGTACGCCGAGCACGTTCAGGAGATGCTTGACGCCTATGGCGCCTTCACGCTGAGCGTGGACGAACTCCTTGCTGACGGTGATCGGGTCTACGCCCGCTGGACCCAGGTCGGGCAACACATCGGAGCGATCGACCAGTACCCGCCCACCGGCACGCAAATCACCGCGGTGACCAGTGCGGTCTATCGCGTCGTGGACGGCCTGATCGTCGAGTACTGGATCCAGATCGACCGGCAGGGCATCACCACTCAGCTAGAACGAGCCGCTGCCGAGCACTGATCCACGACTCGATCCACAGATCTTGACAATTGCTCCCCCGACCCGGCTGCCCCTCTGCTAGGGCGGGGCGGCTCGGACCTTGTCGACGTCATCGTCGGCATTGGCGTGATCGAAGACATCGAAAACAGCGAGGTCTGGGCCGGTGCCGGTCCTGGTGCCATGCCTGACGTTCCGCGCTTTGCAGGAGAAGAAGAGGAGTGCAGGGGAAGGCCTATCGCCGAATGCCACAGCATCGACGGTCTCCCCGAGTGGCTGCCGCCGTCCGCTGATGCCTCGTGCCGGTACGGCGCGGGGTGGACTGCGACGAAGCTCCGCTGAGGCCTTGCGGTCGAGGAAGCCGAGCGGCGCCGGCTGCTCGATATCGCGGCCGGTTGCGGTGGGACGGACGTGGAGTACACCCTCGCCCCGTCAGCCGGGCTGCTGGCTGCCGGCTGCTGCAGTGTGCGAGGCCATCACCCGTCGGCGAAGTCCAGGGTGGCGGCCCTTGCCCGTGGCGGAGCCGGAGTCGACCTCCAGCCGACTGGTTTATGGCTGATGCCTCGCCCTGGCTCTCTGGGCTATGCCTGGAGAAGGGGTGCAGGCCCAGGAGGTGGTCCCTGGATGCCTGCCCCCTGCTGCTGCTGGTGGGGCTGATCGGCACGATCAATTCCGCTCTCCCAACGCCGAGAACATGGCAGGATCGACGTCATGTCCCTCGAAGTTCCCCGCCTGCGGGTCGGCTCGGCCGAGATCATCGCCCTCGCCGATGGCGAAGGCCCGTTCTTCTCCCCCCGCGCCGATGCCTTCCCCGAGGCCACGGCCACACAGTGGGCCGAGGCCGACCGCTACGACCCGGGCGCGGTCGACGCCGAGGGACGCTGGCGGCTCCAGTTTCGCGCGTACGCGGTCCGCAGCGACAAGGGCCTCACCGTCGTGGACGCCGGGATCGGTCCGGCGGACGGCCCGGCCGCCTCCTGGGCGCCCGTGCCCGGTGTGCTCCCCGACTCGCTCGCTGCCGCGGGCATCGACCCGGCCGAAGTCGACACCGTGGTGCTCACCCATCTGCACACCGACCACGTCGGGTGGGCGGTCGTGACCGAGGCTTCCGTCCCCTCAGCGGGCGGCAGGGCGGACGACGACGCTTCGACCGGCGGCCGCCGCCCTTACTTCCCGAACGCGGAATACCTGCTTCAACGGGCCGAGTTCGAAGCCCTCGACGCACTCAACCCGCAGCTACGCGAGACCCTCACCGACCCGCTCGCGGCTGCCGGCCGGCTCCGGCTCCTCGACGGGGACACGCGGCTTCGCACCGGGCGCGCGGTCGCCACGCCCGGTCACACCCCCGGACACCAGAGCGTGCTGATCGAGGACGGGCGCGAGGCGGCGCTCATCACCGGCGACCTCCTGGTGCACGCCCTCCAACTCCTCCACCCCGAACTCGCCTACGCGCACGAGGTCGACCCCGAGGCGGCCCGGCACTCCAGGAAGCGCATGCTCGCGACGCGCGAAGCCGCCACCACGATGCACCTGGCGACGCCACATCTGACGGAGCCGTTCCTTTCGGCGTGATCGCGGCCGTCGGCGAGGGGGATGCGGCGGCGTGGGCGTGGGCATGTGGTTGTTCAGATCTTTTCGGCGGTCTCGCCGTCGATCGGGAGCGAAGAAGCGAAGACCGTGAGGTGGCTGGCCTCTTTCGGGCGGGAGCCGCATCCGGTCGGCGTCGTGCTGACGCAGCACGCCGACCTCAACATCGCGGAGCCATTGCGGAAGGTCGTGAGGTCTCTTACGTCGGCACTGCCCGGCTGGGCGGGTTCGTGATCGCCGGGTGAGTGTCGGCAGACGTCATTTCACGACCCGGCCGGCCGGTTCGGGGGGATTGCGGCCTCGATGTGGGCGAGTTGGGCGGCGAGGATTTCTTCGAACGCGGCACGGCGATCCGCCCCCAGGGGGCGGACGTCGCGGGCGAAGTGGGCCAGGGCGGGGAAGCGTTCGGGGTCGGCGCCGAGTACGGTGACGCGGAACAGCTCCATGCCCTGTTCGTGCTCTTCCGGCGTGATGGTGCTGACTGCGGCCTCAGAGGCGATCAGCGCGGCGATGAGGACCGCGAGCCGGTGGTAGCACGCCGGGATCTCCTCGTCGGGCAGCCCCGACGCGCGCAGGGCCTGGAGTACCTCTTCCACGACCAGCCGGGAACCGGCGCCGCCTGACGCGTACCGTCCCCAGACCGCGGCGAGCTGGGGCTGCTGGCCGAACGTCTCTCTCATGCGCAGGGCCAGGGCGGTGATGCGCTGCTTCCAGTCGCCTTCGGCGCGGTAACCGTCCATGGAGGTCAGAAGGATGCGGTCGGCGAGCGCGCGCAGCAGTTCGGTCTTGCTGCGGAAATGCCGGTAGAGGCTGGAGGAATCGGTTCCGAGGGTCGCGGCGAGCTTGCGCACGCTGAACGACTCCGTGTCGCTCGTGCGCAGCAACTCCGCGGCCGCATCAAGGATTTCCTCGGTCGTCCAACGCCTTCGGCCAGCCATTTCGCCCCTCTCGTCGAACATAGCCTACCTGTGCACTTGGTGTTGCACGCACCGCGTGCATAATGAGGACATGAGCGTGGCGAGCGACCCGCAAGCAGCGGGCTCGACGAGCCACGCGTGCCTGTCACTCGGGTCGGGCGACCGATGCGGAGCTCGTCCCTGCCGATGCGAAAGGACGCACCGTGAGGAAAGCACTGGATCCGGCGGCGCTGGACGCCGCCATCGAGAACGTCCACCACGCCGGGATGCCGGGCCTGTTCGCCGAGGTGCGAGACGGCGACCAGGTATGGCGCGGCGCGGCCGGCGTCGCCGATGTCACCACCGGCCGCCCCGTCACGGCCGACATGCGGCACCGCGTCGGCAGCGTCACCAAGACCTTCACCGCCGCAGCCGTTCTCCAGCAGGCCGAGAGCGGCCGGATCGGGCTAGACACGCCGATCGGCCGGTACCTTCCGAAGCTGGTTCCCGGCGAACGCGGCAACGCGATCACGGTACGGATGCTGATCAACAACACGAGCGGCCTCGCCGAGTACCTCCCGTACGCCTACCCGTCCCTCAAGGGGATGCCCGTCGCCGCGGACACGAGTCCCCAGAGCCTGGACGACCACCGGTTCACGCGGTTCGACCCCACTGAACTGATCGAGATGGGGGTCACCGCGCCTGCTGTCGGCGTCCCGGGCGGTGCTCCGGGGGTGTACTCCAACACCAACTACCTGCTCCTCGCTCAACTCCTGGAAGAGGTGACGGGCACTGCGGCCGAGGAGTGCATCACCCGCAACGTCATCGAGCGCGCCGGGCTCCGGGACACCGGATTCCCCGCCGGACCGTACGTCGAAGGACCGCACTCACAGCTCTACGAGGCATGGTTCGGCATGATCGACCCACCGCGCGACTACAGCGTCTACGACATGTCATATGCGGGGCCGACGGCCTCCCTGATATCGACCGTCGCGGACCTCAACCGCTTCTACCGCCTGCTTCTGGCGGGAAAGATCATCAGCCCGTCGTCGCTGGCGCAGATGCAACGCATCGGCCCGGTCATCTCCCAGGAGGGAAAGATGATCGACTACGGCCTCGGCCTGTACCCGATGGAGGGTCCCGGCCAGGGCACCTTCTGGGGCCATGGCGGCACGGTCTGGGGTGGTGGTGCACTGGCGATGATCCGTGCCGACGGCAAACGGCAGATGGCGGTCGCGGTGAACCTGCAGCGGTGGAACAGGCTCGACACCTCCGGCAAGCCGCAGCCCCATCCCATCGACGACGCACTTGCGACTCTGTACCGCGTGGCGATGTACGGCTGACCGGCCGCGCCTCCGCCTCACAACTGCCTGCCGCGCCACGGCCGTTCCGTTTCGCGGTGCGGGTGACGCTGGCGTGACCGGCTGGCTTGCGGCGCGCCGCAGAAGGGTCGGCGGGCGGGGTACTCCGGCACGGGGCGCCGGTGCGCCGAGCACGGGGAGGCGGCCAGCCCGGTGCCGACCACCGCGATGCGCGCCCGGAGACGCTCAGTTGCCTGGCCGACAGCCTGCGCGACCGCAACCGCGGCTGCGCGGTGCTGGTGGCCTCCCACCTCGCCTACGACGCCAAACGCCTGGACACCCTGTACCGGCTGAAGGCCGGAACGCCGGTGTGATCACGCTGACGACCTTTCGGTCAGGGACGAGTACGTCACTCGCGCCTTGGAGGAGGGGGCGCTGACGGCTTCCTGCTGCAAGCGGACGACCCGAGGAAACTACTCAACGGGGTACGGGCGGTGGCAGCCGGCGGCGCCTACCTGTCCCCGCGGGTCGCAGCCAGGGTCATCGCCGGACTACGTGCCCACCGGGCGGCGCATCCTCACCGCTCGCTGGAGCGGCTCACGGAACGGGAGCGCCAGGCGCTGGCCGGACTCGGGACGGGGCTGTCCAACGCGGAGATCGCGAGCCGCCTGCATCGGTCGAGAGCACTGTGAAGGCGCACGTCAGCGCGGTGCTCGCGAAGCTCGGCGCCCGCAACCGGGTGGAGGCGGCCATCTCCGCGTACGAAGCCGGCCTGGGTCCGCCGCGCACCCGCTGACTCGACGTCGCCAGAGCAGTCGTGTACGTCGACCACGAGGGCTCCCGTACCGGCGCCGGGTTCCCGCCCGACGTCCTCCCTGCCGATCTCCTCACTGCACGGCGGGATATGAGGCGCGCCGGACCTGACACCGACGGCCGCGGCCACCACGGCGGCGGCCGTCGGCGCGAAGGAGACATACACCGCTTGGGCCCGGTCAGGCACCGTACACCGACTGGGCGTCGAGCGTCTCCGCATCACTACCGCACTGCGCACCGACAGTTTTCCCTGTCGCCTCGACCATTCCGCAGGTAAACTTGTCACATGGATGATGCAGTGGTGATCCCCACTCCCGACAAGAACGACGACGACTTCTGGCCCACCGTCATGACTCAGGTGGACCCCGCCTGGAGCGAGCCCACCGATGACGACGCGTTCACGATGGACGACAAGGTGCTCGACGCGGTCCGCGCACTGGCCGAACGGATCTCGACGCGTGCGCTGGCCTATCGCACCGCCGGCAAACCATTCGACACCGCACTGATGGCCGCGCCCGACGTGCAACTGGCGCTGCTACGGGCGCTGTACGAAGCCAAGCGGTCTGTCGACCGGCTGGCGGAGAGCGCTGCCACCGTCGCCGGCCGCAGCGGGGCCAGCTACACCCAGCTTGGCGCCGCCTGGGGTGGCATCAAGCGCCAGTCCGCCCGCCTCAAGTGGCCCCACGCGGTAGCCAAGAAGTCCGCCAGCGAGTCCATCCCGCTGCGCTATGCAGGCGGCGCCGCCGTCATCCACCATGACCCGGATGCCGACGCCTGGTGGTACACCGCCACCGCCGCGAACCATCAGGACGAGGAGTCCGAGGCCGTCTACAACACCTCCGCGCAGGCCATCGCGGGGGCGACCGAGTTTCTCTTGGCGCATGCCCAGCCCGCCCAGCAAGAGCCGGCGTGATGTCGCCCGGAGGACGGTCGCAGTAGCGGGGGCGGGCAGCGGCTACCGTCATCGCCGGAGGCGCGGCGCCGGTCGGCGCCGACTGGACCGCGACCCCAAATCCGCTGGAGACCAAGGGTCGCCACTCCGCCCTTCGGGGGTGGCGGCCCTGTCCTGTTGTCCGGCCTGCTCCAGCGGACCGGACAGGTGACTCCGAGCGCGGCTCGCACGGCGCGCTTTCAACTCGCCTCAGTGACCACAAGCCATGTAAGAACATGCACGGTGGTGTCCGCAGGCCGGGGTGGAGGAAGGAGCAGCGGTCGGCTTGGAGTCTTTTGTCTGGCTCTTGTCGGGTGTTCCTTGCAGCACCGGCGCTTGGGCTTGCCGCGACGCCTCAAGTCTTCGTCGTTAAGCTCATGACAGGGGCAGGTCCTGCTCCTTCTCGCCCTGCTGAAGAACTCCGAGCGCCGTGCCGAATAGGCCGTGCAGGGCAAGCTGGACGCGATCGCGGCCCCGCGCTCCCCGAGCAACGCGAGGCAAGGCGTTGCACCACGCATGACGATCTACGCTGGGCGGTCCACGCTGACCTCGCGGAAGCATCCGGCACCAGTACGCGCCCATTGCCGCTGGGCAGGCCACCTGAGATGGGCCCAGCTTCCGGCCAGGGGGCCGTCCCGACCCGGGCGCAGCACGTCGGCGTGGACGGGCCGGGCCCCTGGTTCCCCTGCATCTCGGCGCAAGGGCGGATGCCGATGCCCGAGGGCGCTCACCGTCCTTCCGTCGCTGACCATTGCGAACGCCCCGGTCAGGACAACGGTGGCGGGGCGGTCACTGAGACCTGCTTCGCTCGGTGTCAGGACTCATCGTCGACGGCTCGTGCTCGTTGTGGCCCGAAGCGGTAGTAAAGCGGAAAGACGATAAGCAGGATCACTGCTGCCACCAGGATCCGGACCCAGGGGGCGCCACCCGCCAATTCCGTGAGGTGCGATATGGCTATTGCGTAGAGCAATGCCCACAAGAGAGCGGACGCTACGGCGGCAAGCCGCCGCTTGAAGCTGATGGTGATCTGGTGATCGGCGTTGGACACGGTGTGCTCCTCCCTTTCGGCGAATTGCGGCTAAGACCCTCTGTCTATGAACTCAGAGTGACCGCCGCCGGCCGGGGTGGCCAGTCCCAGCAACCCGTGACTTGACAGACGGCACAGGAAGGGGTTCTTCCTCCTGTGAATGGGGTGTCCTGGTGGCACAGGTCGGGTGTCAGCGGGGATCGAGTTGGTTCCGCCTGATCTTTCCTTGGTGCGAGGTGTCATCTTGGCTGTCATGGGATGACAAGGCTGCTGCCATGGGGTGGCTAGCAGGGTGGTGGGTGGCTGTCATGGGTTTGCCCATTCCCGGGTGCTGGTGGGAGTGGGTGAGGACGGCCGTTGGCTCGGGGTGTGGCGGCGCGTCGGTTGTCGACGGTCGGTTCCTCCTCGTCGGTGGGATGTGCCCTCGTTGGGGACGCTGCATCGTGTCGTGCAGCGTGATGGGCCTGCCGGTGGTCGACGCGCACCCGGTGATCCCGTCGTGGCCCGGGGTGGGCGAGGAGCGGTGGCGGTGCAGCAGGCGCTGCATTTGTTGCCTGATCGGGTGCCGGTGTGGCGGGTGATGGTGGGGGTGAAGCCTGGCCTGCCGCAGATGCGTGGACCAAGTTCGCCTCGGCTCGCTCCAGTGGCTGGTAGCCGGCCTGATCGGCTGCAGCGTCATGGGTTTTTCTCGTTACTCCACAGCGCGGCCGATGAGTTTGTGGCTCCAGGCCGGTCCAAGCTGGTGACACCTTAGGAAAGGACACCGCCGTGTCGGAGCTTCTCGTCGACTTCATCACCTCCCTCGACGGTCACGCATCGGGACAGGGATGGCCCGGGTTCTGGGGCCTTGAGGGCCCGGAGTACCTCGCATGGCTCGGCGAACAGCCCGAGGCCACCTACTTGATGGGAGCGAACACCTACCGCCTGATGTCGGGCTTCGCAGCAGGCGAGGTCCCGAAAGGCCAAGACGAGTTCAGGCCCGAAGAAGAGGCGTCCGTCGACGAGCTCACGCGAGCGTCCAAGGTGGTGTTCTCCTCCTCACTCGCGGAGCCACTGACGTGGGCCAACTCCACCCTCGTCCGCGACGACGCCGTTGAGGCGGTCCGCGCCATGAAGTCGAGTGGCTCGGGGCTCCTCAGCACGATCGGCAGCCTCAGCCTGTGCCGGTCCCTGCTACGCGCGGGACTCGTCGACCGCTTCCGGGTCGTGATGTTCCCGGTGATCACGGGGGCCACGGGCGAAGAACGCATCTACGACGGCTATCCGGACGTTGCCCTCGAGATGATCGAGCACCGCACCTTCGACGGCCGCATCCAGCTGGTCGAGTACAAGCCCCGCGTACTCGAGCACCCGCCGCTCGGCGGCCCTGCGTGACGTCGCCCCGTGCGCCGGTCTGCGCCCTCCCGCGCCACTCGCTGCGTGACGGCTGCCAGGCTCCGTTCGAAAGCCTGCTGTGCCTTGCTCGGCCCACAGCCGCGCGCGCGGCTGTGGGGGCGGAAGAGGTCGCCTGGGCGGGCTGTACGCCCACTCGCGTCAAGCCGCGTCACCCGCGTCTGCTGCTGCTCAGGCGACAGGTGTGCCCAGGTGCCGGGCTGCTTCTGCCGTGCCAGCCGTTTGCCGAGGTCGTCGCCCTCCGAGAGGACGCCGGGTGCGATGTCGGGGCGGGATTCCCCCGGCCTCGGTGTCGGCCAGGTCGGCGAGGACGCGGCCGTGGCGCTGCCAGTCCAGCGGCACGGGCCAGTCCCGGTCCTGGTCGATCGCGGTGAGCTGTGCCGCGCGTTCCGCCGCCCGGTCCGGGTCCGTGCCGAGGCCGTTCTCGGCGCCTCTGCGGCGAAGGTTGGCTATGTGCTGCCCTATGGGCACCATCTCGTCGTCCCGCCCCACACCGCGTCCTGCCGGGAAGCGAGGTGTCCGGTGGCCCGCCGACAGGGCCGGAAGCGCGGCGAGCGTGGCCGCCCAAGCCTCTTCGCCGGGCTCCCACACCATGCCGGCTTCCGATGAGCCCAGCAGGGTCTTGTCCCACTCCTCGAGTTCACGGGCGCGCACGGCCTTGCGCTGCTGGTGCACCCCCCCGTCCGAACGGGAAGTTCTTCTGGCCGAAGGTTGGCGAGACCGTCCGGATCCGCCGCCTTCCTAAGAACACCGTCCACGAGCCGCGTTGAACGTGTTCAGAAAATCTGACAGCATGACTTCCGGAAGGGCCCGCCAGGCCAGGGGGAGTGGATCCGTCTGCCCTTGGCACGAGTTGGCCATGAGATCCGGAGGTCGGTACGACATGATCATCGCCTTGTTCGTCTTCTTGTTCCTGTTGTTCCTGGCCCTGATAGTGATCGTCGCACTGGGCCTGCTCGTCGGGTATGCCTTCGTCGCGGTGAGCGGCAAGCTGTCGCTCGCGGTGAGGGTTCCGTTGCTGGTGGCCCTGGCGACGGGAACGGCGGCGCTGTGGCTGTGCCTCGGGGAACCCGCCAGCGTCTTCCTGCCGTTGGCCATGTTGGTGACGTTCCTCGCAACCCTCGCCTCGGGAGCCACGTTCCTCGGGCTCGAAGCCCGCAAGCGGCGCGCACCCCGTTACCCCGGCCCGGCGTGGCAGAGCTGGTAGCCGCCGCCCCCGTTTCAATACAAGGTGTGACTACCGGGCCCGGCCGAACTCAAAGCGGCCGGGCTCACACATGAGCCGACCAGCCTCACCCGGGCCAGGGATGCCAGGGTCACGTCCAGCTGGCCGGTGGGCGACGCATGATGTGCAGTGCTGCTTGAACGCGAAGTCGTCCACGCCCACGTCCAGGACCCGCGGCGTCGTGCCGAGCTTCTTGTCCGCGAGCCTGCCCAGCAGCCTGAGCGAAGCGGAAGCGCTGCACCCTACCTCGGGGGACGACCCGGCGGACCCCGGAACCGTGTTGACGCTAGCCGCGGTCACTCGGCGAAGTCTCGGACGACCTGGCGGGCCACCACGGCCCGCGCGGCCGCCAGCTCCGCCGCTACCCCGGCCTCGCGCTGCCCCGTGAAGGAGACCAGTGCGGGGCGTGGACCTGAGGCGGCCGCGAGGCGTCGGCGCAGGTGGGTCGGCGGGTGCGTGGAGTCGACGCTGTGCCCGCGCCGGGCGGCGACGCGACGCAGCCGCTCGTACTCGTGCTCCGGTACCGCCGCGAACCGGGCTGCCACCCCTTCCCACAGCCTCTGCTCCGCGGCCTCGCGCGCTTCCCGGCCGGCCCGGCCGCCCCGCATCCCGGCTGCAACGGCCTCCCGCCGCAGCCATGCGTCGACCGAGTCCGCGATCAGGAGCCGGTCCATCAGGGCGACGGCCGCCGCTGAGGACCCGACCCGGGCTGCGCTCGCGTCGGCCAGGTACTCCGAGCGCTGCGAGGCACGCAGCGTCAGGGTGTCGAGCAGCCGCAGCAGGCCCAGCACCGCACACCGGGGCAGGAACACGATCGCGTTGACGAACCGGTCCAGCAACCCCGTCGGCGACTTCGGCTCCAGCAGGTAGTACCAGACCGACAGCGAGTGCAGCGCCCCGGCCGTCAGCCGGGCACGCCGGGTGTCACCGTGGGCGAAGTGGCCCAGCTCGTGGCCCAGCAACGCCACCCGCTCCTGCGGGCTCAGGATCTCCCACAGACCGAGCCCGAGATACAGCACCCGGTGCTGTCGCAGGCCGTACGTGGTCACGGCCGCGTTCGCCGACGGCTCCACGACCACGGCGTGCACCCCGGTCGTGCCGATGGCCCGCGCCACCTCGTCGATCATGCCGAAGAGCTGCGGGGCATCAGCCCGGTGCAGCACCGGTAGGTCCTCCGGCAGCCGCCCGGGCCGAGGCCGCAGCACCGCAGCGACGCCAAGCAGCACCGCCCCCGCCACGGGCTGCACACCGGTCTCCCAGCCCAGCACGATCAGTAGCACCCCGCCGACCAGGAGCAGCGCCGTCAGGGAATGCACCAGCACGGACACGCCCTGGGCCAGGACCGACCAGGCAGACCGGCCGCGTGGCGGACCTGCATCCGCCCCCTGCTCCAACTCCGCCGCCAGTTGTTCCCCGTAGGTGTGCGCGAGGCGCCGGCGAAAGGCCGCGATCCGGCCCGGTTCGGGGTCTGGTGCGCCCGGATCCACGTTCCAGTCGCAGACCGCGCACCACTCCACGTAGATCTCGTCCACCGGTACCGAAGCACCGCACTCCGGGCATTCCCGGAGTGCCGGCGCTGTGGTTCCCCCACTGACGACGTTCATGCTTCCCTTCTCGCCACGGCTCCCCTGGATCCGCAGTCGAGGCAGCATAGGCGGTGCTCGAGAGCCGGCCAACCCAGTTCCACCTGCGCCATCGCACGGCTGCGGCGGCGGCCCTGGAAAGCTACCCAAGCTGATCAAGGCGATGGCCGACCTGACATCGGATGACTGGTGCCGCAGGACAGCAGGATCCTCGGTGTCCGGCAGCCGGCGTGCGCTGGGCTCGCCGCAGGGTGACCTGCGGCCCGCGGGGGTGCCTGGAGTCATGACGGCAAGTCATCGTGTCCCCTTCTCGGAGCAGTGCTGTGAGGGGTGGCGGTTACGTTCGAGGTGTTGCAGGGCCCTTTCCCAGACAGGAGTGGACGACGACCGAGAGCAGTGTTCAGCCTGCGCTCAGGGTGGTTCTGACCGACGTGAACGAGCGTGTGGTGGAGGCGTAGCGGGCGGCGTTCGCGGACACGTCCGCCCGCGGGATCGAGATCCGCAGGGGCCCGATCCTCGACGAAGACGTCGACGCCTGGGCCACCCCGACCAACTCCCAGGGCCGGATGGAAGGCGGGGTCGACGCCGTCATCAAGCGGCATCTCGGATCCGGCATCCAGTCACGTGTGCGGCGGGCGATCCGCGATCGATGACATGAGTACGTCGGCGTAGCCGGGCGGCATGTTGGATGGCGAGGGTGGGGTGGCTGTGGCCGGTCAACACGCGACCCAGGTTGCGGCCGCGGACGCCGGCTACGCGACGCCGTCGATCCGGACCTCACGATCCGGCCCGCGGAGGGAACCGCCAGCCGGCGCGGGGCGGTGGCAGAGCCGGTGTCCGCGTCGCGTTCGAACCTGAGGGGAACGACGCCGTGCGATGTCGGTCCCGGGCCGCTGCCCGGGGCTGCAACGCCTCGGCGTTGGCCGCCCGTGGCCGGCCCACTTCATCGGCTTCGACGTCTTGAAGCAGGCCGGCCAGGAGCTGCTCCACTTGTCCTACCCCGAGCGCCTCGCCCGCCTGGAGAACCCTTGTCACGGAGCGCAGACTGACGGTCCCCTGGACAGTAGGACTTTCTGATCAATGGAACGACCAGCGCAGTCGGCGGTTGTAGCGCTTGGATCGGTGGTCGTTGCCGGTGCGGCAGCAGGAGCCTGCCGTGTCCCCACCGGCTTGTGGGGTGAGGCACGGCGGGCGCCCTGCGGACAGGCCGACCCCTCTCGGCTCGACCGGTCAGATGCTCCTAGACGGGCGTTCGGGTCAGGCGCCCGCCGCCACGGCCGTCAGCCAGACGTTCCAGTCGCTCTCGTAGTTCAGCGAGGTGAGGAAGGAACGTGCGGCGGTCCAGTTTCCGGCGCGGTAGTGGCCGAGCACGGTGGCGACGTCGGCCGGGTGCCTCTCGATCATGTAACGGGCGACCAAATAGCCCCAGTTGTAGGTGCGGTTGACGTCGCTGTTGGCGTAGGTGGTGTCGAACAGCGTGCGCAGGGAGTACGTGTGCTTGCCGGCTTCGGCCACCGCGCTGGCGTAGGTGGTGCCGCGGTAGGAGTACGAGATGTACTCCGCGATGCCCTCGCCCCACCACACGGTGGGGGTGGTCTGGCTGTCGCTGAAGTCGCCGTACAGGTCGAAGCGGCCGTCGAGGTAGTGCGTGTACTCGTGGTTGAGGTTCCAGATCTGCCAGCCGGGGCTCACATCCGTGCGCTCGTAACATATGAACCGCGGCTGGTTGCCCGCCCGGGAGGGGTCTCCCTCCAGGTACATCCCGCCGTTGTTGGTGTCGATGCCGTAGATCTTCCCCGCGTAGGCCTTGTAGTCGGCGCTCGAGTTGAAGACATCGACCTCCAGGGTGGTGTTGTAGTCGTTCGCGACCGGCCCCGAGTCGTTGACCACTCCGTGGAAATAGGCGTCCTGGTTGGCCAGGCTCGTGCAAGTCGCCGCCAGTTGATCGGACGTCATTTCCTGGGCGCGGATCCGCAGCGTGGGGCTGCAGTTGTGGACGATCGGCAGGATGCGCGATTCCAGCTTCCCGCCGGCGGTCCCGGTTGCGCCGGGAGCGCCTTTGGCATTGCCGTGGGCGGGGCGCTGCCCCGGGTCTGCGAAGACGTGGTCCGGCTTGGGGTCGGCCTTTGAGGCCAGGGAGGCCTGGGCGGGAGAGGCTGCGACGGCGGCTATGAGCAGGGCGGTGGCGACGGCCATGGCGCGCAAGATTCACTCCTGGGGACGGGGGAGCAGTGGGGGCCCTCGGACGGGCTGCGCTGTAAAATGGCACATGTCACATGCTCGGTTCAATGGTTTTGACAGGGTCACGGCAAATTTGTTTTGGCCGTTCCTGCGCAGCCGTGAGTGGGTGGCGTCGTGGTCGCCGTGGGTTGCCCGCGGGTGACCGGGGTCTGGCCCGTCGCCCGCCGACGTGCCCTGCACACCCACAATCCGCACATGCTGGTCACCCGGCTCACCGGAGTCACCACCAGCCCCGCCGGCGCGGCCTGCACCCGCGACAGCCTCGCACCGGTCGGCGTCCTCCCGCGGATCGTGCGCTTCACGCGGCTGTGCACCCTCACCACCGAACTCGACGTCAAGCAGCTCACTGTGGCGCTGGGCATGTCCCATGGTGGAACCGCCCATTGAGGTGACTTCTTGAGCTGCTGTCATGTTCGGGCTGCTGACTGCGACACCGCGGTTGTCGCTGAGTCGGAGCGGTAGGTGTCATTTCGGGTTGTCGCTGCTTTTGCTGCTCAGCGGTTGGTTTTCTCCTGGGGTGACCTCTTGATGGGGTGTGTTCCTGTCATCGGCGTGCGTGGTCGCTGGACAGCCGGATGCGGTTGATTTCCTCAACGTCACTGGTCAAATACGGTGTGGGCAAGGACGCCAGGACTACCCTTCCTGACTTCGCTATGACCCTTCAGGTCGCGCGCGTGATCCCGGACGCGCGCCGGACGGGCGGGGTGCGAGCATGCCGCATGAGCAGCTTCCTTCCCGCCCACCCTCACCGAACGCCGAGCGCCCCGGGTCCCCTTTACCTCCTCCGCCGACCCTGGGTGGCCGTGGCCGCGGCCGAGCTGCGGGCTCAGGGTGGGATCGTCCCGTGCCTGGGCGGTGAGGAGTTGCGCGAGGAGGGCTGCCTGTACCGGGCGTTCGCCCGTGAGCTGGGGTTCCCCGGCTACTTCGGACACGACTGGGACGCCATGGTGGACTGCCTCGGCGACTGGCACGGGCCGGGGCACGGCAAGCAAGACGTTGCGGTGCTGATCGGCGGCACGGACCGCCTGCTGGGTGCGGAGTTCCTCGGTGAGCGAGGGCGCCTGGCGGGCTGATTTCGCCGAGGCCGCTGTCAACGACGAGGACGTGGCCGAAGGCCGCCAGGTCCGACGCGTTGCATGCACGCATCGTCGGCTGCCCGCTGCGGCACCGTCAGGGACAAGCCAGTCGCCCTCTGTCGCAGCGCCGTTTCTTCTGGTGGTAGCCGAGGTTGCAGGAGGTGACGTATGCGCCGTAGCCCGACCGGTAGTCCAGGCATGCCTTGGGGCCCGCGTAATTCCCGAACGATCCCACCATCGCCGCAGCGTTCGCCGGTGCGCAACTCAAGGCCAGCGCGATGCCGGACGTCATCACGACCGTCGGCCACCTCGATATCACAGCACATCCCGCCCCTCCATCTTCGCAGTCGGGTGGTCAGCTTGGATCGCCCCGACCCCCGCCAAGTAGCCCGGTTCCGGCAAACTGTGCACGGGCCTGTCCAATGGGTCCGCAGAGTGACCTTGGGCGCTCCTTAAGCTGTGGCGCTATGGAGAACCAGCTCATCCATGAAGCCAGTGCCTTCATCAATTTCAGGAACTACAACTTCCGGGATCCGAGGTCTCACGGCTACAGGTGGGTCGACATCAAGCATCTGCGGATCCCAGCTGAGTCCGGCGAAGCTCACGAACTGCTCGCGGCGCTCATCGGACATGAACAGTTCCGAGACGACTACGCGGGCGGTGGAGTCCTGCCGGAGGGATCCAGACACGGCCCGTATTGGCTGAGGCTGGTCACCCCCGACATCTACGAAGCCGTCTGCCGGGAGAAGAGCGCGCACGTCCTGCGGGGGTGGGTGAACCAGTTCGGGGACGTGCCCGCCAAGCTGGAGGCGGATCTGCAGCAGGAGGTGTTCGATCGCTTGGCGGCGGCCGACCACATCTACTACCTGAGCGGGCTCGGGGATGAGGCCACTCATGAGTGGGGGCGTGTGCACGAGTGCTTCCACGAGTTCGTGCTTATCGACCGCTCAGCTGGACGGATCACGCTCCTCGTCGCGGCCGACGACTGAGTCGATCGGCATGGCTGCTGTGGAAGGGCATTCGAGGGATCAGGGGCGGAGCCCACAGGCGAAGCGCGGCCAGAGTCACCGTCCGCGGAATACGTAGGCTCTTTTGTCGTACCGAGTCGCCACGGGCCTGGATCCGTTGAGCGCGTTGATGCACTGCTCGACCTCGTTTCTGAGGGCAAACCGGGAATGGTCGAGGGCAGGGGGGTCCCCGCATACCCAATGGCCCCGTATGACCCAGCCCTCACGCTGACCGAAGCCGAGCGTGAAGAGATTCTGCGCCAGCTGCGGCCACCCTCCGATGGCTAACGGAGCCGCCGGCCGGGGTCACGCACAAGCCGGGCCGCAAGGGCGGCTCCCTGGTGGTCTTGGTGGACGGCGAGCTGACCCTGTACATGGAGCGCGGCGGCAAGACCCTCCTGGCCTGGCCGGAGGCGGCCGCCCCCCCGCCTGGCCGCCGCCGTGGCCGCGCTCGCCGAGGGGCCGCGCGCGGACACGCTCCCGGTCGCTGACGGTGGAGCGGACCAACACGGCCGCTTCCCTGACCTCCCCGCTCGGCTCCGCCTCGGAGCCGGCAGGTTTCCACGCCACCCCGAGGGGCCCGCGCCTGCGCTCCTGACTACGGCAAACGGGTACCGACTGTTCCACGGCTGTCTTGGGCATGTCACAGGACTGTCGCCGAAGGCCTCTGAGCTGGATCGCGCACTTATTCATCCCTTATCAAGAGTGCACAGGCGTCACATTGTTGATGCACAGTCATGGGGGAGCAGAAAAGTGAGCACCATCAGCATGCGCAAGAACACCCTGGTCGCGGTCGCTGTCGCGGTCGCCGGCACCATGGCCCTGACCGGATGCAAGAACGGCAACGAGGAGCTGTCCCCGGCCCAGCCGACCTCCTCCGCTCCGGGCGGTGCCCCGGCCAGTCCGAGCGCGGCGGCCAGCCCCTCGACCGGCGGCGGCGAGGCCCCCGCCGGGGCGGCGGGCACGGCGAAGTCCGGCCAGGCCTTCAAGCTCGGAGAGACCGCCACGGTCCCGTTCGACTACGGAAACAACAAGGGCGGCACCATCGCTCTGACGATCACCACCATCGAGCAGGGCAACCCCGCCGACCTGGACTCGCTCAACCTCGGCGACAAGGTGAAGGGGATGATCCCCTACTACGTCCGCTACACGGTCAAGAACGTCGGCACCACGGACCTGTCGTTCTCCACCGTGGGCCACATCAAGGGCCTGCTCCCGGACGGCAGCGAGGCCCAGGGCGTCTCGGTCATCGGCAAGTTTGAGAAGTGCAAGGGCGATTCGCTGCCGAAGGGCTTCACCAACGGCCAGACGCAGAACGGCTGCGCGATCGCGCTGGCCCCGTCCGCGCAGACGAAGGTGGCCGGCGCCCAGTACTGGGGCAAGCCCTACAACAACCTGAGCGACGGCAAGCCCCTCACCTGGAAGTAGCGGGCGGGCCACCAGGCCCCCTCTCCGCCACCGAGCCCCCGCGAGGGTCTCCTGCCGCAGCAGAGCCCACTGTTTCTGACGCCCGTCTCGGCGGCCGCCGGCGCCTGAGTCCGACGACGTGCACACGGACTGGACAGGCCCGGCTCTGGCACGTGCCGCTCC
Organism: Streptomyces sp. NPDC046303; assembly: GCF_055588085.1. Taxonomy (NCBI): domain Bacteria; kingdom Bacillati; phylum Actinomycetota; class Actinomycetes; order Kitasatosporales; family Streptomycetaceae; genus Streptomyces; species Streptomyces sp. NPDC046303. The sequence continues at coordinate 142,369 of NZ_JBVJFA010000006.1, forward strand.
CGCCCAGGGAACATCGCCATCCTGTCCCCGGGCTTGTGTCTGGCCAGCGGGGTGGGACGGCTGCGGCGGTCGGGGCAAGACGGCGCGCGATGGGCACCATGGTGGTCGGCTTCCCGGCTCGGTTCGGACGAGAGAGGCCGGCAGGCGACGCTGGTGCTGACCCAGGCCGGCGTGCTGCACCAGAGCACCGCCGTTCTCGGGATTGCGCCCCGGCCGCCGAAGCCTTTCGCGCCGATCGGCCCGGACCCTCATCCGGGAAGCGGTGGAATAGCCGCCGCGGGGAGCCACACATGCAGGACCGCTCCCAGCCCCTTGGCGGCTGCCGGCTCCGGGCACCTCCGGCAGCCGTCACACGTCGCCGGTCACCGCCCCGGTCGGCAGCATCCGATCCGACCCCCGATCTGCCTGACCGTTGGGCGGAGGCAGCATCATCCGCCCGACGGCCAGGTTTCGTCGAGTCAGAGGGCGGGGCGCTCCTCGCTGCTCTCGTACTACCCCGGGGTCCCCAGCGGGCCGTCATCGCCGGGGCTGCGCTGACAGCGGCGGCCGCACGCGCCCTCTTCTACATGCGCCAACAGCTCGGCCTCGACGGCGCGGACCAGATGCTGGTCGTCGCCCTCAGCAGCTGCGGGATGGGCGCGGTGTTCGGCAACACCGATGCGGCTTCGCAGCCGTCAGCTATGCCGCACTCCAACGACTGCTCTCGTACGCCGTAGCTGGCATCGCGAAACGCTCTTCGGATGAGTGGCGCTCAGGCAGGGCCATCGTCGGCATCACCGGTACCGTCGGTTACGCGCAGCCTCGCCTGCACCGCTTTCTCGCACGCTCAGTGCGCGGAGCACGGCACTCACAGGCGGAGAAGCCCACCAGCCGTTGCCCCATCTCAAAGGAGCCGGGTTCGGCGACCTTCCGTTCCGGAGTACGCAAAAACGCATTACGGCGGATGCCTGCTCACGCTGCCGAATCGCTCCCAGCTTCCTCGGTCCACTTCCCGAGCCCCGTGTTCGCCGCGAGCTGCGCCCTGGTCAACTCCCCGTGGCCTGGCCGACGTGGCGGTCTTGGGCGAGTACCGCCGCCTTGGTCCTGCCCGGGTCGTAGTTGCGCGTCTTCGACGGCATGCGGCGAGTCTGGCCGATCAGCCGATCAGCCGATCAGCCGATCAGCCGATCAGTCGCCGCCCCCGCAGCCACCGCCACAACTGCTGCCGCAGGAGCTGCCGCAGCCGCCGGAGGAGGAGCTGCCGCAGCTCGAACCCGAGCTGGAGGAGGTCGAGGAGGTCGAGGAGGCCCGGCGGTCGCGGCGTTCCTCCGCCCGTTTGCGTTCCGCGGCCTCGCGCCGGAGCCGGTCCGCCTTCAGTTGCAGCTGATACGAGGACTTGGCCGGGCTCCACGAAGTCCGGCGCGGCAGGCGCCGGCAGCTCAGCGGGGTGGCCGTGGCCCGCTCCTCGATGGTGTTGTGGGAGCTGCCGTAGACGGCGAAGGCGAGGACGACCTCGGCGCCGTCGTACGGGATCCCGTACAGGATGGCCTCGAACGGCTCCCGGCGCGGGTTGACGTCGCGGTGCCTGCGGCGCAGGGACGACTGCTCGCCGCCGACCAGGGTGCGGCCGTCCCAGCCCTCGTTGGGCCGGTGCCGCCGGAAGGAGGCCATGCCCTGCGCCGACCAGGTACGGGCGTCCGGGTAGATCCAGAAGCGATCGCCGGATTCCATGTACCGGAGGCCGACCCGCAGGGTGGGCTGCGGTCCCCGGTGCAGCCGGCGGGCGGTCCGGCGGGCGGAGACGCCGTCGGCGAGCACCGGGATGCCCGGAACGAGCAGCAGCAGGGCGGCGATCTGTTGGCCGGCCGCATCGTACGGCCGGCCGGTGCCGTGCGCCTGGACATCGTGGGCGATGGCCACGCCGAGCGCCGTGGCGCCGAGCAGGCAGAGCGCGCCGCCCGCGAGGACCCGCCGCAGACCGCGGCGCCGGTGGGCGTCGCGCAGCCCGTCCGGAAGCGGGTGGCGAGCCGTCCCCGCGGCGCCCAGCGCAAGGTGCCGCTGGCGGCGGCGGGACCACAGGCGCAGTGCGCTCCCGGCGCAGGCGAGGCCGCAGAGACCGATCAACAGCCACTCCGCGGCCCGGCCCACGGCGTCCGGTGGCACGGCACGCGCACCGGCCAGGCTGAGCGCGGACCACAGCGCGAGCAGCGGGGCCGCCACGAGGGTCGCCATCGGCATCCGCCAGTACCAGAGCGGCAGGCTGAGCAGCAGGACCGATTCCGGGTAGCCGTCCCACACGGTGCCCACGAAGGTTTCCTCCGGGCCGCTCACGGCGATGAGCACAACGGCCGTGAGCACCAGCGCCGTCAGCACCCAGGCGCCGACGGCCGGTGCGAGCGCGGCGGGCAGCGAAGCCTTGCGCCAGCGCTCGGCGTCGGCGACGGTCCAGTCGGCCACTCCGCCCTCGGGTAGCGCCGCGGCGGGCAGGTATTTCACGTAGGAGTACACGGGGTCAGTATCCGGATCCCTCCCGTACGTCGACAGGTGCGCGTGTGACAGCTCGGCAACAGCCCCGGGACACATGGCGACAGCCGCTGCTCCCCCTACCGGGCTGCTGCTCCGGCTGGACGGGTGCCGCACTCGTCTCGACCCGACGACTGACCACCGCACCACCGCCTTGGACGCGCTGGCCGAGACCATGGCCAGGGACGGCTCCGTCCAGATCGGGTGGGGCCGAATACGCGTCAACGGGCGACGGGATGATCTTGGAGCCCGGAAGGTCGGCCGGAGTGCGGCGGAAGCGTGTCGTACGTTCGGGTGGCGGGGCTCGCACCCTCGCTGGGGCGGTGGTCGTTGGTCGGCCGGGGGCCGATCAGCGAGGAGGCCCCCGCCGTGGAGCGGATCAACGGGCAGCGCGTACAGCCGCACCGGGGTGAGCCGCTCCGCCGCGCTTTGCGAGTCCGGGCTGAGACCTCCCTTGCCCGGCGTCTTGGACTGCCGATGGGCAGCGCGGCTCACCCCTCATGGCGCGGTGATCTGGGCCTGGTCGTAGTCTGCGACCATGAATGACACCTCGACGCTGACTCCCGCACACGCCTTCGAGATGCTGCTGGCCGGCAACCAGCGATTCGTCTCCGGAACACCGGAGCACCCCAACCAGGACGCCGCACGCCGTTCCGAGATCGCACCGGCCCAGAACCCCTTCGCGGTGCTCTTCGGCTGCTCCGACTCCCGCCTGGCCGCCGAGATCATCTTCGACCAGGGGCTCGGCGACCTGTTCGTCGTCCGCACCGCGGGCCACGTCACCGGGCCGGAGGTACTGGGCAGCATCGAGTACGGGGCGAGCGTGCTGAACTGCCCCCTGGTGGTGGTCCTCGGCCACGACTCGTGCGGCGCGGTAGCGGCCACCCGCGCCGCTGTGGAGGACGGAGTGGCAGCGCCCGGGTACGTACGGGACGTCATCGAGCGGGTCACGCCCAGCGTGCTGGCCGCCCGCGCCGCCGGCCTCACCCAGGACAGCGACATCATCGCCGAGCACGTACGGCACACCGTCGACCTGCTGCTGGACCGCTCCCGGGTGCTCGCCGACCAGGTGAAGGCCGGACAGACCGCCGTGGTCGGCCTGTCCTACCGGCTGGCCGACGGCAGCGCCCACCTGGTCACCACCCGCGGCCTCGACGTCACCGCCGGCTCCGCGGCGTAACCGGAGACCGGCCAGCCCTTGCACAGCCGCGTCAGGCCGCGCAGGGCCCACCACCGAGCCGGTCATGCTGCCTACCCCGTACCCCGCACCCCCGTACCCCGTACCCCCGTACCCCGCACCCCCGTACCCCGTACCCCCGTACCCCGTACCCCCGTACCCCGTACCCCGTGCCGGTCTGGCCCTGGCGGCGGACTGTGAGGGTGCCACGGGTGGGGAATCGTGATCAGTGGCGAGGGGCGTTGTCGGTGGCGGGGGGCCGGGGTCCGGCGGCGCGGCGGAGCCGGTTGGCGATCGCCAGTCCCAGCCCCTCCTCCACCGGCAAGGACGCGACGATGAGGTCGCATCCCTGCTGGTCGAGTTCGCGCAGGAACCCGTACAGCCCCCGTGCGTAGGCGGCCATCGAACCGGGGACCGCCACCACGGCGTGCGCCTTCACCGGAGCGTCGGCGAAGGAGACAGGGAGGAAGACGCCGACCTGGTGCCCCAGCTCCTGCGCGAGCTCCGCTTCGGCGACGACCTTCTCGGGCTCGACGAGGACGACCCGCGCCCGCGGCGCGTAATGGGAAGGATGCTGGCCCGGAACCCGCACACGGCTCGTCGCCGGGACCGCAAGCGGGTACCCCAGCACCGCTTCGATGTCCTCGCGCGTCACCCCGCCGGGCCGAAGGACGCTCGGGATCTCGCCCGTGAGATCGACGATGGTGGACTCGACGCCGACCTCGCAGGGCCCGCCGTCCAGCACGAAGTCGACGGCATCGCCGAGCTCCGCGCGGACGTGGTCCGCCGTGGTGGGGCTGACCGAGCCGAAGCGGTTGGCGGACGGTGCTGTGACACCGCCGCCGAAGGCCGACAGCAGCATGAGGGCGACGGGGTGGTCGGGCACGCGCACCGCCACCGTCTCCAGGCCACCGGTCGCTTCGAGGGGCACCCGGCGACCGCGCCGCAGGACCAGCGTCAGCGGCCCCGGCCAGAACCGTTCGGCCAGCAGGCGCGCCGTCGCCGGCACGTCCGCAACCCAGTCGCCCAGCTGCTCCGCACCGCCGATGTGGACGATCAGAGGGTGGGAGGGCGGTCGCCCCTTGACCTGGAAGATCCGCGCGACCGCGGCGGGATCCTCGGCGTTGGCGCCCAGGCCGTAGACGGTTTCGGTCGGGAAGGCCACCAGGCCTCCGGCGCGCAGCACACCGGCTGCCTTTTCGATGTCACTGGTTCTTGCCGTCACCCTCGCAATCCTCTCACTGATCCCGCACTCCCCTTTCCGTGGGCTCGTCGGCGCGTGACACAACGAACCAAGGCCGGCGCACCGCGCGAGTCCGGACGCACGAGAGCCGTCACGGCTGCGCGCGGGGGGATACCGCCAGGACGGCCCCGGACTCCGTCTCGCCTATCCCGGACACGACCGGCAAAGTAGTCGGGTGTGTTGATCATTGCCCCTTTGACCTCTATCTCTCGGCCAGTGCCCATCCCTGAGCCGTTCATGACATTTCCTGGCTCGTGGCCGGAACGTGCTCGGCTCCTCTATGGGACAAGTGGGACTGGAGTTTGCGTCACCGGGGTTCATGGCCGGTCGTTGTCTGGGTATGACCGATTTCATGGTGAAGGTCCCGGCTGACTGGCTTGCCCGGGCGTTTCTCTCGCTTCGTCGCTGCGCGTCGGAGGAGGCTCAGGCTGCAGCGTCGGAGTTGCAGCCGTTCACGGAGAAGCCGGGGCAGCGGGTGCCGGTTCCCAGAGCGACTGTGCTGCGTACCGAGCTCGCTCTGCGTGTGGAACTCGAGTGGGTCGAGGACCTGGAACGGCGTGCGCGGCTGTCGGAAGAGGCTGAGCAGTTGATCAATGCCCGTCTGGGGGGTCTCGGGTGCCACTGATGCCTGGGTGGGTCGCTTGCCTGGGCGGTCTCACTGCGGGTGGAGCCGGGTGTTCCCGCGTTGGGTGCTGCGTCGGGTCATCAGGGTGATGGCGGCCCAAGACCGCGAAGACCACCCAGCCCCCACCGGCTCTCTGATCACCCCGCCTGGTGGCCGCCCATGCCCGTGCCCCAATCGTCGGCCAGGGCGACAGCCGCCTTGATGCGCTTGCCTACCGGTTCGCGGTGCACCTCGAAGCTCCGGCACACGGCCATGACGATCTCCAGACCGTGCTGGCCCACCCGGTGCGGGTCAGTGGCCTGAACCGCCGGCAACCTCGGCTCACTGTCCCAGACAGTCACCTCGACAGCGCCCTCGCACGCCTCCAACGCCAGCAAGTACGGGCCCGGAGCATATTTGCGGGCATTGGTCACCAGCTCACTCACCACCAACTCCACCATGCCCATCACCCGCTCGGACACCGGCAGCCCGTGCACCGCCTGCACATCCGACAGAAACGACAGAGCCAGTCTGCGGGCATCGGCAATGTCCTGACCGGCCTCGAACGCAGCGGTCACCACCGGCGAACGGGCTGCCATCAGCGCCGGCCCTCTCCCTGCACAGCCTGATCCATACAGCCGCCCTTGCCCGAACACCCTCACCGACTCCAGCGCTACCCGTAAAGTCCATCACAGTCACTGACGACAGGTGAAGTCAAAGTCACTCCGGGTGTCCGACTTCCGGAATCCGAAAAAAAACCGTACCCAAGCGACCTGTCTGATGCCCGGTGGGAAACACGGCGGGATAGAACGCGGACTCCCGGCACCGCTTCCGGCGAGGTGTCCGGTGCCCGGCGGGACCATCACGTACAGGGCGCCGCGGATGTGATCGGCGAGGACGGGGTACCGGCGCTGCGGGCTGATCCGCAGAACCCGGCGACCCGGTCTACGACCTCCTCGTCCACGTCACGCGCTGCCCAGGCGCAGCCCCGCCCTTGCGGCCTTCCCGGTGCCGGAGTCCACTTCTCCGTGGTGACGATGGCAACCGGATTCCACCCCCACCTGCCCAACGCCGTCCCGGGGCGCCACCGTGCGCGGAGCCCCACAGTTCGACCCACGCCTCTCCCCGGCGTCGGCCCGGACGAAGCCCGGGGCGCACCCGGGGCGTTGCCGCACCCGAGCATCGCCGGTCCGCGCCCGCCCTACGAAGCGTCAGCGATACGGCCGGTCGCGGCGCGGCCCACGAGCGGCTGGTCAGCATGGCGAGATCGCGTCCGCATCAGCGAAGGTCAGCTCTTCGATGAAGAAGTGCTCCTCTGACAGGTCCTGTGCCTGACGCGGAGCCCTCCGACTCCATGATCCGCCGTACAGAACACAGCATGCATTACACGCAAATGCGCCACTCCCAGGCTACCTGCTGGCATTCTGCCAAGGAGAACCGTCCTCCTCGCCTCGAGGGCAAGAGCCGACCACCGCAACAGAGCCTGCAGCCGAGGATGGGCGTCGATGAACACCACGGATACTGGGACGCCGCCACCCGAGTGGGCTCCGCCTGCGGTGGGCTTGCCGATCCTCACGATGCACTGGCGCTACCAGGCGATGGTGCACTGGCCCTGCCGCCGCGAGTCCGTCGAGGCGCTGCTGCCGCCCGGGTTGCGCGCCGACATTTTCGACGGCTCGGCCTGGATCAGCATCACGCCGTTCGTCATGAGCCGGGTCAAGCTCTTTGGCTTGGCGCCGTTGCCGCGCCCGCAGTTCGCTGAGACGAACCTGCGCACGTACGTGCGGCGACCTGATGGCGGCAGAGGCCTGTGGTTCCTCAGCCTTGACGTCGCCAACCCGCTGATGCTGGCGGCCCGTGGCGTCGGCGTGCCGTATCACCTGGGAGATCTCACTGTACGGGCGGATGGGGAGAGTCTGTTCTACGGCGGCGTGCGCAGGAACGGGCAGGCCGCGTACCAGATCCGGGTGCGGACAGGCTCGCCGGTCAGCGAGGGAAACCCGCTGGCGCGGTGGCTGACCTCCAGGTGGCGCGCGTATTCGGTGTGCGCGGGCCGGCTTTGGCAGACGCCGGTGGAACACGAGCCCTGGAACCTGCACCACGGCACCCTCCTGGAGCTCGAGGAGTCGTTGACCAACAGCGCCGGACTCCCTGGCCCGACGGGTCCTCCTGTGGTCCACACCTCGCCCGGCGTCGGACCGGTTCGCATCGGGCCCTCCAGGCCCGCCTGGTGAGCACCGGCAATCCCGCAGGAGGGATGAGCCAGTACCCAGTCCGCTTGCTGCCCTACAGCTGCCGGGGGCGCGGGGCGCCTTCCCCCGATCCTGGAGCCGCAGGCTCCCCTTCGGGCCCGCCGCCCGCGCCGCGCCGTCAGGCCTTACGGGGCGCAGGCTTCGGCGATCGACAGGCTGTTCTCGTAGAGGTGGTGCCGGCTGCCGGTGTCCCGGCCACGGGCGATCCCCATGTGGGATCGTGTCGCGATCTTCTCGTCAGATGGGGCAAGCAGATGCTCCACCGTACTGGAGACGGTGTCTTGCGGCGCTCCAACCGATCTTCTCCCCAGCCGGCGATCTGTTGGGCGCGGCTCCGATGGCTGCGCAGGTGAGAAGGGAGAACGTTTGTAGACGAGTTGCAGGAGCAGTCGCTCGTTGCTGATGTCCGGAATGTTGCTGGGATTTGGAAACGCCTGTCTGATGTGTCGACGTCAGTCGATGGGGTCCACGGAGGTTGCCATGCCTGCGATCGCTACGTGGGCGTCGTCTGTCCGCGCTGGACGGCCCCCGGCAGGGTGGCGGTGCCGTTCAGGCAGCGGTCGAGGAGTGCCTGCATGCGCAGTACGGGCAGGGCCGGATTGGCCGCAGCGCCCTCGGCGGTACAAGGGTCGGCGAGGAGGGCCTCCAGGGCTTCCCGTGACAGGCTCGGGTTGGCGGCCGCTGCCCGGCGCACCGACGTGTTGGGGTCGTCCACCGGGGGTTCGGGCAAGGCGGGATCTGCTGCGGCCAGGGCCCTCACCTGCGGATCCGAGTGGCCGATGAGGTGGGCATGCCCGGTACGGGGAAACGCGGGCAGGGCCAGCAGGTGCGGACGGTGGGCCGGGCGGGTGACGAACACGTCGGCGAGAAGCCGTGGCGGTGCCAGCGGGTGGTGACAAGCCAGGCGGATCCTCACCTCCTCGTCGTCATCCTGGGCGAGCGTCTCGACGAGTTCCGCCGACAGGCCCGGCCAACTCGCCGCGACCCGGCGGAGCACCGGTTCCTCGGACACCGCACAGGTGGCGAACCAGTCGGGCGACGGCCCGACGTCCGGCTCGATATCCGACTTGGTGAACGGCTCGCCGATCGGGCAGGTGCAGTCAGGACCGTGCCCGATGACCTGGTCGATCGCCGAGTACTCCGCCCAGGTACGGGGGAAGGGGTGGACGCGCGCGCACATCCGCACGTACTCATCCGGGTCCTCCCTCAACTCCGCCACCAGGTCCGGTCCCACGTCGGGCCGGGCGGCGACCGACGCGCGGACCTCCGTGTCGGGGTGGCGGGCGAGCCGGGCGAGGGCGTAGGCCGGGGCGTGCGGGTTCCGGGCCAAGGGGAGCACCGTGCCGTCCGCGAAACACTGCTCGACGAGCGCGGGGGACAGAGCACACGTGGCGAACACCCATCCGTTGCGCGAACCGAAGGACGGCAGCTGGGCCTCCACCCGTTCCGGGTCCAGCGCCCAGTTCCTGTCCTGCGCCGCTTCACGGACCGCGGGGTCCGGATCGTCGAGCAGCCCTGCCCGCTGCGCCGGGGTGAGGGACTGCCACCTCCAAGTGGCCACTATCCGGAGTTCGGGGTTCTCGTGGCCGGCGATGGAGCGGAAGAAGGACAGCGGGATCTGCCGGGACGAATCGAGCTCCCCGATGATCTCCTTCGCGGTGACCTTGCCGTCCTCGCCCCCGTCCTGGGCCATCAGGAGGGTGACGAGGATGTCGTCCGGCAGCGGTCGGACCCATCGGGGGTAGTGACGGGGACGGGGGCCGGAGGCGAGCCACCCGCGGACGACCCCTGACGGGTCCGTCGCCAAGGGGGCGAGCCGCGCCGGGTCGACGTACCGGTTGCGGGCGAGCGCGCGGCGGATGACGTAGTCCGGATGGCGCAGGATCGTGTCGATGACGGCGTCAGGCAGGTCACGACCCTCGCACATGAGCAGGCCTGCCTCACCGGCCACTCGATCCAATAGGCGTACGAGAACGTCGGAGGGCGCCGCCGGATTGAAGGCGATGCCGCGCAGCCACGGTTGATGCAGAGAATCGAACACCGTGTCATCCTGCCACCTCGCCCATGGAACCGGGCCGCCCGACTACGACCGCGGCGGCCCCATGCGCTGCGCTGGTACTCGCCGGGGTCGTCGCCCCTGCGCTGGTGCAGACAGCGCTCGCCGCGCCCACCATGCAGAGCAACGGCTGCACCGAGGAGGGATGGTTCCCCAACGAAAATGACGTCAAGAAGTTCTACCGCTGCTACGAGGAGGACGGCGTCATGAAGCGCGCCGACTTCGACTGCCCGCCCGGCACCGTCTACGACACCGACCTGCCGCCGGGACACTGCAACCATCCCTGGGCTCTCAGCCCGGACAACAGGGCGTACGAGCCCTTCCCCGACTGACCCCCCAGCAGTCATTCCGGGGGCTCAGGTCTGCGGACCGGCGGTTCGCATGGCGATGCCGGAGGCGCGGGCCTTGGCCGGCGTGAGGCAGTCGCCGCGGTTCGTCTCCCCAGCATGGACGGGAAGACCTGTCATGCCCCACCAGGTAGTTCGAGGGAACGTCAGCGCTGACGGCAAGCGCACCGCGGGCCGCGGTTTCAAGGTGCTGCACATGGCCCCGGGCACGTACGCCGTCATGTTCAGCGGGGAGTTCCCCGAGACGCCGACGGTCACCGCGACCATCACCGGTGGCGACTGGAACCACGTCGGAACTACGTCGACAACATCCACGTGGCGGAAGTGACCAGCGAGCAGGCCGTCATCGTCACCGGCGACTACTACGGCGCGCCCTCTGCCCGGCCGTTCGGCTTCATCGCCATCGACTGAAGCGGTCGGCACAACTGATACAGAGGGGCCCCGGCAGGGAAAGTGCCGGGGCCCCTTCGCCCACACTACGACAGGGGTACGGGCGGCCAAGGCCTGCCTGTCGGGACCGCCGCACAGCATTTGCGTCCGAATGCTCAGCCAGCCGAAAGCCCCCACCGCGAACCCCGCCCGGACCTGGCGGCAGACGGCCCCGAATCAGGCAAGGGCGTGAGCAGACCTGCGCGGAGCTGGAGCTGGTGCAACAGCCCTGCAGGGCCGAGGCCGTCATCGGTCAGGGCCGCTCGCCCCCGCTCGTTCGTGGCCTGCGGGTCCGCACGACCGGCGAGGCCGGCGGAGGCCACGCGGGCTGAGGGGTACCGGACATGTGAGGGAAAGATGGTCCCTCGTCGTGGAGCCGATTCGGCTGTTGGCCGGTCCCGGGAACTCCAGATACCCCAGGGCGGCCGGGAACCCCCGCGCTGACGTGGTCTCGGCCGTGCCTGCTGGTGACGTGTGGCTCAGTCTCGGGTTTCGGAGTGGAGGGCTTGGACGAGTGTGGCGAGTATGTCGACGGCGCTGCCGTCGTGGTCGCTGCCGGCGGTCCCGCTGCCGCTCTGGACGTTGGCAGTTCGGTCGATTTCCAGGACGGAGTCGGCGTGAGAGTTGTCGATGACAGTGATCAGGCTGTCGCTCGCAGCCGCGGGGACCGCGCTGCCGCCGAGGCTGGTCAAGACGAGGAAGGCGCAGGCTCGCACTCGTGCGCCGGTCACACGTGCACGCTCGCGTTCTCCCTGGCAGCGGGGAGGGTGCGGTGGCGGGTGATGTTCTTCGCCACCAGCCGGGTGGACTCGGCCACGCCGATCTCTTCACCGTCTTCGGCGGCGGGCAGGCGTCCGTCAGCGAGCCGGAGCTCGGCCAGGGCGGTGTCCATGGCCTTGTGCGCGGCGAAGAGGCACGGGGTGCTGTAGATCGCGACGTCGACGCCGAGGTCGGTCAACTCGCCCAGGGACAGGCGTGGCGACTTGCCGCCGGCGATCTGGTTGAACAGCAGCGGCTTTCCGCCGACCACCGTCCGGATCCGCTCGATCCACTCCACGCTGCGGACCCCGTCGACCAGGACGACGTCGGCGTCCGTGGCGGCCAGAGCCTCGGCACGGCGCAGGATGTCCTCCTCTTCCGTCGCGTCGGTTCGGGCAACCACGACCAGGTCCCGCCGGGTCGCCAGTACCATCTCCAGCTTCTCCAGGTACTCCGCCAGCGGCAGCACCAGTTTCCCCTCCGCGTGCCCGCACCGCCGCGGACGCTTCTGGTCCTCGAGGATGACGCCGGAGGCACCGATCCGCTCCAGGCCTTCCACGACGTGGCAGGCCACCTCGGGGTCGACGTAGCCGTCGTCGATGTCGACGAGGAGGTGGTGGCCCGGGAAGGCGCCGCGCAGGCGCTGGACGAAGGCCATCATGTCGGGCCAGGCGATGAACCCGATGTCGGGCAGCCCGTAGTACGAGGCCGCGAAGCCGAAGCCGGAGACGAACATCCCGTCGTAGTGCTGGGCCGCCACGGACGCCGAGTACATGTCGTACACGCCGATCAAGGGTGTGGTGCCAGGCTTCGCGATCGCTTCCCGCAGGGTGTTTCCGTAACTCATGGTCAGACCTCCAGAGACGCGGCTCACATGGAAATGGGATAGCTGCGGTGACACGGCAGCGCTTTACCCAAAACAGATCTTTTCCTGACCGTTTCTAGAGGAATGGTTCCGGCGCGGATACCCTCACGCCAATGGAGTAGCCCGTTCACCGCAGAAACGTCACTTGGCTGACGGCCGGTTTGTCCCTTCGAGCGTCATCCGCCCCCTCGCTTGCTACTCGCCACCCTCGCCCCGGTCGTCGCGGGCCGGGACAGGGTGCTGCTGGTGGAGGTGGGGCGGATGGCTCGGGCAAGCCGCGCTGCGGTGGTGAACGGGCGCCGCCGGTGGGCCGGCTGACTGCGCCGGGAACCGGGACCGTTGGCGGTGCTGGGGGAGGTGCGGGTGATCGAGCGGTTCGGTTCGGGATCGGGTGGCCTGAGGGTGACGCCGGCGTGACCGGCCGGCCTGCCGGGTTCTGCCGCGGAGGGGTCGGGGGGCGGGGTGGTCCGGCACGGCGTCCCGTACACCGGTCGGGGGAGGGGTGCGAGCGCCGTCGGTACGACTGCGGCGGGCATGGCCCCGGTCGACTGGTGCGCCGGACACAGGGCCCCCCTGAGCCGCCGGCTCGCAGGTCCGCTTCATCGATGCCCACCAGAGACAGTGGGCCTTCATCGACAAGTGGCCCGCCTTTACCGGCGGCGACCTGACCCCTGGCTCCCATTATCCCGTCGAGGTCGGCATCCTCTGCGACATCCTGACCACCAGCAACACCACGGACCTTCTGGACACGGTCACGATCTCCGTTGCCCCATGGGGGATCGAATCACTCGACGGACTCGACGAGTTCGAAGTGCGAGCCGATCAATTGACCGGCAGCTGAAGGTCACGATTGGCCCCGCTTCGGAGTGCTGCCGACCGGGCACAGCACGCGAGGGGAACTTCGTGTGCTCCGAATGACGCTCCCCGCCGGCTTGAGAGGCGGGATCGGCGGCCGCTTCGTTCCGGGATTGTGGCTGAGGGTTGTGCTGCATCCGTGGCAGAGGAGCCTGGTGCTTGTGGTGACTGAACCCCTTGGCTGTGTCGGCTGTGGCTTGTGTCGGTGTGCTGGGACATGCCTAGAGTGAGCTGCGGGATCACGGCGGGGGAGTGAAGTGGTGGATGTGGATGGGCGCGTGAGCGGTGTGGTGGAGTCTCCTCTGGTCGCCGCTGCTCAGGTCGGGGACACGCTCCGTGTGAAGCAGCTTCTGGAGGAGGACGGGGACTACGGGGACTACGGCGAGCGGACCGCCGCGTTCGCCGTGGCTATCCAGGCGTTCCACGGGCACATCGCTGATCTGCTGCTCATGGGTGGGGCCGATGCCAGCCAGTGCGCGCCGGAGGAGCTGCTGTCCCTGCGCGAGGCGGTTGATTCGGGTTCGCCTGCGCTGGTCGGGGCCCTTCTGGACCGCAGCATCCGGGACAGGTACCCGGCGTCCGAGCTGATGGAGATGCGGGATCTCGCGCGCAGCTAGTACGAGGCGGGGACCGAAGCCGAACTGCGGCGCCGCACCGGCTCCCAAGACGATCTTGTCTGTACCCGGGTCCAGGACGATGAGTACTACACCGTCGGCGAGCTCACGCTCCGCGGAATCAGCGTGCGGGACGGGCACGGGGCGATCCTTACAGACCTGGAGGAACAGCTCGGCATCCGTGCCTCGTGCGAGGAACTCGTCACACGCGCCTTGGACAGCGACCAGGACCACACAGCGTGGGGACGGGCCGCGATTCTGCTGTCTCACCGACGTGATCAGGAGACCTGGACGGCCGCCGAGACCTTGCGCGCTGATGCGGATCCGTCCCGCCGGTTGTTCGGTGCCGAGCTGATGCGGCTGATCGAGCTCTTCGCTGACAGCCACGAGGAAGAGTTCTGCCTCCTCGCCGTGAACGCCCTCACCGACTGGTCGGGCCAGGAGACGGACAACGCCGTCCTCACAACGGTGCTAGACGGACTTGGTTCGTACGCCGGACCGCGTGCCGAAGCGGCCCTCCTGGCGCACGTCGCCCACCACGACGCCGGCGTCCGGCGAGCCGTGGCCGGCGGCCTCGGCACGCGTCTGGACTCCACGGACCTGTCCGAGGATGCTCGTGAGGCACTGCTGGTGCTGATGACGGACGTGGCCGCGGCGGTACGGCGGGCAGCCTGTCGTGCGGCCGGGCAGGCCAGAGACCTCGATCCCGTCCTTGTCGAAGCCATGGCCGCGCTGCTGGACGACACGGACCGCCAGGTCCAGGTCCTCGCCGTGTACGGGCTCGCCCTCCACGACGACGAGCGGTGCGTGGAAGCGGCACGCCGCCTTGGCCCGCCACAGCCCGGCTACCCGGACTGGGAGGACTACCGCGACGCGGTGTGGCGCTACGAGTGGCGTCGCGACGGCCGCTGACATTACCGCCTGGGCTTGTCCACGTTCATGAGCCGCGAATACCGCACGGTTCGAATGGCGCTCCCCGCCAGCTGGGGCCTCGGCGTGGACGCCGGCCCGGCGGGAGGCGTACGCGCACGACCAGGGCCAGCCGGCGTCGCCGGTGGCGGTCACGGCCCGGTCGAACCGGCAGAAGGCGGATCAGGATCCGGCGCAGTGGCTTCGGAGGCCCGGGGGCATGGGTGTGGCTGAACGGCGCTCCTGCCGAAGGTGTGGCTCTGACTGATCGGCCGCCCAGTGCCCCGCGACGACACGGCCACTCATGGGGATGAGGGAACAGAGATCGCTTCGTAAGGACACGTCGGCGTGGTCGTCTGCAGGGTCCAGTCAACCGATCGACGAAGGAGGCTCGGGTGCCCGAGCTATGGGCGGGGACGCATGCCGGCAAGGCCGCGCATCACTGCACGATCATCGACACAGATGGGACGAATGTGCTCACGGACCGTCGGCACTCCAGGTGTGCTGGGCCGGCCCGTCAGGGAGTGCCCTCCTGAGTCACCGTGATGTTGCTCCAGTAGCCGAACTGTCCGGCCGGAAAGTGCTTCAGGTGCGTGTAGCCGCCGCCGTCATCGAGTTCGCCCGATGCCGCGGCCTGCGTGTCCTGGTCGTAGAAGAAGATCTTGCGACGAGCCGGCACGATGTGGGTCCAGTTCCCGAACTGTCCGGCCGGGAAGCTCTGTAGGTGCACGTAGTCGCCGTCCGCGTCGAGTTTCCCCGATCCGGCCTCCCGCGTGTCCCGGTTGTAGAAGAAGAGCTTGGAGGAACCCTCGTCGAAGGTGACGTTGGTCCACTTCCCGAACTGTCCGGCCGGGAAGTCGTTCAGGTGGGCGTAGTCGCCGTCGTCCTGGAGATCGCCGGATCCGGCGGCCCCCGTGCCCTGGTTGTAGAAGAAGTAGCGGGGGGAGAAATCGCCGCCGGCGGAGACGATGTGGCTCCAGTCCCCGAACTGTGCAGGCGGGAAGTCCTTCAGGTTGACGTAGTCGCCGTCGGCGGTGAGCCGGCCCGATGCGGCGGCCCGCGTGTCCCGGTCATAGAAGAAGACCAGGACACCGCCCGCCACGATGCGATCCCAGTCCCCGAACTGTCCGGCCGGAAAGTCCTTCAGGTTGACGTAGTCGCCGTCGGCGGCGAGCCTGCCCGTTCCTGCGGCTCGTGTTTCACTGCTGTAGAAGAACAGCTCTCCGCCGCCGGGCACGATGTGCGTCCAGTGGCCGAACTGTCCGGCCGGAAAGTCCTTCAGGTTGACATAGTCGCCCGATGCGTCGAGCTCGCCCGTTCCGGCGGCTCCTGTGGTCTGGTCGTAGAAGAACAACATGGTGGTGCGCCTCCTGTTTTCTCCTGGGGTGGCCGCGTTCGGGCCGGTGCAGGGACTCCGACCGGACGGGCCGGACATGGCGTCCGGCACGAGCCCCACGGGGCCATCCTGCGCAGGGCGACCACCTCCGCGCGCGCGGGCGGGGCCATGTGGGGGCTCGCGTGCCGAGGAAGGCGGCATAAGCGAGGAGGCTCTGGCCACCAGCCACCCCGCGGGCGGAGCGTGCTGCAGCCCCGTCGGGCTCGTCCGCCGCCGCGCTAGTGCACGCGGACCCATCACGGACAGCCCGCACGGCCCACGTGGAGCCCTACTCGATGAGCGTTCCCGGCGCCCCGGCCGCCCCGGCGCCGGGTGCCTCCGTCGGCCGCAAGTGGGCACCCACGTGACCTCGGCCTGATTCGAGGCCAGAGCAGTCGGGATCCCGACGCCCCTCCGGCGGAGAGACAGCGTGGAGCCGACCAGCTCCACGATGCGCCTCACCATCCCTCTGTCCGGGAAAGCCAAGGTCTCCCGCGGCGAGTCCGCCACGGTCCACAACCTCCCCGCCCCGGGAAGGCTCCGGCGAAGAAGACCGCGGCGAAGGAGACGGCCGCCACGAAGACGACGCCGGCGAAGCGGAAACCGCGCAGCGCCCGACGTGCAGGAGCAGCCGCCGGGCGCCCGGGCCGCCCCGCATGACGGGCAGCTCAGCCGACCTTGCCGCAGCTGCCGTTCCACCACCAGGACGTCGTTGTCGACGATCAGCACCCAACAGTCTCCGCAAACCACGATGTGCTCCTGCTCCGAGCACGACGAAATACCGCCAGCTTGCCCGAACGTCAAAAGATCACGGTTGCTCAAGGCGTCGTTGGTCGAACGTAGGAGGTCAGTGAAGGCTCGTGATCTGTGCTCTGGCACGCTGTCCCGGTGGACGCTCTCATCGGCACTCAAGTACCTCGTCAGCGACTGACTGATCCGGCCTCGGCAGTCGCGCTTCTGGAGCAGGCCGTCCCTGGCCTCGCCCTCCTTCGACGTACGGCTCCAGCCGGCATCGACTGGTCAACGGTCGAGGAGTGCCTGACCACGGAGCTGCCCTCCGACTTCAAGCTGCTTGCCGAGAGCTACCCGTCCTTGGCTTTCGGGGACTTCCTTTGCGTCGGCTTCCCGAACCCCGGGCAGGAAACGGCCTGGTCAGAGGACTCCGAAGATCTTGAGATCCTCGCTGAGTGGTGTGCGGACGCAGAGATGTCGGTTCCTCTGCACGCCTTTCCTGCCCCTGGAGGCCTGCCGCCGTGGGCCACCTCGAACCAGGGCGACTACTTCCTCTGGAACACGACGGGGCCTGGTCCTGACGGCTGGACCGTCACCGTGGCCTCACGCAACGGCGGCTGGTGGCACTACACCGGAGGCGCGGTCCAGTTCCTCGCCGACCTGATCAGCGGAGCCTTGGAACTGTGGGAGCTGCCGTCGGTACGGCCTCAGGTCGAGGCCTTCTGAGGGAACGACGGCTCCACGACTCGCTCGTGTTCACCGCGTCGTCACACACGAAGGGACAGCCCGGAACCGGAGACAACTACATCCCGTGCCCAAGGCGAGTGTCGCCGTTACCCCGCTTCATCACCACGCTGACAGTCGTCTGACACTCTCGGGCACGGGTGCGTATAAGGGCTGCCCTTCGGGCAGGTCGCTTCGCTACCGGGCCCCCTTTTTGATGGGGCTCGACGAATCTCCTCACCGGACACTCGGGGTGGGACAGACTTGCTCGCTCACTTTCCCCACCATCGGGACTACGGTCGGGCGCCACCGCGGAGGCGCTGTCTGATGGCCTGGCCAGTCGTGTCCAGGGGCCGGCTTGGTAGAACCGCCTCGGACGCGAGAGGCGGTTTTGGCGTGAAGGGCGCAGTGGAAAGTTGCCTGCGACGGCCGTCGTTCCTGGAGATTGAGACAAGGCCCCGATCTCAGCCGAGACGGGGCCCGTGTTCTCGTCGGCCGGTGGGAGGCCGATATTGCCGGTTTACGGGATATCGTTGACCATCTCGCACCGCAGGGCGGTGTCGCCTGCTTCGCCGTCACAGTCGTCGGTGGTGCGGTCGCCGAAGCTGAGTGCGACAGTGTGACCGCCGCAGAACGGGAGATCCTCCGTGCCTCGCCGCGCCCACGGCAACTCGCCGGCTTCCCACTCACTGTCTGCCATCTAGACACCCCCTTGAGCGCCTCGCGGTGTGGATGGCGACTCGGCCCCGGCCCAGCCGCCTTGCGAAGACCCTATGCCCAGCCAATGCCAGTGGATCAGCCTCGGTCAGCAGTCAAACACCGACCAGCAGATGTCGTTCCGCAAGAGCTGGTCGTCAAGTACGAGCTCACGAATCGCCTCTGGGAGCTGGTCGCGCTGCCACTGGCACTCGAGTCGCCCTGCGGCCTCACTCTCGCCTTTTGGCGCGGCGGCGCGTGCGGCCTTGATCGCATAGGCAGCCGCACCGAGCTCGTGTGCGGCGACGTGTGCGACGACCCCGGCCTGGCCGGCGGCGTAGGCGGCATGCCGTGCTGCGCCACGTAGGTCTCGGGCCGCGCCCATTGCGTGGCCGCCCGCCGCGCGGGCTTGCATCATCTTCACCTCGCCACGCACCCAGGCGCGGACATGATCGATCGCCTGGCGCGGCCGTGGGTCCTCAGGCTGAGCCGACTCGAAAAGATCAAGGACGTGCTCCGCGCAAGCTGCCGCCCATAGGGCGAGGAGATGGTGATCCGAATCAGTGAGGGTCCCACCGCGGCGGATCGTCACGAAGCGAGGGTCTCTGACCTTCGGGAGGATCACGGTTGGGGCATTCCTTCCTGCTGGTATGAAGCGAAGCCTGCAAACCCGGTGGTCGGTTCGCAAGCCCGGCTGCTGTCTCCCGGCCAGACGAGACGAGCTCTCAGTCGCCGACCACCTCGCTCACGGACGTGCGGGCGGCGGCGGCCTTGTCGACGAGGTTCTTGCCAGTGGCGAACGCGGCGACGAGGGCCTGCGGACGGCCCGGCGCGGCGGGGACGCGTAAGCGAAGACCGGGGGCAGGGGCCAGCCTGGAGGCGGTGTCGGCCCGGTCGAACCGGTCGAAAGCGGCTCAGCATCCGGCGCAGTGGCTGCCGCCGCCGGCGGAGGCGGTGTGCAGGTACGGCGCACGGAGTGGACCGCGACGAAGCTGCGGTGGGGCCTGGCGGTGGATGAGGCCGAGCGGAACCGGCTGTCCGCGATCGCGGCTGTCTGCGGCGGCACGGATGTGAAGTTCTGGAGGGCCAGACCGTGATAGAGCAGCAGACCGTCCAGCGGGCCGCCCACCACGACGGGGGAGCAGAGGAACAGGGGCCTGCGGGGACCTCGTTCGCGCTGCGTCCCTGAAGAGCGGTCTCTCCAATCAAGTTGCGGGACCGGACATCTTCCACTTCGAGAAACGCCGTCCCGTACCGGTGGTTCTCGAGACTGAATCGTGGGTGTTCGGCCCCGTAAGTTCTCTTGGCTGTGAAGTGGCCAGACTCGCCTGAGTTCACTTGAGCGGTTTCTGCGGGCTGACATCCGGACCGATCTTGCTGCCGAGGGCGGCGGTGTTTCCGGAAGAGCTTGTTCTGCGGAGTCGATGCGCGAGGCCGTCGGTGAAGTTCCTTCGCCGGAGCGCCTTATGACGTCCGGCGGTCAGAGAACGGGCGGCCTGTCTGGTCACAGCCGGGAATCGGACTTCATATGGCTGTGTGCGGGAAGCTGTCCTGACGGGCAACGTCCAACGTCCTCCGCGTCTCCCTCGATCCTGAAGCATTGGAAGATCTGGGTCCGGCCCGAAGACCTCATCACGCTCCGACAAGTCCTCACCCAGGTGCTCGGCTACGGACGTGCGGACGCCGTACCCACGCGTGCAGGCATCTGACCGGCCTCTCCTTCGCCTTGAGGCTCGGAGCCGCCCGCGCAGCCACACGTTTGACCTCTACTGCCCGCTTCGTATGGCCATCACCAGCCACACGACCGGTCCCGCTGCCAGAACGATCAGCAGCAGACAGCACGGCACCGGGGACGGCCCCTTGAGGGGTGGCTGGGCTGCTATCTGCGGGGCCACTCGGCGCACGTCGTCGGCGTGGTACCACATCTTGCCGGCATAGCCCGTAGTGGTCATCCAGCTCTCCGAACGGACCCGCACCCCATGGGCCAGCGCATTCACATACACCGAGCGAATACCCACGCCCGGCCACAAGGTGCTCACCTGGCGCTCCGTCAGCCAGCCGTCCCCCTCGTCCGCCATATTCCGCCCTTTCCCCAGCAGTCGGTGATGCCTCATCATGAACAGTCCCATAGCCAGGCATAGTTCGTCCCTCCATCGCTCCTCGGGGATCCGACGCGGCGATCCGCTTCCCGGGCCCCGAATGCCTGGCGCGGGCGGGTGTGGCCCTCGTCATTCGAGAACGGGCGGTCAGGGTCTGACCCCGCCCGCCCTGCCCCGAATCGCGGCGCCACCCGCCGTGGTCGGCGCCGAGCCGGTCGCGGCGCTGCTTTTGGTTGACGATCCACACCCCGGTGCGGTGTTGCCCGTCGGAGAGGTGCTCGACGTGTGTTGCCCGTCCGGCAATGCCGCCGCCATCCGTTCGAAGTACTGGGCGAGAGCCCGGACGCCTTTGGGGAACGCCCCCGCGCCCCGCCCGCATCCCTGGACGCCGCGCCGGTCGTCGAGGCCGCCGTATGGGCTCGCACGGCCCGCGCCGGCTTCCCCCCGAGCTCTGCGAGGCAGCGCGGCTGTTCCTCGTTGAGCGAGTGGAAGTCGCGGCGCTGTGTGGCGAGCCACCGGCCGATGTCCTCGCCCTGCCGCGTCACCGACGGTGCGACGTTGGCCAGGCGCGTACCGCCCGCCAGTAGGGGCCGCAGTTTCCTTCCGTCCCCGGTGAGAAGCGTGCGCATCAACGGACAGCGTGGCGCCGGCGACCGTCCGAGAGACGCCGGGCACACCGTTCCGTGCGGCTTTTCCCCGTTCGGCGTCAGCCCGACACCCAGCGTCTTCCTCCGGAAGCGTTGGTGCCTCGCCGGGGCACCGGGCGAGATGACAGCAGGCGTCCGCGACGGCGCACCCATCGGCGGGCACCCGTATCCGCGTGCTGTCAGACACTCCTGTCCCCTCAGTCCAGGACCGCTGCCAGCTCGCCGACATTCGTCCTTACATCTCACCTGCGCAGCCACCACATCACTTACGACCCCGGGGAAATTGAGGTCCGGACGTGCCGGCCTGCCGCGATGTAGAACCCGCTGAATGTAGCCAGTGTTTGGGAAGTGGCCCTGGCGTCGAACACGACGACGTAGGCAGGATCGTGAGTCATGCGTGCAGTTGTGTTCGACATGGATGGGACGCTTCTGGACAGCGTCCCCACGGTATCCCGCGCGTACGCCGACGCGATTCGTTCGCTCGGCGGCCCGCCGGTCTCCCCGGATGAGGTGGTCGCCAGCTGGCATGTCGGCCACACAGAGCTGGTTCTTGCACACTTCCTCGGCCGCACCTGCGGCCCCGCCGAGGTCGAGTGCTTCCACGCCCACCTGGATCCGGCCGTCGCCGAGCTGCGGCCATTCCCTGGCATACCGGCCCTGCTCGACGAAATCGCCGATGCGGGCCTGCGGCTGGGCGTATTCACGGCGGCCACCCGGCGAGTGGCTTTGAGTATGCTCGCTGCCGCAGGAATCGACGCTCGATTTAGCGTGGTCGTCGCAGGCGACGAGGTTGACAGGCCCAAGCCGGCGCCGGACGGGTTGTTGCTGGCACTGCGGCAGCTCGGGGTCCCGGCCGAGGCAACCACCTATGTGGGTGACGCTGAAGTGGACCTCGACTGTGCCAACGCCGCGGGATCGCTGGGAGTGCACGCCAGGTGGGGTGCACGCGCCGGTGTCCGTCCCGGGGCTCACCCGGTCGCGGCGCGTCCGTACGACGTCCTCAGCCTTGGCGGCGCCTTGCAGCCGCACAGGCAACGGCACGGCCCGCCAGGGCGACTCTGACAGTGTTCGGCAGATCGGCAGATCGGCAGTTCGGCAGTTGGGCAGTTGGGCAGACCAGCTGAGGCTCTCGGGTGAGGATGGGCAGTCGTGATCAACATTGGTTCGTTGCGTGATGAGGATCGCGCCGCCTGGGAAGTGCTGGCGCGCGGTTACAAGGCGTTCTACGGCACCGCGGTGCCGGACGAGGGCTACGAGGAGACGTGGCAGCGGCTACGGGGCGGTACCGAGTTCCACGGCATCGGCGCCTGGTCGGAAGGGAAGCTGGTCGGCATCGCGCACTATCTGTTCCACCCGACGTTCTGGATGGAAGACAGCTGCTACCTCCAAGACCTCTTCGTCGACGAGGCGGCACGCGGCCGAGGGGCGGCGCGGATGCTGATCGAGAAGGTGGCCGATGCATCGCGGGAACGGGGGGCATCCCGCTTCTACTGGACCACTCAGGAGGACAACACCGCCGCCCGCGCACTGTACGACAAGGTGGCGAGCTTCAAGGGGTTCATACGCTATGACTACCCCATTGACTTGCGACCTGGGGGAAGTGCCGGCGGGGCCGGTCGGCAGTGACATGAGAAGACCGCGCGGGTTAGGCACTGTCCGGCCGATCACGCCGTGGATGGGGCTGCTGAGGCTCAACTGACCTCACTGGAATCGCGGCGTGTTCGAATACCACGGCTGGATCACCGCCTGCCGAGGACAGTTTTAGATCTCGCTGTCGAAGCCGGTGAGCCGGCCGCCCTTGCTGCCGCGCCGTTGGCGGTCGGCCCGCTGGTCCTTCGGTTCGGGGATGGTGTGTTGAGCTGTGTCCATCAGCACGCGGCCCGGGGTCCGCACCGCGCCGTCCTTGTACTGGGAGGCCACGGCCTCGGACGCGCTCTCGTGCTGATCACGCTCCTCGTCGTCCTGGACTTGCGACCGGGCCCGAGTCACCCCGTAGAGCACCTTGAGCTCGTCGCTCGGCGACGGCTCCCTCAACCAGCACGAGCGGACCGGGGTACGGGCCGGTGCCCTCTTCCGCGGCGGGGCCGGGGTCGAGCAGGTGGAGCCGGGTCTTCCAGCCCGGCGCCATCTGCGCCACGCACAGCAGGCGGTTGATGCCGGCCTCCGCGAGCGCGTCCTGCACCGGCTGCGCCGCGCGCACCCCGGCCTGCATCTAGGCGAAGCCGGCCGCTCCGCCGGAAGCGGGAAGGCGCCGCACGGGCAGGGTCCACCCGCGCTGCGCCACGTATCCGGCCACGTAGCCTCCCGGCGCGGCGAGGCGATCTGCGTTGGCGGCCCGCAGGAGCCGCAGCACGGGTTCATAGAGGCGCTGTGGGTGTTCGTAAAGCGGATGCTGCGAGCGTGTCCGACGACACCTCAGGAGAGATCAAACGCCGGACCGCCAGCCGGATCCCAAAGCCCTGCTCAGCGAGCGGAAGTTCCTTCGGCCTGTGCTGGTAGCGGTCGTGGACTCGGTCAACACTGTCGTCAAGTTCGGAAAGACGACAGCCACTTGAGAGGCAAGGCAGTAAAATCTGCCTACCAGTTCGAGCCGATCTGCGTCCGGGCGCCGAGCCTGCCGGATCCGGCCCCGGGGTACAGGTACAGGGGCCCGCCGGCGGTGGCCGGGGCCTGTACGGCCGCGAGGTCGCCCGTGCCGTCGTTGTCGAGGTCGCCGCCGACGAGGCCGCGCATCGTGTGCCAGCTCGTGCCGGCCTGGATCCGGTTGTCGAAGCCGCCCGTGCCGTTGCCGGGGTACACCCAGAGCGTGCCGGCGCGGTCGACCGCAGCCAGGTCGGCCCGGCCGTCACCGGTCATGTCGCCGGAGGCGGTCAGCTCGTTCATGGCGTCCCATCCGCTGCCGATCTGCTGCCCCTCGCCCAGCGTCCCGTTCCCGGCCCCCGGATACGCGCGCAGCGTGCCGTCCGGGTCGATGGCGACCAGGTCCGTCTTCCCGTTCCGGTCGACGTCGAGCGAGGTGAGGTCCCGCCGGCCGCCCCAGTCCCGGCCGACCACGACGCGGGCGCCCAGGGTGCCCGTACCGGTGCCGGGGTACGCGTAGAGGGTTCCGGTCGCCTTCTCGACCGCGAGCAGGTCGGCCCGGCCGTCGCCCGTGTAGTCGCCGCCGGTGAGCCGCGTCATGGCGTTCCAGCCCACCCCGATCTGGCTGCGGCTCCCCAGAGTTCCGTCACCTCTGCCGGGGTAGAGCCAGAGCTTTCCGGTGGCTGCCTCCACTCCCACGACGTCCTGCCGGCGGTCGCCGTCGAAGTCCGCGGACGTGAGGTGGGTCATGCCGGAGAGGGCCGGCGGAGTCGGCCAGGACGTGCGGGTGACCATCCGGGCGCCGGGACGCTCGTTGACCGTCCAGAGCTCGTTCGTACCGGTGAGGAAGGAGATGTTCTCGCCGTAGATCCCGGTCCGCGACATGAGCCAGACGGGCTCGTCGGGTGTGCCGTGGTAGAGGCAGCTCGGCAGGTGCTCCGGACCGTTCTGTACGTACTCCGGGCAGGGAGCCGAGATCACGAAGCGGCCGCCGTCCATGGCGATGCCCTGGGCCCCGCCGATCGGTGACCGGTAGGCGGCCGACGCGCGGGCGACGCCGGTGGCGTCCGTCTTGAGCAGGCCGGTGGCCGGGTCGACCGGCCAGCGCACGATCGGGGAGTCGGCCTGGTCGAACCGGTCGCCCACCCGCGTGGCGTCCATCTCTACGGTGACGAGGGCTGGTTCGGAACCCGACAGATCGAGCGACGCGCCCGTGATGCAGGGGCGTTCTGGGACGGTGGCGGTGCCGCAGCCCGTCCCGGCCCCGGTGGAGGCGTAACTGGCGATCCGGGGCAGTACGTACGCGCCCGCGGCGGTCCGCCACACCCGGCGGGTGTCGAACACGTCAAAGCCGCTGCCGATGCTCGCGACGTAGAGCAGGTCACCGGCCCACACGACGGCGTGGGCGTGTCCGCCGCTGAGGTTCGTGTAGGTGCCGCCGTCGGCGGACAGGCCCACGAGCTGGACGTGCCGGTAGCGCACCGAGGCCGGGGCGGTGACGTCGGCGAAGGTGAGGCGTTCGGTGCCCCCGGGGCCGTACCAGCTGGTGACGACCGTCTTCCGGCCTCCCGCGGTGCCCTGGGTCACGCCCTGCGGGTACCAGTCGGTGGTCGAGTCGTCCTGGGCGGACCAGCAGAAGCCCTGGGCGCCGGGCACGCCCGGGTCGTGGCAGAGCGGCTGGGCGGCGGTGTTCGCCGGGTCGGCGACGACGCCGGCCACCGTGGTGCGGGTGATCTCCGGGTGAGCGGCCTCGTAGGCGTCCGCCCGTGCCGTGTCGGCGCCGGTGTCCTTCCGGAGGCCGAAGCCGGTCGTGGCGAGGGCGGTGATGCCGTTGGGCGTGGCGAGCGAGGCGTCGGGGACGGCGGGAATCGCCGCGGCGGCGGGGGGCGCGGCCGCCAGCCCGGCGGCGCAGGCGAGGGCGCCGAGGACGGCGGACGCCGCGCGGGCCCGGCGGGGGCTCCCTTGTGGACGTACGGGCATGGCGAGGCTCCTGTTCGGGCGGAGTGGAAGGCCGTACGCCGCCCGCGGACTGCTGCGGGGCGGCGTACGGGCACGGCGTGCGGAGGGCGGTGTCGTGCGGTGGAGGCGGTGTCGCGTCCTACCAGTTGGTGCCGATCTGGACGCGGGGGCCGAGGGTGCCCGTGCCGTTGATCACGCCCGTGCCCGGGTAGGTGTAGAAGGTGCCACTGGAGCCGACCTGCGCTTGGACCGCGTCGACGTCGCCGACGCCGTCGTTGTTGAAGTCGCCGCTGACCAGGTTGGTCATCGAGTTCCAGTTGGTGCCGATCTGGACGCGGGCGCCGAGGCCGCCCGTGCCGTTGCCGGGGTAGACGTACAGGTTTCCGGTCGCGACCTCGCGGGCCACGATGTCGTCCTTGCCGTCCTTGTTCATGTCGCCGGGGCTGACGATCTCGTCCATGGCGTTCCAGTTGGTGCCGATCTGGACGCGGGCGCCGAAGCCGCCCGTACCGTTGCCGGGGTAGGTGTAGTAGTCGCCCGTGTTCGCCTCGACCGCCAGGAGGTCGTCCTTGCCGTCCTTGTTGACGTCGGCGCTGGCCAGGTCGTGCATGGCGTCCCAGTTGGTGCCGGCCTGCACGCGGTTGCCGAAGGTGCCGTCGCCGTTGCCCGGGTAGATCCACAGGATGCCCGCGCTGTCGATCGCGGCGAGGTCCGTACGGGAGTCGGCGGTGAACTTGCCGGCGGTGAGCTCGCTCATCGTGCCCCAGTTGGTGCCGACCTGGACGCGGGCGCCGAGCTTTCCGCCGGTGGTGCCGGGGTAGTAGAAGAGCTTGCCGCTGGCGGACTCGACGGCGACGATGTCCGCGTAGCCGTCGTTGCCGAAGTCGCCGCCGGCCAGGTTGGTCATGCCGGTGTCGGTCGGGGTGGGGGTCTCCTCCACGACGCGGTTGTAGCGGTAGGGCAGGAAGCCGTTGCCGGTGATGTAGCTGCGGGTGTAGGTGGTCTGGCGGGCTGTCAGGCCGGAGCGGGGCTCCTCCTGGACGATCGCGGTGGTGTGGCCCGCGTCCGCCCAGCCGATGAAGAGCACCACGTGGGCGTTGATGTTGTTGAGGGCGTCGCCGGGCTTGAGGTCGTCGAGGCTGCCGAGCTTCGTGGACACGGAGGGCAGCGTCCAGGTGGTCAGGCTGTCCCGCAGGTGCCAGGCGAGGGAGACGAAGCCCGAGCAGTCCTGCCGGTAGCTCTTGCCCAGGGAGTCCCCCGTCCATTTGGTCTGGGAGTACGGGACCGCGTTGTCGACCCAGTACTGGGCGCGCTCCAGTATCTCGGCGCGGGTGATGGGGCCGTTCACCGAGGAACCGGCGGTCGCGGCCACCGGCTCGGCTTTCAGGGCCGGGTCCTGGCCCGCTCCCGGGGCGGCGTTCACGCCGGTGATCACGGCGGCGGCGACCAGAGCGGCGACGGCGGACTTCTTCAGGGCGAGGCGGTACACGGACACGACGGAACTCCTGGAGTGACGAAGGGTAAGAAGAGGGAGAAAGGGGTGGAAAGGTAGGCTGTGGGCCCCTGGAGGGGCGGGGGATCGGCGGCCGGTGCCTCCGCTACCAGTTGGAGCCGATCTGCACGCGGTTGCCGAAGCCGCCCGCGCCGTTGCCGGGGTAGAAGTAGAGCGCGCCGGTCGATGTGAGCGGCGCCTGGACGGCATCGAGGTCGCCCTTGCCGTCGCCGTTGAAGTCGGCGCCGACGAGCTGGCGCATGCCGTCCCAGTTGGAGCCGATCTGGGTGCGTGCTCCGAAGCCGCCCGTGCCGTTGCCGGGGTACGACCAGAGCCGGCCGGTCGCGTCGACGGCGACGAGGTCCTGCTTGCCGTCGGCGTTCAGGTCGCCGGGGCTGGTGAGTTCGGACATGCCGCCCCAGTTGGTGCCGATCTGGGTGCGGGACCCGAGGGTCGCGCTGCCGTTGAGGCCGCCGCTGCCGGGGTACGCGTAGAACGTGCCGGTCGCGCTGTCGACCGCGAGCACGTCGGAGCGGCCGTCGCGGTTCACGTCCATGGCGGTGACGTCCTGCATGCCCTTCCAGTTGGTGCCGATCTGGATACGGGGGCCGAGTCCGCCCGTGCCGTTGCCGGGGTACGCGTAGAACGTGCCGGTCGTACCGTCGACCGCGAGCAGGTCGGAGCGGCCGTCGCCGCTGAACTCCCCGGCCGCCAGACGGGTCATCGAGCCCCAGTTGGAGCCGATCTGGACCCGGGAACCGAGGGTGCCGTCGCCGTTGCCCGGGTAGAGCCAGAGCTTGCCCGTGCCCGCCTCGACACCCGTGACGTCCTTGCGGCCGTCGCCGGTGAAGTCGGCGGCCGTGAGGTGGAGGAGGCCCGCCGGCGCGGGAGCCTCCGGATACGGGTCGGCGTGGTCGTTGGCGAGTCCGGCCTGGCTGCCGCAGCTGCCCCAGGCACCGGCCCCCTGGTCGGCGAGGACCTTCTCCGCTATCAGGATCTGCTCCTTCTTGGAGGCCTGGTGCGGATAGCTGGCGTACTGGCGTCCGCCGTAGTGGTCCCAGTTGTTCTTCGTGATCTGCAAGCCCCCGTAGTAGAGGCCGTTGGAGCTGACGATGCTCCAGTTCCCGCTGGACTCGCACGCCGCGACGCGGTCCCAGGTGGCGACGGAAGCGGCGGCGGCGGGCGCGGTGGGCAGCAGGGCGAGGGCGGTACCGGCGGCCGCCAGGGCAGCGGCGCGGGCGAGTCGGCGTGCAGCGGTCATCTGGATTCCTCGGCTTCGTAAGGAGACGGTCAGGGGGGAGGGGTTACGACCAGCCCATGGAGTTGGTGGTGGCACCGGGCTGCGCGACCGTTCTGCCGTCGGCGACGAGGTGGGCCGAGGCGTTCTGCGCAGCGGCCGTCGCGACGGTGACCGCGCCGAGGAGGGAGAAGACGGCGACCGCGGCGGGCTGGGCGATACGAGCGTGAAGCATGACGACTGTCCTTCGCTGACGAGGGGGTGTTCCGACGACTGCCTCCGACCGGTTCGCGTCCCGCGGTGACGCTGCCCGTCTCGGCTGTGCCGGTCGGTCTCCTTCCGGCGAGACCTACTTTCGTCGCTGTTCAGACCGGGGGGAACGGGGTTCCGGTGGCCTGAAGCGTCATTGGCCGTTTTGGTCCAGACGGCCCAGTCGTAGAAGCGGTGGTCCTTGGCTCCGGCCCCCGCGGACAGCTTCTGCCAGGCCCTCTTGGGCGCCTTCCTGGCCAACATGTCGGCGCGAAACCTCCCGGCGCCCGTGGTGACTTCGTGCGAGCAGACCACCGCGAGGACGGCGTCGTGTGCCCGCGGCGGCCGGCGTAGACCAGGTGGACGGCGACCTGGGCGTTCTCGATCCTGCCCGCGGTGCCGGTGTACTGGCGCTGCACTCCAACGCTGTCGGTGCCCTTCTTCACCCCGTCGCCCGTCTCGTCGACCACCAGCACCGCCTCGTCGTCGTGCAGATGTTCCACCACGTGGTCACCCACCTCGTCGCGGGCCTGGCCGGCATCCCACTTCGCTCTCACGAGCAGGTGCTGCATGCCGTCCGGGGTTCTGTCGCCGGCCCACTCGGCGATGGTCCAGCAGTTCTTGCGCGGCAAGTCCGACAACAGGCCGAGTACCAACTTCCGGGCCCGGTACCGGGATTCGGCCCGTGTGAAGCGTCTCGCTATCCGGCTCATCAGGCCCTCGGACGCCTCCTGCCAGCAGGCAGGGTCTACGCTGTGACCTGCGGCCACCACGTGATCCTGTGTATCGGAGGACTTGTGCACCGTGGCGAAGTCTGGTGGGTCCAGTTCGACGAGCGGAGGTTGGTCGTACTGCTGTCAGGAGACGACGCGTCCGGGTTCCAGGTGATGCAGGTCGTCGCTCCGGCGGGCCTCGACATGAGCGGTCTGGGCATCGAAGTGACGGTCGGCGCCGGTGAAGGGCTGCCGCTCGAAGGCGTGCTGCGGCTCGCGTTCCCGCGTCCAGGCTTTACCCCGTGCACGTGGCTGACCACCGTGTCCCGGGACGACCTGATAGAGCGGGCGGCCGTCCTGTCCTCCAGGAAGCTCAGCGAGATCGACGATGCCCTCCAACTCGCTGAGCAAGCACAGGAGCTGACCCCGGCAACGACGGCGAAGCTCGGCGAGATAAGGGACGCCCTCGGTCGCGGTGAACTCGGGTAGATGGAGAAGGAGCCGAAGCCCGCGACAGCATGGGCGATCTCGGGTGAGATGCTCCACGCTGGACACCTGCCGCCTCGACGCCCCTCACCATCGGGATGACGATCTACGGCTGGAGTACCAGGGCCTGTGTGATGAGGAGGAACAGGACTGGTTCCCGGACGTCCGTAAGGCGATGGGCCGCAACAGGCTCGCGGAGCGGGGCGGTGAGATGGAGGCGGGGAAGAAGCGGGCGCCACGCGATCCGCTGGCTGCTCCCAGCGCCGACTCGAAGTGATCCGCTCACGGCCCCGGCCGGCCGGGCATCCCTGGTGCTGCCTGCTCATCGCGGCTGCGGTGGTGGTCGGTGCGGCCGGCTGCGGGGGCCGGGCGGCACGGCGGATCCTGTTCGTTCTCAGCGGTCGTCTTCTTGGCTGAGGCAGCGCCGGCGGTCTTCTTGGCCGCGGTCTTCTTGCCGGGGAGCTCGTGTACGGTGGCGGGCTCGCCGCGGGTGGCCTTCGTCTCTTGGACAGACTCTCACCTGATCGCTGTCGTGATCGCGCTCGTCCTGCCCGCGCGGTCGCCGCCCGTGGGGGCGCGGCGTTCGCGGGCGACTTCGCCAAACGCTTCTTCGGCTGGGGCTCGGAGTCGAGAGGGGCCCACCGCCCAAAGAACGTGCCGGAAGCCCAGCCTCGGCGACGCGTACTGACCCGGGGGTCGTCCTATGCCCGGCGCCCCGATCGCCAAGGGGGTTTGTCACCTTGCTGACTACCGTCCGCTGGCCCGCACCATAAGCGTTGACGCACGGTAGATCAGGACAATCCAAACCAGGGGACTCCCGACCGCGCCGCCTCGCTGCATCCAGGTCCGGGACCAGCAGGAGCAACGCCTACGGGAGCCCGGGTCGGCGCAGTGTCAGGGTCACGCTGACGCGACTCGACACCCGGACACATCGCCCCGGAGTGAGGGGGGCGGGAAGGGGCACACGATAGGCGCGCCGTGCCGCCGATCTCGAGAGGCTCTCCTCATGTCCTGCGTGTCCAGGCGGACTTTTTCGACGGCCAGAATGTTCTGGCTTCCTGGCCGTTCGACCGGCAGATGCTGGCCGAGGGGCTGCGCCGACCGGTCGGTGAGGGTGACGTCACGTTCCGCCCGCACCCGGGGATGGGCGGCCACGCCGTCCGGATCGGGTTGCGCAATTCTGCCGAGGGCCGACAAGGACACGCGGTGCTCCGTGCGGGTGCCGGAGCACTGAAGAACCTCCTGGCCCGCTGAAGCAGAGGAGCATCGGTCATGGCAAACGACCCGTGGAGTTTTGACCCGTCGTGCGGACAACTGGCCAGCGTCGACCTGACCGGATGGCGGGTCGAGGCCGTTGACGGACGCGTCGGTGAGGTGGACGAGCATTCCGACGAGACCGGCGATGCGTTCCTGGTCGTGAACGCGGGCGGATGGATTTTCGGGAGGCTGCTGATTCCGGCGGGCGCGGTGAAGCGGATCGACCGTGACGGGCGCACGGTCCATCTGAACCTCAGCCGGAGGCAGGTCGAAGACGCGCCGCAGTTCCTGTCCGACCAGCACCGTGCCGACCGGGAGTACCGGGAGGAGATCGTGGAGTACTACTGGAAGGCCGGGCCCTGCTAAGGGGGCTCTTTGTACGGTGGACGGACGGTCCCCGTGGAAACGACCGCGCAGACGCGCCGCCGATCCGCTCCGATGGACGGAGCGGATCGGCCGGCGTTGCAGTATCCGGGTCAGAGGGCCGCTCAGATACGGCCGCCCATGAGCTTGGTCAGCGGGCCGACCTGGGGCTTGGCCGTCGAACGGCCGACCGCGAACGCCGCTCCGGCGACGCCGACCATGCCCGCGGCAGCGCTCGCCGCGATCACCTTGCGGTTCTTGACGATGGTCCACGCGGCGGTTGCTGCAGCGGCGGCCTTGGCGGCGTTGGCTGTCACCGCCTTCTGGCTCGTCTCTAGACCGCTTGCCACCGCTCGGCCGGCGCTCTTGGCGGTCTCACCCGCTGACTGAATGCCCGTCGTCGCCGTGTCCTTGGCGTCGCGGGCAGAAGTCGCGGGGTCGGTGGCCGTCGTGGTGGCCTTCGACTGAGCGCTCTTGGCGGTCGAGGCGGCACGTTTCGCGGGCGACTTCCGGGCGGTGGTATTCCCGGCTGACTTGGCACTTCCATTCGATTCAGTCATGACTTTCCTTCTTGCCTGTCTTGGGTCGATGAAACGGGGGGCGATTCATCCCGGCAGCTCGGCGGCGCGGTTTACGAACAGGGTGTCTCGCGGGGGAGGAGCGAGCCCAAAGGGCCCAAATCCAGGTTGAGGTCGTCCATGGTCAGGCCGTACCGCTCGCAGAGTTCTTCCATCCGCTCGTGCAGGATCATCAGCGTCATTCCGATGCGCTCTTCCTCGTCCTCGCCGAGATCGCCCTGGTCGACGCGGTGGATGGCCGTGCGTTCCATCAGCTGCCGCAGTAGTTCGACGATGGTCAGCACGAGTTTGATCAGGTCGCGTTCTACTGTGTCGGGGTCGACGGAAAGCCGCTGTGCTACGGGGCTGCCCCCGGCTGTGGCTTGTTGGTCTTCCACCTCGGTCACCTCCTGGGCGCTGTGGGGCGGGCGAGGGACGGGTCGTCCTGGCCTGCGGCTCGCGGCCATGGGCCGGGCTCGTCGTGGGTGATCGACCGGATGACCGCGCGCAGGTTGATGTGGACCAGGTCCACGTCGGCGATGGAGAGGACAAGGTCGCCGGTGAGGACGGCGCCGCCGGTCAGCAGACGGTCCAGCAGGTCGATGAGTGCCACCGGCGGTCCGGACAGCCGTTCGGGTGGTTGGGCTGAGCCGTCGTTCAGGAGGGGCGTGTTCATCGCGGCGGCCTGTCGGCGGCTGGATCCGTCGCAGGAGCCGCGAAGGAATAGGGGGCCCATGGGCCGGTCACCTCCACCTGTACCCCGGCTGTCGGACGCGTCGCAGCGTGCACGGCCTGGCGGAAGCGCTCTTCGGCGTCGGCGGGCACCAGATAGGCGTGGTTGGCGATGTTGGTCCCGCGGCGGCCGGACAGCTCGCCCTGCTGAGGGCGGTGTACCACAGCCGCTGTCGCCAGCGTCCGAGCCGCGTGCGTGACCTCGTCGGCAACCGCCGCGGCGGCACGGTAGAGGTCTTCGGTGCTGTGCCGTTTCTGTCTGCGCTGTTGCAGGTAGGCGCGGCCCGGGCTCGGCGCAGTCGCCTCGCGGGTTCCCGCCGAGGGGGCCTGCGCCGCGCCGGCGGAGCCCGGATCGGCGTGGACCTTCACACCGATCTCGACGTGCCCGTCGAGCCATGCAAGCAGTTCGGCGAACCGTTCTCGGTGACCAAGGAGCATTTCGGCCACGCGTGCCTCGTCTCGGTAGACCGTGGCCAGCCGGAGCGGGAGGAACACCGCCTCGCCGAACGCGGCGTCCACCACGGCGTGGTGGGCCCGGGCCAGCTCCTCGAGCCTCCCGAGGTCTCCCAGGCGGTCCTGCAACGCCCTCTCGTCGAAGGCATCGGCGGGTACAGCTGACACGAGGGCGACAAGCCCGCCGACGGTGACGGCGGCGACGTCGTGGCCGTCGACACCGCGCGTTGCACGGGCAAGAGCGCGGAGCCTTTCCTCGTCCCAGCCGACGCCGTACACATAGGCCATCGGGGGGCAGGCCTCCGCGGGCCGATAACCGTCCTCACCGAGGGCCAGGGCCGAGGGGGGCGGCTGGTCGGTGTTCACTGTGCCTCCTCCGTCCGCTTGCGGGTGTCTGCAGCCGGCCTGTGGTCCGGGTCGCCTGCGACGCGTAGGCATGCGAGCTCAGCGCGCAGGCGCTCGTTCTCGTCGGTCAGGAGCTCCTCCCGGCTGCCGTCCCCGTCCCCGCCCCCGTCGCCGTCGCCGCCGTCGATGGGATGCGGGCGGGCGCGTGAGGAGAGGGAGGGGTCGTGCTCCCACCAGTCGATGCCCATCTCCTTCGCCTTGTCGACCGAGGCGACCAGCAGGCGGAGCTTGATGGTCAGCAGCTCGATGTCGAGCAGGTTGATCTGGATGTCTCCGGCGATCACGATGCCCTTGTCGAGCACTCGTTCCAGGATGTCCGCAAGGTTCGCGGAAGAGCCCTGGGGGTGACTCGGCCCAGCGGTGTGCGGTACGGCCGGAAGGCGTCCTGGGAAGGACTCGGACACGGTGGCGCCCCTGTTCTGTGGTGTGCTCTACGGGTCAGCTGCCGACGGGAGTACGTCGCCGGGTGCGGCGTCCGGTTCGGGGGTGGTCCTCCGATTCGGCCGGCTCGTCCTCAGGCTCGTCGTACTCGGGATCCGGTTCGTCCGAAGCGGCCTCGTCATCGGCCTCGTTCTCCGGGTCCTCCTCGAACTCGTCGTCGAGGGGTTCCTCGTCGTAGTCATCGTCATCGTCATCGTCATTGACGAGGTCCCGAGGTTCTGCGCCCTCGTTCTCGTCCTGGAGGTCTTCCGCCTCGCCCTCGGCGTTGTCCTCGTCGCGGACCGCTTCGTCGTGATCCATGACGACTTCGCCGTCCCGGATCTCGCCCCGCCAGCCGTCGGTGGCCTGCCCCCGCAGCATGAGGAACTTGCGATAGAGCTTCAGGTCGAGCCGTGCGCGCCTGCCCTGCGCACGCCACAGGTTCCCGGTCTTCTCGAACAGGCCCTGGGGGACGTACTCCAGGACGAGCAAAACGCGGGTGAGGTCGTCGGTGAGGCGGTGGAAGGTCACCACTCCGCGGACCGTTCCCTTCGCGCCTTGCGTGGTCCAGGCGATGCGCTCGTCGGGGATCTGCTCGGTGACGTTCGCCTGCCAGCTGCGCGTGGACTTGGCGACCTTGACCTTCCAGTTGGTGGTCGTGTCGTCCGGCGTCTCGACGCTGACGACGCCCTTGGCGAAGGTGCTGAACTCCTGGAACTGCGTCCACTGGTCGTATGCCTCGCGCACGGGGACACCGACGTCGATGTCCTCGACGATCGTCACGCTTTTCGCCGCGCCTCCACCGGGGGTCCGCCCAGCGGCCACCAGGCTCTTCGCCTTCTCCTTCAGGGTGTCCTTCAACGCGGACGTACCTGCTGCGAGCACGGCCCTCGCGGGGGACTTCCCGCCGCCGAGGGCCTTGCTTCCCTCGGCGAACCCTTTGGCGAGCTTTCCTTTTGCCGCGCCCGGCTCGGCGAGCCGGGCGACACGGTCGCCGAGGCGTTCCCCGAGCCGCGTGACAGCGTCTTCGGCACGGGCGGTGAGGTAGAGGCGGAGCTCCTCCTTCAGCCGGTCGGTCGCCGGGTTGCCCACCACATCATTCTTGATCTTGCTGAGCGTGGAGTCACTCATCGCTGTCGCCCCTGCTCTTGCGCGTACGGGAAGCCGTGGTCTTCCGGGGGGCGCTCGTCCGTTTGCGGGTCGTCGTCGACTTGCCGGAGCCGCGTTCGGACGAGCTGCCCGGTGGGGCAGCGTCGCTGGTGCTCTTCTTGCGTGCTGTCCTTTTGGCCGCTGTCGACCGTGTCCGCTTCTGCCTGCTCTCGTCGGTCACGCCGTCGCGCTCTGCCCGGTCGTCCTCTGTGGCGTCGAAGTCGCGTGTGCGGTTTTCGGGCTCGTCATCCGCGTCGGCTTCCGGGGCGTCCACACGGCTGAGCGCCTGCGTGCGCCGCTGCAGTGAGTCCGCCAGGCCCGAGGCGCGCTGGGTGAGGGCCTGTGTCGCCGCCGACTTCGTTGCCTCGAACAACTCCCGGCGGAGCTGCTCACTCAGCGCGCCCACCACGGGCGAGGCGGCCAGCAGCTTTCCCAGTCGCCGGGGGTCGAGGTCCAGCCTGCGGCTGGCGAGGAACATGCCCACCCCGATGGCCATCTTGGCCTTCTTCGTTCGTCCCAGGAGGTAGCCCCCCACGAGGGCGGCTGCCGTAGTGGTGTTCTTCGGTATCACCGGGGCACCTCGTTCCGCCTCGCGTGCTCACTCTGTTTCGTCATCAGCCGCTTCCTGTTCGGCTTCGGTAGGCCTCGATGTCGTCGAGACGGTCCAGGAGCGCGTCCTCGCGCCGGTCGAATTCGGCAGCGTCCACGCGACCGTTGGCCAGGTCGTCCACCAGCGCCGCGAGCTGGGCCCGGACGGGCTCTGGGTCGTAGTACTCACGCTCCGCAGCGAGCAGCACCTGGTCGACCACCCATGCCGTGCCGCGCAGTGGTGCGATCGGCAGGGTCAGGATCGTGGTGAGAAGTCCCACTCCGGCCTCCTTCCTGCGTTCGCGATGTGCTCGGCGTGCCGGCTACCGGTCAGACGAAGCTGTACGGAGGCAGCGGCCCGGTCAAGGTGAACGTGCACGTCTCGCCCCGGCGGTCCGCCTCTTCACGTACGGCCTGGACAAACTCGTCCGCGGACTCGGTCGAGACCAGGAAAGAGGCGTTGAGGAAATGGCCGGCGCCCGGCTCGGCGCGCGAGACGCGGGCCGCGACCGGCTGCAGCCTCTCCAGGGTCTTCTCGGCTTGTTCGTTGTTGCGCTCGGCCACCTGGCCTGCGACGAGCTCGCCGAGGGCGATCCGGTCGTCCTGCCCGGCAGATCCCGACCTCGTGCGCTCGTTGAGTTCCCTGATCTGGTCGGAGCTCGAGACGATTTCGAGCAGGAGATCCTGTTCGTCCCGGGTCGCCTTGAGGTTGAACTCGACATGCCCGGCGAGCTCTTCCAGGCGGCTGCGGTATGCGGGGCCGTCCTGCTCCAAGGCTTGCGCCACCTGGTCGTCGTCCGGACCGAGCAGACCGAAGCGCATGGGCAGCGTCGCTCCGTCTGCCATGAGTGCCTCCAGGACCGCTTCGTGTGCCAGCACGTCACGGCGCTTGGCCCGCAGGCCCTCTGGAGCGTCGCCGACGACTGCGGCAACATCGCCGGCGCGGATCGACCTCAGGGGTGACGCCTGCTCACCCACCCCCTGCAGCTCGTCCAGGCGCAGAGGGTGGTCCGCGGTGGTGATGGCGTAGACGTAGGTGGGCACCTGTTACTCCTCCCGGCGGGTGGCGGATGTGCGGCTGGAGGCCGACTTGCGCGCCGGCCGCTTGCGGGGCTCCTCCTCGGATTCCTCGCGCTTGCTCTGCAGGGAGTCCGTTATCGCCTCGACGGCGCCGGTCAGGGCGCCCTTGGACTTGCCCTTTGCGCCGTTTTCGGTCATCTCGCCCACGATGTCGGTGAGCTGGCTGGGTGCCTTCCGCCCGGATTCCAGGTCGAGGCGGTTGCACGCTTCGGCGAATCGGAGGTAGGTGTCCACGCTGGCGACGACCACGCGGACATCGATCTTGAGGATCTCGATTCCGACCAGGGAGACGCGGACGAACGCGTCGATCACAAGGCCTCGGTCGAGGATGAGTTCCAGTACGTCGTAAAGATTTCCCGAGCCGCTTCCGCCGCTCGTTGTACTGCTCTGTTGGACGAGTGTCACGATGATCTCCTTCCAATGTGGCGTCTGCCGACGCGTACGGGCGTCGGCCCTCGCTTCCGCTGGGCCGGCGCCGTCTTCGCCTCAGCGGCGGTCGATCTGGCTCCGGGCGTAGCGCCGTGTGCGCTCATAGCCGATGAGCCGGCCCTCGCTGTCGAGAGTCACGTGGTACGAGGCCATCACGCTCATCGTGTCCGGTACCTTCTCCAGCTCGACGATCTCCACCTCCGCCATCCAGCCGTCCTCGGTGGCCTTCACCGCTGAGACGGAGCCGGGGTCGCACCGCAGGAGCTCCGAGAGCTGCTCGCAGGCGCGGCGCATCGCCGTGGCGACGTCGAGCTTCCTGGGCGTCTTGTGCGTTTCGTCGTCTGTCGCGCTCATGTTCCCGCCTGTGAGACACGGAAGACGGCTTTGCACCATCGTGCTGCGCCGTCTGGACTCACGTTCGCCTGCCCGCCCCTGACGGTTACATGCGTGACGATCCATCAGGGAGTCGGACTCCGCTCCGTACCGGCACAGCGCGTCCGGCGCCGGGGGAGCCACTCTGCCGGCTCCTGGTCGGCCTTGCTCCGGTTTGAGCGGGCCGTCACCGCCGCCAGCGAAGAGGGCCGGCCCTGGTCGTTCGCGTACGCCTTACCGCGCGCGGGCGTCCACGCCGAGGTCCCAGCCGGCGGGGAGCGTCATTCCAAGGGTGCTGTATTCCGGGGGCCGGTCTACCGGTACCAGTCTCCGGTCGCCTGCAGGGGGCCCCGTTCGATGTACTGGTCCAGGCTGCAGGAGACCAGGTATCGGCCGTCCGCCTCGTGGTCCCAGACGAAGACGAGGGCGGATCGTGGGCGGTCGGCGGGGGACATGGGGACTGTCACCGCTCCTGCGAGCGCTTGCGCGCCTGGCGGAGGATCTGCGACTCCTCCGCCAACGCGAACCTTTCCGCTGCTGCGGCCCGCATCCTCAGCGTGACCCTCCGAACTCAAGGCTCTCGATGCGGATGCCGAGCAGAGCGAGGAGAAGCGAGACGCCCCCAAATACGATCAGCGCCGCCGCGCCGGTCCCGTTCTGCGTCGCAAAAACCGCAAGTCCGCCTATGGCGAATGATCCCGCACCCAGGAGGGCCGTGAGCGTACGCAAGGCGGCGTGAACCAGACGGTTGTGGCGCTCGTCTTCACCGACCTCCCCGCTCCTGTTCGGATGGACGCGAAACCACCGGCACATGGGCATGGAGCCGGTCAATCGGGACTTCGTGTCCATGTAGTCCGGGGACAGGTTGAGGACCCGAATTCTCGTATGTCGCGGCGCCGGCGCCAGGCCAACACGGGGGGGTTGGCGCGAGCGCCCGCGGGCCCCCTGGTGGCGTCTCGGCTCAGCAGGTGCGGAGATACCAGACAGGCGTCCAGTCGAAGCTGGAGCTGGCGGAGTAGGCGCCGGGTGTCGTGGAGATGACATTGTGGTTCTGGTCCAGGAAGTGGGCCCGCGTCCCTGGAGTCTGGTTGTTGATCCAGGACCCGTAACCCTCCCAGCCCGTCATCTCGTACGTGTCACACCGGTAGAGGTTGAACTGGGCGCCGGTGAAATCGGTGCCGCTGTAGAGGCAGAAGTTTTGCTCTGGACAGTCGGCGGCAGCCGCCGGAGTGGCCAGTCCGAACAGCGTCGTGGCAACGAGTGCCGTGACCGCGAGCAGTTCTGTGATCGGCTTGCGCAGGATCATGTGAGGCTCTCCATGGTGGTCCGG
The DNA here is from genome assembly GCF_055588085.1 of Streptomyces sp. NPDC046303. NCBI lineage: Bacteria > Bacillati > Actinomycetota > Actinomycetes > Kitasatosporales > Streptomycetaceae > Streptomyces > Streptomyces sp. NPDC046303. The sequence continues at coordinate 181,104 of NZ_JBVJFA010000006.1, forward strand.
ACGGCTGGTCCGGTGTTTTGACGATGGCCAGGACCGCAGCGATAAGTCGCATCCGGCCCCTTCGTCGAAAGGAACGGCTGGCTGCCCCGGCACCATGACATGGGCCCGCCGCCAGAACGGCAAGGATGGCGATGCATGGCGCCGGCATCCGCACGATTCACCTGTTAGGGCGTGCTTGCTCGGATCGATCTCCGGCATCTGAGCGACGTTCCTCAGCGGTTGCATCGTCGTCGCGCAGCGGTGTAGGACGGCAGGGCGCGACGGGCGGCTGTTGCCAGAAGGGGGGATCGTCATGTTCCATGCCGAACACGCTGCATGGGGGAGGTCCGCTCCTCCTTGCCTGAGCTTGGGTGTGGGCGGACCTGGGAGGACGTCTACAGGGTGAAGCCGTCGCGGCTGGCGCGCCGGAGGATTGTCCGGTGTCGGAAGAGTCGCTCGATCACCTCTACCCGAAGTGGTGCTTGCCGACGGCGGCGCAGGAGGCCGGCGCGGTGGCCGAGGTCGAGGTGCCCGGTCCGGGCGGGGGCGGCGAGCGGACGTGCCGGCGTGCGATGCGGGCGGGCATGGGCGGATCGCGCTGGAAGCCCAGCTGGCCGCGATCACGGGGGACGTCAACGAGGCCGTCTCCGACGCGCTGGAGCTGTCGTCTGCCATCAGAACGTCAGTGGGTTCGTGGCTCAGGAGTCCGTCAACCTGCTCTGTTCCCACCGCCCTGCGGGCACGGGTGGAGCGTGCCCGGCCGTTTCCCGGACGAGCGGGTGGACGAGCACTACGTGGCCGACCTCCGCCTCGCCGTCCGCCGCTCGACGGCCGGTGACTCGAAAACATCCTCGTGGCCCGTGCGGAATCTCGAGGGAAATCGGTGAAACGGAGGGCTGGCCGGGCACGCGATACCGGCCAAACCCCCTTACGTCAACGGATTGTGACGGCCCCTCACTCGCGGTACTTTCGGGTGCAGCTGCGAGGACACGAGCCGTCCGGGGGAGCGATGAAGATCGGCCTTGTTCTGCCACTCTCCGAGTACCCGTCGGGGCAGCCTTCGTACGCGGAGATCAGATCGCTCGCCCTTCAGGCGGAAGACTCGGGCTTTGACTCGGTGTGGGTCTTCGACCACCTGCTGTTCCGGGGGCCGGACGGGACCAGCGAGGGCATCTGGGAGTCCTGGACCGTCCTGGCGGCCCTGGCCGAGGCCACCGAGCGGGTCGAGCTCGGCTCGTTCGTGATGTGCACGGCGTTCCGCAACCCCGCCGTTCTTGCCAAGATGGCCGTGACCCTCGACGAGGTCAGCCGGGGCCGTCTCGTCCTTGGACTGGGCACCGGCTGGCACCAGCCCGAGTTCGAGGCCTTCGGCGTCCCCTTCGAGAACCGGGTGGACCGGTTCGAGGAGGCCCTGCAGATCATCGTCGGACTGCTGCGGACCGGGCGCGTCGACTTCACGGGCCGCCATTACTGGTCGCGCGCCGGCGAGCTCCGTCCCCGCGGGCCCCGGCCCGCCGGTCCGCCTGTTCTGGTCGGCGCGAACGGGCCGCGGACGATGGGGCTGGCGGCGCGGTACGCGGACCTGTGGAACTCCTGCTGGTTCGGCTCTCCCTCCGGCGCCGTGGAGGTCCTCGCCAGGGTGCGGGAGAGCTGCCTGAGAGAAGGGCGCCATCCCGCGACGCTGGGCATCACGCTCGGCGTCAACGTGAGCGTCGAGGGGGAGGACGGTCGTGGCGGGGAAGCGCCTTCGGGTGTCGACGTCCTGACCGGATCGCCGGGAGTGGTGGCCCGGGGGTTGCGCCGGTACGAGGCGCTCGGTGTCTCCCACCTCGTCCTCAACCTCAATCCGCATCACAGCGAAGCCCAGGCCCGCCTCGGAGCAGCCCTGCGGCTGTACCGAGCCGGAGCCTGGTCGAGCACGGAAAGGGTGAACCGATGACGTGGACCGTCGATGAATCACGGGTGCGGCCCTTCCTGTCGGCTGCCGAACGGCGCGATGTCTCAGGGATGTTGAGAGGAGCGCCACAGCGGGGCCGGACCTTCTCCGAGACGGAGGAGGCGGACGCGGGTCCCGTTCCCGCAGTCCCCGAGGCGCGCAAGAGGTGGAAGGACAGCAAGGACTTCAAGGACTTCAAGGACATCAAGGACGGGAAGGACGGCAAGGACGGCAAGGAGTCGAAAGACGTCAAGGACGGCAAGGAGACCAAGGAATCCAAGGACGTCAAGGACAACAAAGACAACAAGGACGGCAAGGATTCGAAGGACACCAAGGACTACAAGGATTCGAAGGACAGCAAGGACACCAAAGACGGAAAGGACGGGAAGGACGGGAAGGACGGCAAGGACTTCAAAGACGGCTTCGACGGGGCCATGACCCTGCCAGGCCCCGACGCCTTCGTGAGCCCGGCAGCCGAGTCCGCCGCCGGGGCCGGCTCCGGCCCCGCGAACGCCGGCCTGGGGCAGGCGGCTCCGGCCCTGGCGGGACGGCTCACGGAGGAGCAGGAGATCGCGGCGGAGCTGCGGGACTCTCGGATCAACCGACTGCTGAGGAGGCGCGGTGTCGTCATCTGACGTTCCCCCCACCGGCTTCTCCGGGCTGGTCATCGTCGCCGACCCCGAGGACCTGGTGGCGGTCGAGGTGCGGGACTTCGTGCTGGAGAGCGGACACGAGGCCGCCGTCCTCGACGTGTTCGACGCCGCGCAGATGTTCACCGTCACCGTCGACGACGACACGGCCGTCGTCGAGCCGGCCCTGCCGATGATCCTCCGACTGCCCGCCCCGCCCCTGCTCAGGACCAGCTTCGACGCCGAGTTCCAGCTCAACGAGTGTCTGGCGCACCTGTGGGCCGTCGCCGCCCTCACCCCGGCGCCCGTGATCAACCGCCCCGCGCCGGGCGCCCTGGGCAGCAGCGTCTCCGCCTCCGCGGCCCTCACCGAACTGCGGGCCGGACTGCCCGTCGGCTCGGTGGAGGTGTTCTCTTCCCGACCGCCGGAGCCCGACGGGCCGGCGGCAGCGGACGAGGGGCACGGGCAGCACGGGCAGCACGGGCAGCACGGGGGCTACGGCGAGGGCACCCAGTGGTGGGTGCAGGACCTGGGCTCGTGGACGACACGGCCCTGGCCCGAGCAGTCGGCGGCCTCCGGCCCCTACCGTGCGCGGTGGTCGGACCCCGACCCCCTGTTCGAGAACGTGGTGGTCCTCGGGGACCACGCCTGGCCGTGCAGCGCCGTCGAACTCGACGGGCTGCGCCTGGAGGAACGCAGCACCGAGATCGTCGCCCGACTCGGACTCCAACTCGCCTCCGTGGTCTGGCGAATATCCCCGGACCTCGCCCGCGCGAAGCCGGTCCTGGTCGAGCCGTTCCCCGACGTGGAGCAGCTGCGCATGGTCTGGCTCGGTCTCGGCCCCCGACTCCTGAAGGTGCTCTTCCCATGATCTACACCGTCGGACTCGCCTCCGAGAGCACCATCGCGCACTTCACCGACGCCGCCGAGGACCACGGAGTCCACGTCGAGACCGTGGACCTGAGCGAGGTCGTACGACAGGACGACTGGCGCCTCGCCATCGGCGGTGCCCGTCCGGCGCGGCTCGGCGAGCACACCCTCGACCCCGAGGGCTCGTACTACTGCCGGATCAGCGACCTGTCGTCCCTCGCGGAGGACCGGGAGCAGGCGCTGCGCTGGCGCTGGCTCACCACCGCCCTCACGGCCTGGCTGGACCAGATCCCCGGCCTGGTCGTCAACCGCCCCTCCATCCGCTCCGACAACGGCTCCAAGCCGCTGCACGAGCGATCCCTGGCCAAGGCCGGGTTCAGGGTTCCGCCCGGCATCACCGGCTCCTCGCCGGATCGGCTTCGGGCCTTCGCCGAGGCCGGGCCGACCATCGTCAAGGCGGTGTCCGGCGTACGGGCCGACAGCCGGCTCCTGCGGCCCGGCGAGCTGGCCGGCTTCGACCCCTGGCAGGGGCCGATCCACCTCCAGCGTTACGTACCGGGCCGGGACGTGCGCGCCCATGTCGTCGGTGACCGCGTGCACGCCGAGGAGATCGCCTCCGGCGCGGTGGACTACCGGACCGACCCCGACGCGGTGTTCACGCCGTACGAACTGCCCGGACCGCTCGGCGAGCAGGTCGTCCGCCATACCGCGGACCTGGGCATGACCTTCGCGGGCTGGGACTTCAAGGTGGCCGAGGACGGTACCCACTGGTGCCTGGAGGTCAACCCGATGCCGGCGTACGACTGGTACGACCGGCGGCTGGGCGGTGACATCACCGCATCGCTCCTCGCACTGCTCCAGGGGAGGCACTCGTGATCGACAGGCTGACCGTACTCACCGAAGCCGGCAGCGACGCGCTCCGCGAGACCGTGCACGGCCTGCGCGAGCACTGGATCCCGCGCGGCCCTGAACCCGCGTCCTTCTTCACCCTGGGCACGCCCAGCTACCTCGACCTCGCCGAGGACCCGGAGACCGGCGAGTACCAGAAGCGGGCGGACGTCTCCAGGCCGCTCCTGTGGGAGTCCTTCGGCGAGCTGTACGAGAGGCTCGCGGACCTCCTCGCAGGACATCTCGGCGCCCCCGTCCACTATCCCGAACACCTCGCCATGCCCGGATTCCACGTGTGGCTGTCCGCCGCCGTGTTCACCAGGCCCAAGGCCCCCGTCCACTTCGACATGCAGTACCGGGCCTTCAGCTGGCCTCCCGGGACGGACCTCACCCGGCTGCTGTCCTTCACCCTGCCCATCCGGCTGCCCGCGGCCGGCGGAGGCCTGAACATCTGGGACGCGGACTACGAGGACTTCCGTCAGGCCGCGGCGAAGGGCTGGATCGAGAGCGCCGCCGACCTCAAGCGCTTCCACACCAAGCAGTACGTCCCCTACACCCCCGGTCAGATGGTGATCCACTCCGGCCACACCCTGCACCAGGTCGCCCCCAGCAGCCGCGTGGAACCCGACGACGAGCGGCTCACCCTCCAGGGCCACGGAGTCTGGTGCGCCGGACGCTGGCTCCTGTACTGGTGACCGGCGGCCCGGCGGCCCGGCGGCCCGGCGGCCCGGCGGCCCGGCGGCCCGGCACGTCCAGGACACCGGGCCACCGAGGGCCTCGGCCGCGAACGGAGCCACGCCTCCCGCCGCTCCCGCCGCGAGTTCGCGCCCATGACCGGCGACGGCGCCCCGGCACAGGAGTCCCGGCTCATCGCCGAGAAGAACGGCCGCGCCGCCTCCTGTCAGGCCCGCGACCTCGCCTTTGCGGCGCGTTGGCGGAGGTCTTGACGCTCTGAGCGTCCAAGACGCACGCGCTTGGTTCGGCGTCGCGGCCATCGGCTTTGCGGTGAGCCCGAGGCCGAGTTCACCCAGGCACCCGACATCGACCGGGAGACCGGCACGGGCTTGGCCGACATCGACACCAGCACGATCCAGCGACTCGTCCAGGAGCACCGGGAAACCCACGGCGACCAGTAGCCGCACAACCGGCACCGCCCAGGGCGGCATCGAAGAAACCTGAACACCGCCCCGCCGTCCGGCTCCCTTCACCAGGGTCCGTGCCGGGGCCGGCCGCGCTGCGCACGGGCGTGACCTTTGAGCAGAAGTCATGGACAGGGTTTGGCTGGTCCGTTGTCCGTTGTCCGTTGTCCGCGAAGAACACGTAGGCGCGTTGACAGAAGCGGCGATCACTCCGTCACGGGCAGGCACTCGGCGAGCAGGTCGAGGACGTCGCGCCAGGCTCGTTGCGCGTGCTGTGGGTGGTAGCCGACGCCGGGGACCGTCGGGTGGTCGACCGGTGGGTGGTGGAAGGCGTGCAGGGCGCCGCCGTAGACCGTGATGCGCCAGTCGACGCCCGCGGCCTGCATCTCGGCGGTGAACTCGTTCCGTTGCGCGGGCGGCATGATCGGGTCTTCCGACCCGACCCCGGCCCACACCGGGCAGCGGATGCGCGCCGCTTCGCCCGGTCGGCCCGTGGTCGTTGCGTTGACTGTCCCGATTCCGCGCAGGTTGACGCCATCGCGCCCGAGTTCCAAGGCGATGGCGCCCCCGGTGCCGTAGCCGATGGCGGCGATCCGGTCGGGGTCGGTCCGCGGTTCGGCGCGCAACACATCGAGCGCCGCATGGCCGATGCCCCGCATTCGGTCGGGGTCGGCGAGCAGCGGCAGGCAACGGGCCAGCATCTCCTCGGGGTCGCCCAAATAGCGCCCGCCGTGAAGGTCGAAGGCCAGCGCTACGTATCCCAGCTCGGCGAGAGCATCGGCCCTGCGGCGCTCGACGTCGCTGAGCCCCATGCCCTCGGGTCCGAGCAGCACCGCGGGCCGGCGGTCGACACCGGCCGGGAGCGCGAGGTGCCCGATCATCATCAAACCGTCGGCCGGATATTCGACCGTGCGTGTTGTAACCGTCGTCATGAGACTCGACGGTAATGATCAGCGAGCCCCATCCGGCCGGTGTTCTGCCGCTGGCAGAACAGCGCGGCTGTAGCTCAAGTTTTGCTCTGAGATGGTGGGAAGGCGGTTGGTGGCTGCGCTGTGAGGTGACACTGCCAACAGTGGGGCGGGGCCAGAACGGGGGCGGGTCTGGTATGCGGTGGGTGTTCCGGTGGATCGTGAGGGGCTCGGGCGAGACGAGACCCCTGGACGTGTATGACGTCGCGTTCTTGGCGGGCGGGGCCCAGCATGTGGTGGACTGTGCGGTCACCGCGCTGCATCAGCGTGGGCTGCTTGTGGTGCGCAACGCGCAGGTGCATTCCGTGGAGGGGAAGCAACCTCTGCATCCGGTCGAGCGCGCGATGGTCGTCTTCTGCGGGCGCCCGACGAACATTGACACCGTACGAGCCGTCCTGCAACGCTCCCCGGAGGTTGAGAGGATCGGCCGCGGGCTGGCCACGTGGGGTCTGGTGGCGGGCGCGGAGCGTCGAATGACCCCTGCGGGCCGGCGACATCTCCAACAGGCCCAGCTTGACCCGCGCATGCTGGCGTACGTCTTCCCTCATCGCAGCCCGCGCTGGGAAGGGGCCGTGCAAGGCCCGGTGGGCCGCGCGCAGGCGGGTCCAGCCCGTCGCGCCCAGCCTCCCAGACGCACGGGCAACCGCCAGTACGGCGACGCCGGCCCCGATGTGGGCACACACTTCGGCGGCGGTCACAGTGGCGGAGGTGGGGACGGAGGCGGAGGCGGAGGCGAGGGAGGGGGCGGGGGCGAGTGAGGTCTGGTGGACTGGCGGGCGGGGACGGTCCGCTCGCGGCCAAGGCCGTCAAGGAGACCGCCTACCGCCGCGACCACGCCGAGCAGTGGACCCTGCGGCTCGGCGACGGCACGGAGGAAAGCCGGGGCCGCATGCGCGCTGCCCTGGACACCCTATGGAAGTACACCGGCGAGATGTTCCTCGTGCGCGTTGCAGCTCTCCGCTAGCGGCCCTCGATGCGAGCCCGATGTGGGAGCGGGTGTTGTTGGCGGAAGTGGCTCTCTGCCCCGCCGCTGGGTCGTCGAGAGATCGCTCGCGGGAAGGCGCCACGCCCGGCCGGCCGAGGAAACCAGTGCCGGCCGACGCCTGAGCGCGTTTTCAGATCCCTGGTCAGGAGGCCACGTGATCTGGGCGCTGAAAGTCATTCAGGGAGGTCGAGTGAACGAAGGCCAGCGTCCAGCATGCGGATCAATTCACCAACCCTTCCTCCGCCACCCGGTGCCGCTGGAAAGCGTTTGAGTACGTCAACGACGACCGGTGTCGCACGATGCACCGCTTGCTCAACGCGTTCGGCGCCAATGCTCGGATTGTCGCCAGCGACGAGTTCGGCTGCTCTGGCCGCGTGAGCGGCCGCTCCGAGAATGTGCTTGACCTGTGTGGCCTTGGCCAGAGGATGCAGGTAGGCGGCGCCTGCCGCAGACATCGCTGCCTGAGCTGCCTCGCGCGCAGCTGCAGTATCCGCGCTCGTGACTGCCTTGAGGGCTGCCCACGCTGTGTCGCGCAGGGATTGCCCACGCTCACCGCCCCGGGCGAACTCCCACGCGGCACCGATAGCGTCCCGAGGACGCGAGTCGTCCGGCTGATCCGCCTCGAATACCTCAAGCACCACTTCCGCGCATGCCGCAGCGAACGCGGCGACCTCACGAAGGTCTTGCTTGCTCAGAGTAATCTCGCTCGCTTGCCCTGCCATGGTTCCATCCTCGCCCATGGCGAAAGGCGCCTGCATCCACTGGTCGAAGAGACTCTGACCACGCCCGGATCCCCCTGCCGCCTTTGGGTCGCCCGAGGATCGGAAACGTGTCGGGTTGTGGCAGGGTGCTCGCATGTCCAGCCCCATGGCGTACCCGGTCTTCCGCACCACCGACCCAGTACTGGCTCTCCGCGTGGCGCGTCAGCTTGTGGCGGTGGGCGATCAGCAGTTCGCGGAGGTGTCCGTGGACGTCGAGCTGTGCACCGTCCCTGAAGTGTTGCGGGTACGCGAGGCGCTGCCGGATGCCTGGTTCCGGAAAGAGGATGTCGAGGACTGGGCGCGGGATCCTTCCGACCCGACGGGCTTGCACGGCGGAGTCCACGCGCCCGAGCTCTCCAGTGATCCGGACTTCCTCGCCTCGCACCTGCCGCTCTGGGCATCAATGGAATACCGGCCCGTGGGCAGCGTCGAAGACGAGTTCACTGCCTCGGTGGGCCTCAACTTCGGCGAGATCTGGTGGTCCGGTTTGATGTGGCCCGACGTACCGGACCGTGACATCCACGGCGAAGCCAACAACGCCCGGGTGTCACTGCTGTTCAACTGCCGCACCAAAGGCCTTGACGAGCACGCCGGTCACCACACCGTGCTCGTCCACGTGCGCCGCGGAAATCTCGACGGTTCCGAGGAACGGCACGCCGCCTGGCTGGCAGAGCAGATCGGCCAGTCCATCATCGGCCCACCACAGCAGTAGCCCCCGATTACGCCCAGCCGCTCCAGGCCGATCACGTGACTGTCCCTTGTTCTCTACCTCTACCTCTGCACCGCGACCGCCGTAGCCCTGACCGTCTGGGGTCGAACGTGACCGGGCACGTCCTGTGCGGCGAACTCCGCGTACGGAAGGAGCCCCGCGACGGCTCCGGGTCCCAAACCGTTTGCCCTCGAGACCCGGCGCAGTGTGACATGTGGGCATGAGCAGAATGGCGCAGGTCATCGTGTTGGCCCGATACGAGGACGAGGTGATGGAGCCGCTGACGCGACCGGACGAGGCCCGCACCTGGCAGGGCTGCTTTGTGCAGATCCCCTGGTTCGTAGGGGGCTGGCACATCGAGTTCGAGCGGTGGAACGGGCGCCGCGGCGTGCTCGAGGACCTGGAGTCCCTGCCGTGGAACGAGCCCGCCTGCGTGCAGGTCATGCTGCACGACGAGGACGACGACCTGTTCGGTCTGTGGATGTTCCGCGACGGAGCCCTCGTCGAGGTGGGCATCCCCGGCACCCAGCGGGTGCACACCGCTGCCGCGCCACGGGCCGTGCACCCCGGCTTCCTGGTCCGGACCGGCCTGGGCAGGGGAGAGGACCAGCACTCGCCGGAGCACGTACAAGACCCGCGGTCGTGCTGGTGACCGGTCCAGACCGGGGCCGGACACGACGAAGAAGCGATACCTCTTCGCCTGGGTGGGTGATGTCGGGCGTCCGGCCATGGTCGCGGTTGGCCGGGCAGGGATATTCAGGGACAACGGACGTCGCCCGTCTCGTCCCGGCCTGTGGGTCTGGACTCTTGGGCGCGCCAGCGACGACATGCGTGTCCAAGACAAGGAGTACCTGTGGCCGACCAGCTTCCGCCGCCGCCGAAGTCCCACACGGCGAACCTCACCGCCTACAACGAAGCGATGAAAGAGCGCGACCTCGACCCTGAGGCATGGGAAAGCATTCCCGTCATCGACCCGGCCAAGGCCCCCTACGTAGAATGGCTGGCCAACGACGGCGGCAAGGGCGTGGTGGTCGTACGGCCGGACAAGCAGTGGTTCACCTACAGTCCTCAGCATCAGGTCAGCCCCAACAAGGTCTTCAACCCCGGCCCTGGTGAGGCCCAGTACGGCATGAACTGGTCGGACTCGGTGTCCTACCAACACAGCATCGGTGTCTCCGGGACCGCCGGTGTCACCCTCAACGGGATCTTCCAGGCATCGGTTACCGCCTCCTACCAGTACTCCTGGGGGAAGACGACGCAGACCGGCGAGAACGTACAGGTCACCGTCAAGCCGGACTACTTCGGCTGGATCGAGCGCGGCACCCTCATCAGCAACGTCGAAGGCTGGATCATCTGGTCCGGCATGCTCGTCATGAAATCGCCGGGCGGTGGGACCGGCGCAAGGATCCCGCTGGCGGGTGAGGCGCGTAAGCCCTTCCGCTGGCGCGGGAAGATGTCGGGCCCGGGCAAGGACGGGTCCATGAGCGGCGTTCTGGTCACCCAGCAGAAGCACAAGTCCGAGATGGGCACCCGGATTCTGCAGGACGGGTTCAACTTCGAGCGGGACGGCGACCTGGTCCTCGTACCTGCTGACTTTCCCAGCTACGCACTGACGGACCTCACTGACCCCGGAATCCGCGAAGTCCTGCCGACCCCCTGACGTCAGGAGTCCTGTTCCGTGTGCACGGGAGGGGGCATCGACCAGCCGCAGGACCGTATTCCGGCTGACCCCCGCACCGAAGATGTCGGCCAGTCGGGCACCCGGCACGACCGGCCAACGCGAGAACTCCCTCGGCCAGCACTGACCGCATTCGTTCGGTGCGCTGGCTGCACCGCCGGGTCAGGCCCGCGACCTGCTCGACGAACGTCCGCCGCCCACAGGAGAGGTCTTCGCACATGAAGCGTCGGACACGAAGACACAGCACCACCCGCCGACCCACCACCGGGAGGTCAGCGGGGAACCGCAGGTAGGACCCGCGCACCCATCCCGACCGGTTCCCGCAGCCGGGCAGGCTCCGACGCACCGAGCCCTGGCCGTCCGACATCGGACGCCGACTCGGACCACCTCTCCGTCGTCCTGCACCGACACCACCCTGATCCCCGGAGTCGACAGGAAGAGCAGCTCTTCCAGCCGGAGCAGTACCTCGGGCACAGCCCAGAACAGTTCAGTCTCAGCTTCCGGGTCGGCGCCCGGACGTGGCGATGACGGCGATGGGGAACGAGAGGTGCCCGGGGTCGTCGATCTCCTCCAGGCCTGCGCGCACATCGGCCTCGCTCAGCATTCCGGCGGCGATGAGGCGGGGTGCGACCGACAGGACGGTCAGTCGGGAGAACTCGGCGATCGGCGATCCCGCATGCAAGGCCGGCAGGTCCGCTGCGACCTGTACGTCCTCGTAGCCAGCGTCGCGCATGACCTGGGGTGCGCGAACGCCCCAGGCGTCGTCCATGCCGAACGAGGCGCTGAGCAAGTCCCACCAGGCGTCGATGACCCGCCGCAGCGGGGAGGCGGCGGGCAGTCCGTGACGGGGGAAGTGGACCAGTTCCTCCAGCACGAGCACGCCGCCGGGGACCAGCCATTCCAGCATCCGCGCGACGATCTGTTCACGCTGGGGCAGGTGCATCAGAACGGCGCGCGCGTGGATCAGGTCGAAGGCCCCCTCGGAGAACGCGTCCTTCGCAATGTCGTGCACCAGCACCGTCAGATTGCCCGGAACCGGCTCCCGGACGAGCGTCACGTCCAGGTCGGTCGCGGTGACCCGCCCTCGGGGACACTGCCCGGCCAGCCAGTGGGCGATGGTGCCGGTGCCCGCGCCGACCTCCAGGCAGGACCAGTCGGCCGCGACCCCGACGGCCTCCAACCGCTGCCGGGTCTGCGCGTCGAACGTGCGGGCAATCGCGTCGAGCCGGACCCGCTCGCCGGGACGCTGGTGTCCCAGCACATCGCCGTACTGTTCACCGACTTCCCCATCACGTCCGGCCGCGCCGAATTCGGGTGCGGATGCAGGTGCGGATTCGGGTGCGCTGCGATGCGTCATTGCTGTTCCGTTTCGTTGCTCTTCGCCGCCAGCGGGTGCTGCTTCGCCGTCCGGCCGGTGCCTGGAGCAGTGCTGCGCGACGAACGGGGCCTCCGGCAGCGGCACTTGTCACTCGCTGCGTTGCGGCGAGGACGTTCGATGGCTACTCGGGCATCGTAAGAACGGCGGCTCGCGCCGCACTGCCCAAGCTGCTGGAAATCCGCTGAACGCGGTGTGGAGCATCGCGCGTTGACGCATGCCAGTGCACCCTCGGCTCCGTTGGAGCGACGCTTTCCCGGCCACGGCATCTCATCCGATCAATTCGTACTACCGGGTGATGGATCCTTGTTCTGGGAGAATTGCCGGTGGACTGCGCCCGAGAGTGGGAGGCCCGTGCCCAGGGCGTACAGGACGCCCAGGTTGGGGGCCGGACCAGAACCCTGGCCCAGGTCGACCATCAAAAGAGAGCCATCCATGCGAAACGAAGCCGTTCAGCGCGCCGCTCTGATTTTCAAGCTGCTCGACACCAACAAGAACGGGGTGCTCGACAGCCAGGACTTCGAGCTGAACGCCGACAGGGTGCTGGCCGCCGCCACGGACTCGGGACCGGAGGCCAGGCAGGCGCTGGCCGACAGCATGCGCCGCTGGTGGGACGTACTGGTGGGAGCGCTGGACACCGACAGTGACGGCGTGATCAGCCCCAGGGAGTTCGAAGCCTCCGTACTTGACCCGGAGCGGTTCGGCCCGACCATTCACGCGTTCGCCGAGGCGCTTGCCACGCTCGGCGACCCGGACGGCGACGGCCTGATCGAACGGCCCCGCTTCCTCGCCCTGATGACCGCGTGGGGCTTCGACGTGCCGAACATCAACGCGCTGTTCGACGCGTTCGGTCCGGACGCCAGCGACCGGATCACGGTGACCTCGTGGGCCGACGGCATCCGCGATTACTACACGCCTGGCCTGGCCGGAATCCCCGGCGACCACCTGGTCTCGCTGCCAGCCTGAGCCTTCGCCGGTTCACTGGCGAGCGGGCGCTGAGCAGCCCGAATGCTGGCACCGAAGAGCCGGACCCAGTCTCACCGGGTCCGGCTCTTTCGCATTGAGCGCTTCTTCACCCTGCGTCTGAGCCGGCCAAATGCAGGAGAGGCTCACTGACCTGTGCGTGCCGTTCACGGAAGTTGTGCCAGAACCCGAGCTGGCTCTGGCACAACTCCTGAGGATTCGTCCTCAGAGAACGATGTCTCTACCCTCAGTCGGAGCGGGAGTGGGCGCATTTCCGCAGGTTGCGGTGCCGTGGCAGAGCGGCCCATTGCGATCGCCGTGGGCGAGGTCCCTCCCACGGCGACTGACGGAGACGGGGCGGACCTGCTCCCCTCTGTCCGCGGGTTCAAATCCCGTCGGCACCGCAGCCGACCTGCACGTCGTCCAGCGCACGGACCTGCTGCATCACGCCAGGTCCACACAGGTTGTGCCAGAGCCACACCCCGTGAACAAAGCCACGCGGTGGGCGGCCGGCGCGATGGCCGCGGTCTGCATGCTGCTGCTCCTGGGCCCTTCCGCACCGGTTGGTGACAGCCGCCGCGTCGGCCCGCTGCCCTTCGACCTCGCCGGGGGACGTCGAACCGGGACCGGGTCGCCCACGTGGAACATCGCAGCGCGACCGCCCGCCGCCCGAGCGCCTCCCAGGCCTTTGACCACCCGCGCCGCGGCCTCGGCATCGCCGACGGCGTGAGCGCAGCGCGCTTTCAGCGTGCCTTGTCTCGCTCTTGGCCGGCCGGCTTCGACCGAATCATCCGTATCGCTTTCGGTGGATACCGGTGCGTCCGGGGTCTGGTCCGGGCAGCCTGGACGTCGTAGGGCCGGCCGCGCGACTGGCCCTCTCGGGACGGCGGGAGGTTGGGGTTGTGGTGGATAGGGTGCTGGAGGCGTTGGGGGCCGCGCATACGGGGTCGGTGGGGGTGCTGCTTGCTGATGGCAGCGAGCCGGGGCGGGTCTATTTCGACGTGGGCAGCGGTGCGGACATGCCGTCGTCGGCGGAGTGGCACGTCTACGACGGCCGGTTCGGCCGGCCCCGGGCCGCGGTCTTGCGGGGCAGCTGTTCATGCGGCTGGCGGGGCATGGCCGAGTACCCGCTCGACTGGACCACGCTCCCGGACGACAAGCCCCTCTATGAGTCGGACGTCGATTTGTCGGGGCCGGTCAAGGACTACGACGCCCACCTGTCGGTCATCCGGGACGCGGCTGTCCCACTCCCTACGGAACTCACCGGTCTCCTCACGGAACTCGTGCGCCGGCTCGACGGCCTGGCCGCCGAGGAGCCTCTGGTGGCGCTCAAGGCACTGGCCGACCTGCGGTACGTCATCGCCCAGGCCGGGCAGGACGCGGCGTATGAGCTCGCCGCCGAGGCGGTACCGATCGAGCAGGTGGCGGTCGCGCTCGGCACGAGCGAGGCCGCGGCCCGCAGCTACCTCAACAGCTACCTCCACCCCTGACCTCGTGCACCCGGCCCGGCGCGGACCTGCCCGCTGCCGGAGCGGGGTGCCTGTCCTGGTGCATGCTCGGTTTTGCGGTGAATCCGCTCGCCCAGCGGAGTGAGGTGTCGTGCCGCACTGAAGGACGACGACTTGCGCCGTGAGGCGCTGTGAGAGGGCTGGCCCGCCGAGGCGGGCGGTCAGGACCGCCAGGCGGAAGGCGGTGCCGGGGTGGCCATGCTCGGCGGCCTGGCCAAGCCACTGCTCGGGCGCCGTGCGCGTCCCCGGCGCGCAGGGCCTTGGAGCCCAGGCGGTAGGCGGAGTTCACGTCAGCCGCGTCCGGCCGCCTTCCGCGATCGGGCCCCTCGGGGGGCGTGGGCGCGGCCCAGCTGCCGTCGGGGCGGTCCCAGAAGTCGGGAGGGCCCGCGAGGCGCGACATCAGGGCGGAAGGCCGTGCGGTGGTGTCCTGTGCGGTGTGCCCGTCCGCTGTTACGGCACTCACCTGATTTCCTTTCCCACGCCGCCCCGTCCGCCTCTCGGGGCGGATCAACTTTCTCAACTTCTGCCGCAACTCCTCCCAGGCCCGCCGCAGGCCGGCCGCCCGGCCGCGCACAATGCGCGCTGCCGGCCTCGAACTCGACGCGGTCCGCCGTACCGCCCTCCGGGCCGGCCGCCTGCTGGACCTCTCGGTCAAGGAGTTCGCCGTCCTGGAGGCGCTCCTGCGCGCCAGCCCGGACTTCTTGAGCGCCGAAAACCTCCTCGAACAGGTCTGGGACGAGAACGCCGACCCGTTCACGAACACCGTGACCGTCACGGTGGGCCGCCTGCGCCGCAAACTGGGCGGCCCCCCGGTCATCACGACGACCCCCCGGGGGCTACCGCATCGCCGAGTGAAGGAAGGGGCCGCCCGCCGAGCTTCCGGAGCCGCCGGCCAGCGGCGGAGTCTTATCCTCCGCCCGCGGTCGCGACCGCGCCCGCCGGGGGCTCGCTCCCTCCCATGTCCAGCCGGAACGGCGGGTACTCGTCGGTCATGAGGGACGCGTAGACGAACACCCGCAGAGCCCAGCGCAGCAAACCCATGAGGAGGTCGAACAGATCCCTCGGGTAGGTCCCCGTGAAGGTCAGGATCACCATCGCGACCAGCGAGAGCAGGCCGATGAGGCCGGTGGAGAACGGACTGTACTCCTCGACGTAGCGGAATACGCTCCAGCCGCTGGTGAGCAATATGGCGATCACCAGGAACTGCGGGATGACCAACAGCCACTTGACGAGGACCAGGCCGCGGGAAAGTCGTTCGGGATAGGCGATATTGACCCGGATCGGATAGTCGGGCACGTCTTTCAGGGTGAAGGGGGGATACGCGTCGGTGCCAAGTACCGCGGAGCAGTAATAGGTGACGCGCATGCTCCAGCGTATGACGCCTACATTGAAACGGAAGAGCGGCCGGGGATAGCTGCCGGTGATGAGGATGCTGAAGAACGCCGCAATGCTCAGCAGCAGGAAGGCGACCTGCAGGAAGAACAGGGCCACGTAATGCGGGAGGGCGAAAATCCACTTCACCAGCCACTGCCATCGGCTGAGCCGGGGATCCAGGGTCGCTGTGACGCGCGCGGGATGAGTGGAAGCGGGAAACATCGCTGCCACATCCTTTCTCGTAGGGGAGTGGGAATATGTCCGGCGCATCGCACCGTCCAGCATTTCCGGCCATGCGATATGCGGGCCGCTTGCGCGGTGTGCGCCGTATCGCAATTAAGCCCCTGAATTCAGCTCCGGTCATGTCCCTGCATTGCGTGGCAGGAGAACGCGTGGCTTGACGGATCGCAGTCGATCTGGCCGTACTGGCCTGATCTGGCGCTGACCAGTACGGATGCGAGCTGGTCCTGACCTGCCTCCGCTGTCAAGCCACGCAAATCCGCGACATGACGCGAGGCGCGCAGTCGATTTCCCTGGATGAGGAGACTCTTCCCGATTTCGCAGAGGACAGGAGATCCAGGTGCAGATCATCGCCGTAATCGTCGCCGCCGTCACTGCGGCAGGTACCAGCATTGCCTACCTGCGCAATCTGATCGCGGGAATCCGGGAGCACCCCATACCACTGTTCTTCGGAAGACTCGCCTGTGTTCCGCTCTGGGTCGACCTCGTCTGCTTCCCGGCCTGGGTCGCGAGCGCCCTCCTGCTCGGCTTCGCGCTGCCGTCATGGGCGGCCCTGACCGCCTATGGCGCAGCAGCAGTACTCCCCTGGGAAGTAGTGCGCCGTCGTCACAACCGGCGCGTCAGGAACGGCATCGCCATCTGACCCGTCAGGGCCGCGGGCGCACGGCCCTGGCTTCCGGACCAGCTCCGGAGACCCCGCCCCGGACCGCGCCGCGCCGCCCGCGTGTACGTCGCCTACGGAACCTCGGCATCCGTGTCCGGCCCCGGCCCGGGGGCGGTCTTGTTCGAAGGTCCGGAGGAGGTCTGCCGCGACGCTCACCCCGAGCTCCAGTCCGACGTGTCCGACGCCGAAGACCGCCACGGACGGGACCACCGGCAACGGCTCGAGCAGGACGCTGACGGCCCCGCCGCAGCACTGCACGCCGTGTCGTCCCCGCACACGCTGGATCTGCACCTGCTTGCGGGGGATCCCCAGGGCGGTCGATGAGGGAGGTGTCGTCGCAGGCTTCTTCCGCCCAGGGCCGCGTACCGGCCTGGAGGCCGTCCGGGGCCCGCCTGGGCGTCGCCCGTAGCGGCGAGAACTGCCTGGTGGCTCAGCAGCCGTTGCCATACCGATCATGGAGTGTGTCGATCGGACGGGAGTCTTGTTCGGGTGATCGCGGGCACTGTCCGGCATGAGAGCAGGGTCTGGCGGTATGCGGGAAAATTCAGAGGAGCGGACGGCCGCGCGCTGCTACGGTCGGGCGCCATGAGCTGGCTTCCCGATAACTTCGTCCATCCCGTGCTGGTACCGCTGCCGGGCGGTGGTCATCATCTGCGGCCGATCCGGGAGGCGGACACCCCGCTCGACTATCCGGCTGTGATGGGTTCGCGCGAGCGGCTGTGGACCATTTTCGGCCCGGCCTGGGGCTGGCCCGCGGCCACCATGACCTATGAGGCCGACCAGGCCGACCTGTTGCGGCACGAGAAGGAGATGGCCGCACACCAGTCTTTCAACTACGCGCTGTTCGACTCGGCGGAGACAGCTCTGCTCGGCTGCGTCTACATCGACCCGCCGGAGAGGGCCGGCGCCGACGGTGAGATCTCCTGGTGGGTGGTGGACGAGCTGGTGGGCAGCAAGGTCGAGCAGGCCCTCGACGAGCTGGTGCCGCAGTGGATCGCCGCCGACTGGCCGTTCGAGCAACCGCGCTACCTCGGCCGAGAGATCTCCTGGTCGGACTGGCTCGCCCTGCCGGAGCACCCCGGCGCGTAAGTAGCTTTTCTCGTATTCCTCTGGGGACTGGTACTCGAACGGTCGTCTCGCTTGGGTGCTCGTCGGGTGCTTGGCGCATGCGAGGACGGCCTCCTGAACAGCTCGCTGGTGTCGGCAGCCGAAGGCGTACTGCCGCCGGGCGATGCCAGCCGACTTCCCGCGCCCGCCGTTTCCAAGCGGCCTGCCACACCCCCCACTTCCGGCCCTAGGCATCCGGTTCCCAGCGGAGCCTTCTACGGTCGCTCCTGCCCGTCCCCGTCCGTCACGCCCTCCACGAGGGCGTGACGGACGGGGACGGGCAGGACCTCTTGTTCAGGTCGGTCTCGGCTCCATGCCCTTGATGTGTTCGAGGGCTGTGTCCAGGAGTTTGCCCACGTCGTGGAGGCTACGGGCGGTGGCGGTTGCCAGGTAGGCGGGGTGCTGGGCGAGCGGGGTGAGAACGGCGTGGCCTGCCTCGGGATCGTCGCCGATGAGGATCGGCGGGTGATCGGGGGTCAGGTAGGGGTCCACGACCAGGAGTTGACCAGTAGCGCGGTATCCGCCCAGCACGGCGGGGCCGTCCCAGGCCGGCGCCGTCCCGCCGTAGGCGGTGTGCTGGTCGAGGACGGGACGGCCGCCTCGACGCACGGTCAGGCGGGTGGTGAGGTGGCCGGGGGGCTCGGGGGTGCGGCCGAGGAGTTGCTCTTCGCGCAGGATGACGGCGGCGGTCGGTGCGAGGTCGACGGTGCAGGCCTGGTGGAGGGTGCTGTTCTGGACGCTGATCAAGGGTTTGGGCAGCCAGGTCAGGATGGCGTGGTCGGCGACGGTGAGGCGTACGTCGTAAGTGGCGGGGGCGGCGGTGGCGCCGGGCAGCGCGATGGTGGCGGCCGCCGTGGACACCTCCAGCTTGGCGTGTTCCTCGGCGGTGACGTCGAGGGCGAGACGGTCTCCGCCGAGCGGTGCGCACATGGCGCTGATCACGCTGACTCGGGCCCACCCGTTGCGGGGCTGCGTCCGGTGCAGGTGGAAGGGACCACTGCTGCGCAGGCGCGGGACGGTGGTGGCGGAGCCGTTGTGCACGGCCCTGATGATGGCGGTGGCCTGGACTCCCGAGAGCTCGGGGTCCGTTGCGGGCCTGCGCACCACGGCGGGTGCCTCGTTCGTCCGCCCGCTGTCCGTCTCCCTTCCTTCGGCCACCGGCGCCGGCGTGAGGTGTTCCGCCGTGGGCGCCGGGCACGCCTGTGGTGCGGTGGCTGTCATACGGCGGCCTCGGCACGCCAAGCGGACAGGCAGCCGTTGACCCACTCGGCGACCGGCTGGATGCCGTCGTCCGAGGCCAGGCTGGTGAAGACGACGGGGAGGGATCCGCGCTGCTTGCTCGCGTCGGCGGCCATGGTCTCCAGGTCCGCGCCGACGTACGGAGCGAGGTCGGTCTTGTTGACGACGAGGAGGTCGGCGGTGGTGATGCCGGGGCCGCCCTTGCGGGGGATGTCGTCACCGCTGGAGACGTCGATGACGAACACCTGGTGGTCGACAAGGCCCTTGGAGAAGGTGGCGGTGAGGTTGTCGCCGCCGGACTCGATGAGGATCAGATCCAGCGGGAGCAGTGCCTCCTCCAGCTGTTCGACGGCTTCGAGGTTGGCGGAGATGTCGTCGCGGATCGCGGTGTGCGGGCAGGCGCCGGTCTCGACGGCGGTAATGCGCTCCGGCGGCAGCACGGCTTCGCGGAGCAGGAACTCGGCGTCCTCGCGGGTGTAGATGTCGTTGGTGACGACCGCGATGGACAGCCGGTCGCGCAGGGCGCGGCACAGTGCGGCGACGGTGGCGGTCTTGCCTGATCCGACGGGTCCGCCGAGGCCGATGCGCAGGGCGCGGCGGCTGCCGTTGGCGCGCAGTGCCTCGGCGCTGGGGGTGTGGTGGTGCGGCAGGGCCGTGTCGTGGTCGAGGTGCATGGCGTTCTCCGAACGGTGTGTATGTGGGGGTCAGGAGGCGAAGAGGCGCATGGGCCAGGCGGCGTGCTGTTCGCCGGTGATGTCAAGGAGTGGCGAGGACGCGGCGGGCAGGACTGCGACACCGTCGGTGGCGAGCCGTGCTGCCGCTTCGGCGGCGGCGTGGGCGACGTCGTCGAGTTCACCGGCGAGCCGGGCCAGCAGGGCGGTGGCGTCGAACGGGTTGAGGCTCAAAAGCCGTACCGCGGCCGTCGCAGGGCCGCTGATGCTCTCGTAGGCGGCGCACTGGGCGGCATCCGACGGGGTCAGGCCGGCGGCGCGCGCGGCGACGCCGAGGACCACGGGCTGGTGTGCGCCCTGCGGGAGCGAGTGGGCGATCTGGTCGAGCTCGGGGCAGGGCCAGGCGGCCCGGGCGGCACGCAGCATCTGCCGGCCGAGCTTGCGGGCGACGTGGCGCAGTGCCGGTACGGGGGTGCGGGCGTCCGCGGCCTCGTCCAACGCCATCGGGTCGTACCCGGTGGCGGCGCCGGCGGCGAGGCCGGCCGCGGTCAGCCCGGCGGTGTGCAGGCGGCCCCGGCAGAACGCCTGAAGACTTGCGGCGTCGTGGACGCCGTGCGAGGCGACCGCGGCCTCCACGCCGCCGGAGTGGGCGTGCCCACCGGCGGGGAAACGGCCGTCGGCCAGAACGAGCAGGGCGGCATGGCTCATGGGAACGGTGGCCTGCCTTTCACAGGTACGGGGTGAAGAGGAGGGCAAGGGGAGAATCTTTCCCCGGGAGAGCGGGCCCGGCGGCCAACCGCCGGGCCCGCTGCCGTGCTCAGAAGAGGAAGTACAGCTGCGTCATGGGCAGAGTGTTCTCGTAGAGGCCCTTACCGGCCGGGTTCGGGACCGGGGGCGGGCTCGGGGTTCGGGGCTGGCCGGAGAACATCGTTTGGTTCTCCACCGTGGTCTTGGCATCCGTGGTCGTGCCCCAGTACGCACCCGGTTCCTCGGACCCGCTTCTGGCCGGGCTCGGCGGCGGATTCTTCAGGGGGAAGGGAGCGGGCCGGCGCGTGCCCGTGTCCGTGCCGCCGCCCTCGCCGATGGTGATGTCGAAGTAGTCGGGGCCGATCTCGATGTCCGGCTGTTCCGTGTTGAGCTTCATGTCAGCTTTGGTCTTGCCGCGGGGGGAAGTGATCTCCAGCAGCCCCTTGGTCAGCCCGTACGTGGTGGGCTTCCGACCTGGGGCCGAGGCACCCTCCACTACGAAGTTGAAGGAGTTGCCCCCCGGTGCCGTGCCGCATGACCCCCACACCGGACGGGGGAGGTACGGCTGCGGTGTCGGGATCGACGCGTTGGCGTCACCGATCTGCGCGTAGGCGATCTGCCCGCCCTTGATGATCATGTGCGGCTTGACGCCGAAGAACTTCGGCTCCCACAGCACCAGATCCGCGATCTTGTCGGGGCCGGCCTCGACGGAGCCGACATACTTGTCGATGCCGTGCGCGATGGCCGGGTTGATCGTGTACTTGGCGATGTAGCGCCTGACGCGGAAGTTGTCGTGTCCCGGGGAGCCAGTCGTTCCCGGGATGCCGGGGTCCGGCAGGTGACCGCGACGGCCCTTCATGACGTGCGCGGTCTGCCAAGTTCGCATGATCATTTCGCCGATACGCCCCATGGCCCCCGAGTCGGAGGACATCATCGAGATGGCACCGGTGTCGTGCAGCAGGTCCTCAGCGGCCATCGTGGAGGGCCGGATACGCGAGTCGGCATACGACGCGTCAGCGGGGACGTCGAGGTTGAGGTGATGGCAGATGACCATCATGTACATGTGCTCAGCGACGGTGTTCTTCGTCAGGGGCCGGGTCGGGTTGGTCGACGCGGGCAGCACGCTCTTCTTGCCCACCAGCTTCATGATGTCCGGTGCGTGGCCGCCGCCGGCGCCTTCGACATGGAAGACGTGAATGCCCCGGTACACGCTGGTGTTGCGATCCTTGGTCGCCTCGAACGTGTCCTCGACGAACCCGGACTCGTTCATCGAGTCGGCATGCAGGGCGACTTGGGCCTTCTTGGCCTCACAGACCTCCAGCGCCACGTCGATGGCCGCGGGGGTGGCCCCCCAGTCCTCGTGGATCTTGAGGCCGATGGCCCCGGCGTCGATCTGGGCTTCCAGCGCCTTCTTGTTGACCGTGCCGCCCTTGCCGAACAGGCCGATGTTGACCGGATAGGCGTCCAGCGCCCTGAACGTCTGCTTCATGTGCCACTCGCCGGGCGTCATGGTGGTGGCCCTGCTGCCGTCCGCGGGGCCGGTACCGCCGCCGATGAGCGTGGTCACACCCGACGCGAGCGCCTCGTGGATCTGCCCGGGTCCCAGGAAGTGCACGTGGGTGTCGACGCCACCCGCGGTCATGATTTTCCCATTTCCGGAGATCACCTCGGTCTCCGGCCCCACCACGAAGTTCGAGGCACCTTTGGCCTGGTCCGCGGGCTTGGGTGTCATCGTCTCCGGGTTGTAGGCCTGGCCGATCGCGTAGATCTTCCCGCCCCGCAGGCCGACGTCGGCCTTCACCACGCCCCAGTGGTCAATGATCAACGCACCGGTGATCACGGTGTCTACCGGCAGGAGGAGGCTGGTGGCGCCCGGCGGAAGTGTGGAGCCGTCCCGGGCGATGTGTGACATGCCCATCGACTCGCGCATGACCTTGCCGCCGCCGAAAAGCATCTCATCGCCGCTGCGCTCCGGCCCGCCGCACCAGTCCTCCTCGATCTCGACGACGAGGTTGGTGTCGGCGAGCCTGACCCAGTCGCCCTTCGTCGGGCCGTACAGCGTGGCGTAGTCCTCCCGCTCCAGCGGAACCGGAGGGCGCACGGTGAAGCTGGGAGTCGAAGCCGCCTGGGCAACACACTTCGTCATCGCTGGGTCACCTTCGCGTCCGCTGTGGTCGTCCTTGCCTCATGAAGGCCCCATACCTCCAGAGCTCCCCGGATGGGCACCACCCATACCCTGCGCGCGGCCGTTTCGCCGGGCTCGAAGCGCTCCGACGTACCGGCCGCGATGTGCAGCCGGTACCCGTTCACGTCGGCCGGCCGGGAGGACATCTGGTCATTGCCATCGTCCTCGTAGAAGTCGAGCCCCCTGCCGCCTACGTTCCCGCCGTGCCTGTTGACGTCGTCCAAGTGATAGTGGGAGCCGACCTGGATCGGACGGTCCGCGGTGTTCTGCACCCACAGCTTCTTCCCGGTCGGGAACGTGCTGCCCCCGTCCAGGTTGTACGGCACAGGGGTCTTGTCCGGGTGCTCCCACTTACCCGGGTGGACCGTCGTCGGGAGCTGCACGTCGCAGAGCGGATCCGGGATGACCACCAGCTTGGTGCCGTCCTTGAACGTCGCCTCGACCTGCACGTTGGCGATCATCTCCCGGACCCCCGGCAGGACGTTGAGGGTCGGATCATTGTTCGCCGAGGTCGGCAAGGTAGTCCCGAACTTGGTGAGGCGCACTTGGAGCTGCGCCGCCACATCGCCCAGATTGGTGTCCATGAGCTCGGCGACCGTCTTCGTGTCGTGACGGGCCTCCTCCAGCACATAGGCCGCAAACAGCGCCATGACTTCCGGATAGTTCAGCTCGAGAGTGGGATCGCGCATGAGGCGTCGCTCGACCAGATCCGCCGCGGCACGGATCATGAGCCGCTCCTGCTCATGTGGCGTCAGATGCATCCAGTTCCCCTTCTTGCTCCTCGTTTGGCACCTGCGGCGAACACCGCCAGGGCGGCGTGAACTGTGCTGATGCGCAGGACGCCGCAGGTTGGTCAAAAAGGATGTATCCAGCAAGAAAGGAAAGAACCCTCATCACTCACAATCCATTGAAAAGGGAGCCATGTGGGCGAACAGGGCGCACACGTCGCACGGCCCGTGATTCCAGGCCGGCCGCCCCTGGCGAACTCTGAGGCTCCTCGGACACGTGCCGCCTCTCCTGATCCAGCGAGGGGCCACCCAACGACACCCTGGGGCGCGTCAGGACGGGATTCGGCGTCTCGTACACGCACGGGTGGAGGCGGCCTCATCCGACCGTGCGCGTCACCTTGAAGACAACCGTGGGCCACGGCCGTCACACTTCGTGCTCGCAGAAATGACCATCTGTGAGAGTTCTGCGAGAACCCCGGTAGTGATCACGTTGGCTTCGTGTCGGCGTAGAACCGGACGTGCGATGCGAGGCGTTCGACCCCAATGCCCTCGGGTTCGGAGGAGGGGCGCTCGCTATGGGGCCGTCGTACGCCTGGACCGCCAGCCTCACCGGATACGTCCAAGGGGGTCGGATCCGCTCGAGAGTCTCCCGTTCCTCCGGAGTCAGGTCCCGGCCGTGAGAGGCGGCGAAGATCCGGAGGTAGCCCTCGGGGGCCGGGTTGCCGTCCGGGACGTTCTGCTCGCCGCTCTCCTCGTAGTTGAGGAGGAGGCTCACGGCGGCCCAGGCGCTGTTGTGCCGGGCGGCTGGGCGCGCCGTAGCCGGCGAGGTCGCGCTGGTGCTCGGACACGGCGGCACCCTGTCGGCGGGTGTGCCTTCCACCGCGGTGACGGGGCCGGGGTGGAACTCGGGTCTCCTCATCCCGTCGTCAAATTTACTGTTCCCCTGACCGCTCCCGGTGGAAAGATGATCTTCATGACGACGACGCGTGTGATCATCCAGCGGAGCATCGGCGGCTCCGACGTGTTGGAACTCGCCGAGACACCCCTCCCTGTACCCGGCCCCGGCGAGGTGCTGGTCCGGGTGCGGGCCACCGGCATGAACCCGGCCGACTGGAAGGTCCGGGTCGGCAAGGTGGACTTCTTCGGGCCGCCGCCCTACGTCCTCGGCCACGAGTTCAGCGGCACTGTGGAACGGCTCGGCGAGGGCGTGGACCGGTTCGCGGAGGGCGAGGAGGTGTACGGCTGGACCGTGCCGCCGCACGGCAGCCACGCCGACCACGTCGTCGTCCCCGAGGACCGGATCGCCCCCAAGCCCCGCACCCTCGACCACGTCGGCGCCGCGGCCCTGCCCATCTCGGGTTTCACCGCCTACCAGGCCCTGATCACCCTCGCGGACGTGGGGCCCGGCCACCGGGTGCTGATCCACGGCGCGGCCGGCGGCGTCGGCCACCTCGCCGTCCAGATCGCCAAGGCCAGGGGCGCGTACGTCATCGGCACGGCGAGCGCCGCCAAGCACGCGTACCTGCGGGACCTCGGCGCCGACGAGCTGATCGACTACACGGTTGCGGACTTCGGCGCGCTCCGCGACATCGACGCCGTACTGGACACCATCAGCCTCGACTACGGGCCGCGCTCCCTCGGCACGCTCAAGCCGGGCGGCATTCTGGTGGACGTGGTCGGGGTCGGCGTCGACCGCACCGAGGTCACCGCCCGTGCCGCCGAACTGGCCGTGCGCTTCGTGGAGTTCTTTCTCGAGCCGACCCCTGCCCTACTGACCGACTTCGCCGCGCTGATCGACGGCCACGGCATCCGGCCCACCATCTCCGAGACTCTCCCGCTCACCGAGGCGGCGAAGGCGCACGAGCTCAGCGAGACCGGGCGGGTCCGGGGCAAGATCGTGCTGGTTCCGTAGGGTTCGTGCGGCCGGCGGTCGGGGGGCGTATCCGGCTTCGGCCGTACGGGGCTACCGGGGCGCGGGCGGCGTACGCGCGAGGCCAGCCGACGATCGCGGAGATGTGATCGGCTAACACGGGCCAGTGGCGCCGGATCCGTGCCTTCACGAAGGAGACCAGCGCCTGGGGGGAGCCGACGGTGATCGTGGCGCGGGAGGAGGGCGGCTTCGCTTGTTTCCCCGCCCAGGAGAGCTGCTGCTCGGACCGCCGGGATCTGCCTGGGCTTCTCCGGCACCGACAGCCGTGCCACCCTACCGGGGCGTGCCGTAGCCGGCATGCGCGAGGAGGGGCATGTCTTGCGCCGTGTCGGCGGTGCCGAGGCCTGGGCATGCGGCGGGCGGAGATGGGCCGGCTACGGCTACGGCTGGGATGGCCGGGGACACTGGGTTGTCGATGTCCCGCCCGGCGATGAAGTCCGTGAGCTGAGGGACGGAGAGGTGAGGGCCGCCGCCGTGTGGTGGCGGCCCTTGAGGGGTCAGTTGACGACGGGTCCGGCGTTGGGGTTGGGGCCGTTCCAGCCGCCGAAATCGATGTCGTCGCGGGGGCCGGGGTCACCCTGCCCGGTGCTTTCGGGGGGTCCGCTGACGCCACCGTGACCGCTGTTATGGCTGCTGCTGCTGCCGTTGCTCGCGTCGTCCGTGCTCCCGTTGTCCGTGCCGGCGGGGTTCGGCGGGGCATCGTTCATGATCGGGCCGGGGCGCGCGTCGTCGGTGCGGCTCTCGGAGGGGTAGTGACCGCCGAGCTCGGAGTCGTCGTAGATGACGATGTCCAGGTCGTGGGTGTTGGGATCCCCATCGTCGTGTCCGTTGCCCCCGCTGCCGCCAGTGCCCCCAATGACGCCGGACATGTCGGTACCGCCGGCGCCGCCGGTGGGGGGCTCGGTCTCGCCGCTGGCGGGAGGCTGGGTGCCGTCTCCGGCGCCGCCGCCCTTGCTGAAGACGTCGAGGAGGCGGGAGGGGTCGACGTCGGTCGTGACTCCCATGGCGGGGGAGGCCGGGGCGGCGAACGCCGAGGTGGCGGTGAGGGAGAGGCCTGCGGTCGCGAGGGTCGTGGCGATCATGAGAGGAACGAGGCGGCGGGTCCTGGTGATGGCCATGGGAGAGGGTCCTTGAGGGGGTGGTCGCTGAGGGTGGGGCCCGGACGAGGCGGCCGGCTGGTGCCGTCCCGGCGGGGGTTTCCGTGCCTCCATTGGGCCTCAGGCGGCGGCCCGCGGTCATGGCCCGGAAACTCGGGACTTGACACGCCGCCCCGGACGGGGCAGCGCTCCGTGACCGCCTCGGTGGGGCCGGACACACTGCGTGGTTCCGCGTGGCGCGGCGATGAGTTCCGGATGCTCCGGGAGTCTGGTTCGGTGTAGCGATTCACGGCCTGCTCGGCTGCGCCACTCCACTCCGAGGGAGGCGAGGGCGGCGAGCTGGTCTGTATCGGGTCGGTTGCGGCGCTGTTGCTGGTTGACGATCTACTCGAGTGGTATAGCGCGACGGCATCGGCCCGCCACTCAAGGGAGGCCCACAGCAAGCTGCACGATCTCGGAGCGGCGCTGGGTGCCAGGGCCCGCCAAAGGCGTCCTGGTGGTCGGCGACGAACTGGAGGCGGCTGCGGGTCGAAGTTCACCAAATTGGAGAGCACGCGGCTGAGGCCGAGGCCAGGCCGTGCGCACAGAGCCGGCTATATGACCTTCACCAGCGTCCTCTGCAAGCCCTGAACGGCGGTGCCGGTCAGGGTGTCGACGCCGCTTGCGCATGGAGCGACCGGCCGGCGTCGGCGGCGGCCAGGTGCTCCGCGACCGGTGGGGGGCCTGCTCCGGGCGCAGGGGCTTACGGGCAGGCCGTTGCCAGGCTCCGGGCAACGGCCTGTCGCGTGGCGGTCACATGCCGTGCGTGGGCGTGCCCTCCGTGCACGTGAGGTGGATGACCAGATCGGCGGGTTCCACGTCGGGGTTCGGGCGGCGCTCGGGGTGCTCGGGGTTCCCGGAGTGGTCCGGGTGCTCGGGCTGCGACGAGCGGATCTGGTGCTTGCGCACGGTGACGATCCAGCCGGTGGCGTTCGCGTTCGGGTGGCTCTCGATGACGTCGGCCGGTTCCGGCGCGAGATGTGCGCCCTCGCTCGCGGAGATGGCGAAGCCACCGCTGTAGGCGCTCTGGGGCGCGGGGCAAAACAGCTCGTGGGGCTGGCCGTCGGCGCCGCCCGGGATGACCTGGCCGGTGATGTGGGATCCGGCGTCCAGTGGCAGGGCTGCGGCCTGGGTGGCTACGGGACCGAGCAGGGCCGCTACACCTGCAACAGCCGCAACGGCGATACGAGTTCTCGTGTCCATGGCAGTAGTACTCCCTTACAGCGATGGGGTCGGGGTCGAGGCCATTGCAGCAGCGCGGCGGCCGACTCCACAGCGGACACGCACAGTGACATGCCATGGATCGAGGCGAATCGTTTCAGTCGAGCGTCTGCTCGCCTGTCGCTACAGTGTGTGCTCTACTGTGCGCGTTCAGTTACTTTGCGTGGCCGTCCCGGGTGTTACCCGGGGACCGTCATCACGCCTTCATGAGGAGCCTCATGCCCCGCAGAGGGAGGTGGGCTCTCGCGGCCGGCTGTGCCGCGATTGCCCTGTCCATCACCGCACCCGCCCGCGCGACCGTTCCATCCATCGGCTCGGCGCCGCCCGCGGCGTACGCTTCCGACGTCCGCCCGGGCGGAGTGCGCATCACCGACGACCAGGTCCGCAAGGAGGTACGCCCCGCTGAGGTCAAGGCGCTGGGTCAGGCTGTCGCCGAGCAGCGGGCCCGTGATCGCATCGGTCTGCACACCATCACCTCGGACTACCCGCAGACCACCCGGACGCTGCGCTACAACCGGCTCACCGACTCGCAGCGCAAGCTCAACGCCGCGTTCGACGCGGCCGAGTTCGGGAAGTTCACCGACTACTTCTCCAGCCCCGACTTCGGCGACCACGTCGCCCTGCTGCCCACCGGGAAGGTCCTGCTCTTCTCCTTCGAGGCCATCGAGGAGAACCCGACCAAGGAGCCCGCGCCCACCGACATCATCGGCAAGGAGAACGCCGGACGGGCCTACGTATGGGATCCCGCCAAGGGCGAAGGAAGCAACGCCTTCAAGGCCGTGCCGCCGCCCGTGGTCGACATGCCCGACGGCAAGGGAGAGCCGCGGCCCGCCCCGGTCTTCTGCGCCGGACAAGCCTATCTGCCGAACGGCATGGTCGGCGTCTTCGGCGGCAACCTGGGCGGCAACGGCGGCACCGGTGCCAAGCTCGCGCTCGTCTTCGACCCGTGGACCGAGACCTGGCACCAGCAGAAGGACATGGCCGAAGGACGCTGGTACCCGACCGTGGTGACCGGCGCCGACGGGCGGCAGTTCGTCACGTCCGGTCAGTCGGACATCGGCTGGGGCGACCTGTCGACGGGGATCGAGCGCTTCCCCGCCAAGGGCACTCCCGTCTCGTACGACCCGGCCGTCGCACCCAAGGGCCGGGCGCTCGACCTGTGGAAGACGGACGCCCCGTACAAGATGGACTACCCCCATCTGTTCTCCCTGAGGGACGGACTGATCTACGGCTTCGGCCGCAACTTCGACGAGCAGTTCGTCTTCGACCCGCAGACCGAGACCCGCCGCAAGCTGCCCGACCGGCCCGACGGCGGCATGCGCAACTACGGCTCCGCCGTCGCCCTGCCCAATGGTTCCAACGGCCCGGACTCCGCGCTGATCCTCGGCGGGAACCGCAACGACCCCAACACCTACAAGTTCGCCGCCGGAAGCTGGACCAAGGACACCCCCCGTGCCTTCGGCCGCACCCAGGACAACACCCTCATCTTGCCCGACGGCAAGCTGTTCACCGTCAACGGCGCCTACGACATCCGTGACTACGGCAACGGCCCCTACAACCCCAACGCGGACCTGAAGTACCGCCAGACCGAACTACGGGACGCCGACGGCACGTGGCGGCTCGGGCCGCACCAGCGGCTGCCGCGCGGATACCACTCCAACGCCGTCATCCTGCCCGACGGACGCATCATGCTCACCGGCGACGAGCTCCAGCAGATCGCCAACAACCCCGACATCAAGTCAGGGATGAACGGCACCATCGAGATCTACGAGCCGTCCTACCTGCACCAGGGCCCCCGCCCCCAACTGACCGCCGTCCCGAAGGGCGCGCAGCGCTACGCATCCACCTTCCGGGCGCGCACCAGCACCCCGGACCGGGTCAGCCGGGCCGTCCTGGTGGCCCCCATCACCTCCACCCACTCGGTGAACACCAGCCAGCGGCACCTGGAGCTGCCCATCGCCAGCCGCTCCGGCAACGACCTCGTGCTGCGCACCCCGCAGTCCGCCAAGGAGGCACCTCCCGGGTACTACATGCTCTTCCTGCTCGACGAGAAGGGCGTACCGAGCACCGCGCAGTGGGTCCAGCTACGCCCCGGTGCCTGACCTCGGCACCCGCCCCTGTCGCCGGACGGCCCGGACGCCAGCACCGTGCCACCCCCTCACCGAGCAGGTGACCTACCACCCGATGCCGTCCGCATCTCCGACGTGCAGCGGTCCACTCCCCAACTCCACGCCGCCGGTCTGCTGTCGCGTGTGTGTGGGTGGGCGGCTATCGGTGTTGGAGGCAGTGCCTGGTTCCGTGCCATCCGGGGAGCGGGGCGCGCTCCACGAAGCCGCCCCGCCATCTTGGTGAAGAGCCGTATGCGGCTGAAGCGACAGGCGCGCCCGGCCAACCCCGGAAGCAGTCGAGGCGGTGGAGCCGACATGCCGAAGCATCTCCGCCCCCGCCACCGGCCCAAGTTTCTGTGGGTACATGTGGTCGGGGTCATGCCGCCCGGTGCCGCTTCGTGTATGACCACGTCACGGCCGCCATCAGGACCGGGATGGCGCACAACGGGGCGAAGGTGAGGGCCCAGACGGTCTGTGCCGCACCGCTTGACATATAGGTCTGGCTCTCTACGGTGAAGGCGACCACGAGTTGCCACAGTGCCACCAGGACCGAGACGGACGAGGCGGTCCAGGCCAGCGCGGCGAGGGGCCGGGGCCGCAGTGGCCGCCACCGGTCGCTGACGAGGAGTAGCGGGAACAGGGCGGCCAGCTCGGCGATGATGGAAAGGCCGACGACGTACGCGATGCCCCAGCCCGGGATGTCGAAGACGTCGCGCAGGACTTGGTCGCTGTAGCCGACGTAGACACCGGATGCCATGGCGATGCGCCACAGGCCGGATGGGAGGACGCACAGGGCGATGGCGTGGGCTGCGCGGCGGGCCCAGACGGGCGCGGGGACAATGGAGGCGGCAGAGAGTGGAGCAGAGGCTGTCGTCATGATCTACATGCTGGCCGTGGACATGGCAGAGACGCATCGTCCACTACAACGGTTCGTCTCCCCCGTGCGGCGGAGAGCTCACACAGCTGAGGTACTACCTGAGCGGGATGAGCCCTCCACCGAAACCGGCGATCAGCCAGACCGCTGCGCCGAGCCGCGTCTTGGCCCGCCACCGCGCCGTCAGGGTCTGACTGACAAGGCATGTCGTCAGGCATAGGAGGTCCTTCTCTGTCGATCACGCGATTCTCTTCACCCCGGCCGGCCCGGGTGGGCGGGTGTTGTTGCAGACCCGCCGTGGGTCCCTGATTCAAGACCGTTTCCCGGACCTGGTGGCGGCCGCTGAGCGGCAGCTGCCCGCGGGTCTGGCGTTACGGGGGGAGCAGGATCATGGGCGTGGGCAAGAGTGCGAGCAATGCGGTGGACGGCGAGTCCGCCGTGATCTCCGCGGTCCGGGCTGGAGACACGGACTTGGTGAGGATCCTTCTCGACGAGGACAGCGACCCTGATCTTCGGGATGCCGCGTTTTGCCTGGCGGTCCGGATGCGTGCCGGGCACATCGCGCAACTGCTGCTCCAGTACGGTGCGGATCCCGGCCAGAGCAGGCAGGAGGACCTCCTTCGCCCGCTCTGTTCGAGGCGCTCCTAGGCCACAAGGTCCGCGGCAGGTACCCCGAATCTGAACTCCTGGAGGCGCGGAACCTCGCGCGCCGCTGGCACGAGACGGGGGCGAGGCCGAGTTGCGCCGCCGTACAGGTTCCCGGGATGCCATCGCCCGTACGCCAGTTCAAGACGATGAGTACAACAGCGTCGACGAGTTCACCCTTGGTGGCATGACCGTGCGGGACGGCCATGGGGCGATCCTCACGTACGCCGAGGAACTGCTTGGGGTCCGGACCTCGTTCGACGAGCTAATGGACCGCGCGTTGGCCCACGCTGGCCAGGAGAACCACACGACATGAGCAGTGTCGCCATCCTGCTGGCTGGTCGTCGCGACCAGGCGACCTGGACACTGCCGCAACGCTGCGGACGAGCCCGGACCCATCCCGCCGATTGTTCGGTGCCGAGGTGCTCCGGCTGACCCATCTGTTCGACGACAGCGACGAGGACGAGTTCGCTGGTCCCGCACTGGACATGTTCACCGACTGGTCGGCCGAGGAGACGGACCTTGCCGTGCGGAAAGGATGAGAGGACAACGCGGCTATCCGCTCCAGGAATCCCGCCGTGCGCATCAGCTCGGCCGAGTTCGGGTCGTGGCCGGTGTCCGGGTTCCCGGTGTTCCCACCTCCGTGCCGCCTCGATCTGCTCGTTGATATCCATCGTCCGCAGCTCCTCGTCCTGGGACGCCACGACCCATCCGGCGACCTGCGCGGGGTCGGCCGGACGGTCCCGCTGCGTCCGGAGCAGGCCCGGCAGGTCGGCGAGCACCTGAGGTAGCCGCCCCCGGGCGCCCCTGGACGGGCGGCCGGGGGCGGCGGCGTGGGGGGCGCGTGATGTCCTGGACGCGGTTCTTGTCCGCCCGGAGCTGGTCGCGGAAGCCAGCGCCGACCGGGCCGTGGACCACGGGGGATCTTCCGGCACCCCGTCGGGTTCAAGCGGCTGCGCCTGGACGTTCCGGCGACGTCCCGCCTTTGGCGGCGGCCGGTCCGCCGCCGGCTGATCTGCCGTTCAGGGTGATCGCTGCCGGTTCGAGCTCGCCGTCGAGCAGGGACGGAAGTCTTGGTCGGTGGTGATCACGGCCGGGCAGCGGGGTGATTCTCCGCAGTTCGAGCCGGTCCTGGAGGCAATCCGGGTGCCCAGGCTGGGGCGCGGGCGGTCCCGCAGACGCCCGGACCGGGCGCGGGCCGACAAGGCGTACGACTCCCGCCGAAACCTGGCCTACCTGCACAGATGCGGGATTGGGCGACCATCCCGGTCCCGGTCGACCGAGTCCGCAACCGCCAGAAGCTCGGCTCTCGAGGCGGTCGGCCACCCGAGTTCGACACGGGGGACTACCGCGAGCGGCATGCCGTCGAGTGCGGGATCAATCGCCTCAAGCGCTACCCGGCCGTGGCCACGAGATCCGACAAGCCTGCTGTCCGCTACGAGGCGACCGTGCTGGTCACAGTCCTCAACGAGTGGCTGCGACCGGTGAGCCGGCGCCCGCCGGGTGCCTGGCAGTCGTGTTGGGTCCACACTGCCTTCACGTGATCTCGGTCTTCCCCTGGGCCAGCGGCCCGCTTACGCTCGGACCGTTTCGGTTGGAATTGGTTTGCTTGCTCCCGGCACAGTGAGGCGGCTTTCATGCCTGGATGGATGGACCTGGCATATACCACGGGCGGCGGTGTGGTCGGCGCCGCGGTGACCAACTACCTCTCCAAGAACCAGGAACGTAGGCAGCAACGAGCAGCGGTCATGCAACAGCTCCTCCGCGTCGCAGCGGTGCGCGACAGGGTTTGCGACATCGTGCCTAGCCGGAGGGGGAGTGCGGCGCGGCACTTATCCGGGGCACGACTGCTTGCCACGGCACGTTTTGGCGTCACGGCGGTTCTGGAGGATGGCCATGACGCCGAGTACGCCCAGCGGGAAGCGATCTCAGATCTTGTGGTGGCTGCGCTCTCGGCGGGCATACCCCGCAGGGTCTTGGACTTCGCCGGAGGCAGCGAGGAACGTGCCTTGCAATGCGAGGTCATCAGAGTGGTCGATCTCCACCTGGGCGGTGTCCTGGGTGAGTCGCTCGAAGAACTCATGACGCAGTGTGAGGAATATCGGCAGGGGACAGCTCAACATCTGCTCCGGGCGCTGTGGTACCCATGGCAGACGCGGTTACGGATGCATGCGCGCCTTCGCGTGTTGCGTCAAGACGTCGCCGCACTCCATCGCAGACAAGAAGCGGCGATGTCTGTCCTGGCTCAGCCAGAGCACATCGATGCCCTCACCGAGCGACTCGGTCGCCTTTCGGATCAAAACCCACAACGCGTCAACAATCCGGGACCCACGGCATAGACAGTGCCGCGTGGCATCGAATCAGATCCGTTGCGAAACGTCACTTCCGACACTTTCGCAACAGGTGTCCGCGTACTCATGAGAATGGCTCTGCAAGATTTTCCATCCGGAGGTCATTCTGTTGACGCGGGCTCGATCCGGTCACGTTCGCTTGAGGTGGTACAGGGTGGAGCGTCCGGGTCCCCGGCAAGGTAGTAGGGCTGAAGACCTTTCTTGGTCCGCTCCATGCCGAACTTCCAGGTGTACTTGCCGATCGGAGCGTACGGCGCGGCCGTCCACTCGTCTATGTCCCTGGCTGGACGCTGGATTTGGCCCGTCACGGTGGTGATGGAGATCTGGACAGCCGGCGCAGCCATGCCGACCCCTGCACGTGAGAGAGCCTGGTGGGGGAAATCCGCTGGTGGCGAGGTGACGTGCTGAGTGATGCTGCGGTCGTGATCGAACGGGATGAGGCAGTACGCATCGTTGAGGAAGAGCTGGAGCGTGGCCATCAGGCGGGGGGTGCCGCTGGCGTCGAGCAGTTCCCTCGTAGCGTGGTCGTGCACGTAGACGAGCACGAGCTTGTCTGGAAGGTCTACGTCCAATCCGAGGAGTATGCGCGAACGCGCAACGCAGCCGCGATGCTGGTAGGACACGGTCCGTATCTGGTCGACCGCATCGACGGCGGGCTGCACTCGATTGGGGTCCTCTCCGAGATCGAGGGGGCGTGGGAGGACGACTACCGTGGTCGTATCCGAGGACTGCCGGTCCGCACTCCGGTGGATGATCTCCACGACGAGCTACGGACGACAGCTGAAGCAGCGGGCGGGCGCATGGCCGCTGTCCGTTCCCTTCGCCGGAAGGTGGTCGGACTCTCCCCGACGCATGCCCTCGCATACGTAACCGGGCTGCTCGCAGGCGAAGTACCACCTCAGCTCCTGGCCATCGCTCACCAGGAGCTGGTGAATCCTGTTGATCGTGTACTCGCCGTGCGTACCCACGGCGTGATGCGGATTTCTGAGACGCGCGGTTCGGCTGAGGTGGGACATCACGGTGGCTGTGCGAGGACGAAGGTCCGCAACAGGGCGAATGAGGTGCGCCCGTATGACCGGCGTTTGATCCGTGTGACCTGTCCTTCGACAGCGCCGGAGCTCCAGTGCAGGGTGAGGCCGTTGATGACGGCATCCCAGTCGTTTTGCAGGAACGCGGCGAAGCCCTGGACGGGTGGCGGCCCCTGGTCCAGAGCTCGTGCCATCCACTGGGTGAGGTCGAGACCTCGGCGTTCGCGGGCGATGGCGCTGACTCATGGGCCAGGTCGCGGGCGGTGGCCAGGTCCGGGCAGGCATGAATTTGGTTGAGCTGCTCGCGCTGGCTGTGGTGAGGGACTCGGGCCGGCGCGTGATCCAGGTGGTGATGCGCCGAGGTGGCTGGGTATTGGCCGGCGGGTTCGGGTACGGCGGTGCCGGCACGTAGGGCTTGAAGCGATTCACGTGGCCGTTGGGGCGGCGCTCCCGCGCGGAGGCGAGGATCTGGTCGAGGTCGGTGGCCAGGTAGTGGCGGACGGTCTTGCGGTCTCGGCCCAGCCGCCTTGCGATCGCACTGATCGTCCAGCCGCCGTCGGGTGCCGGCGGCCTCGTCAGCGCCGCCAAAGCTGGTGAGGACGGCTGCCCCTGGCGCGGTTCTGGATCGTCGACTTCGGCGTCTTTGCGTAGGCAGGCACGGAGCAGGTGAGCGGTTCTTTCAACGGACGGGCGAGCGAGTGAAGCAGATGTCAGTGATCTGCCACCTGGATCGCGTCGGGGGCCGCGCGGGCTGCGGCCTGGCTGAACATGCTGATCGATCCCGGCAGATGACCTTGATGCCGGGATGAGCAGCGAGCCAGGAGGACACCGCCCCCAACCTCCTCACCGGGCTAGTCCAGCACGGATACCGCACCGTGTGCGTCGGCGGAGTCACCTATTTCTCCCGGGAAACCCCGCTCGGCTCCGTCCTGCCGGAACTATTCGACGAGGACCACTGGCGACCGGAGTTCTGCTCACCCGAACCCGACTCCACCCGCCACCAGGCCGATGAAGCCCTCGGCCTTGCCCGTCAGCATGAAAACCGGCGGCTGTTCCTGTTCGTCAACGTCTCCGCCACCCACGTCCCCCACGGCCACTACCTCGGGCTGAGCACCGACACGTAGGCACCCCAGAGCGCGGCCCTCGCCTACGCCGACGAACACCTCGGCCGCCTGGTCACCGGCCTCACCAGCACGAAGCGCTGGCTCGTCATCATGTGCGCGGACCACGGCGACGCCTTCGGGGAGGACGGATATTACGGGCGCGGAATCATCCACCCCACGGTGATCACCGTGCCGTTCGCCTGCACGTTGGTCGGGTAGCGTCCTACGCTCGACCCATGACCGACACACAGCCCGAGCGGGATGCCTCCGTCATCGTCGCCCGCGACGTCCACGGCCTGGTCGCGGTCCTGACCGCCCGCTTCCCTCGCCACGGCGACGACTACCTGTTCCTGCCCGGGGGGCGGCGAGAGGACGGGGAGACCGCCGAGGGATGCGCCCGGCGGGAGCTGCTGGAGGAGGCCGGTATCACCGCCTCGTCGTGGCGCCCTCTCGGCTCCTACGCGATCACCGCCCGTACGACCGCCCGCATCCACCTCTTCGAGGCTTCGGGCCTGACGCTCGGGCCGCAGCAGCTCGCCGACGACGAAGTGGACTTCAAGCTCACCTGGTGGCCGATGCGGGATGCCATCACTGCTGCGGTCGAAGGCAAGTTCCTCCTCCAGGGCGGCCCGCTCGCCTTGTTCCTCGCCGACCGCGCCTGACCCATGGACGACGAACCCCTCGACCGGTGGGCCGCACGACGCCAAGGACGCCTGCGCAAGCCCGGCGACAAGACGGCAATCACCCTCTCCACCGGCCCACAGCGCGCCGCCCACCTGGACCCCGACGCCCCGCGCGTGATCCTGGAATGGGACGGCTTCGCCTGGCAGGCGCTGACGATGGTGGCGAACTACGCGGCGGCCTGCCGCGCCCTCAGCCCTGCACCCGAAGCCACGGCCGCCGACCAGGCCGAGACGACTGGCCCCGGCACCGGACGTAATCCGTTGGCCCCGGGCACCGGTCGCCACCGAAAGGGTGGGGCGGAACGCGGACATTCCGGGACGGCGAGCCAATGAGTCCGATGGCGGATCATGACAGGCGGCTTTGGGCTACCTCGGGCACCGAACGCCCGGTCCGCATCGGGTACGCCCGTACGTCGACCGCCGCGTTCGGGAAGTCGCCGACGCCGCGGCTGTCACGGCGGCACGCGCCCCCGGCCCCGGCGCCTGTGGAACGTTCGGCCGCTCGCCCGACCCTGCCGACGAGGATCCCCACACCGGCTAACAAGGGAACGCCGCCGCGCAGTAGCCGCTGGACTGGGCGCGATGGGGGACCAGCCGCGCGACCTGGACATGCGCCAGCCTGCCTTGCAGGTGTACTGAGCAGGCCGTCGGCGGGGGCGGGATGAGCAACCGCTACTAAGCGCAGTCAGCGCACGAAGTTCGTTACCGTGCCGTGGTTGTCGGGAGAGGTCAGGCCCAAGAGGATGAGCCCTACGATGATTGCCAGCAGGATCAGCCCCGGCACGGTGTCGGGCCCCCAACTGACGGGCTGCCGAACCGGTGGGCTGGGTGCTGCGTCGTCGCGTGCAGTGTCGGAGTCGGCATGCTGCCAGGGCGCGACATCGGCCTCACCCCGGGCGATCCGCGCTGCCACGTGGCGTACGTCGGCCGCGTGGTAGGTCGGCTCGCGGGTCAGGTCCGGGGAGGGCGCACCCGAGGTACGTACGCTGTTGGCCCGCGCCACCGCCCTGATGCTGCTCGGTCTGATCTGCGGCCAGATGTCACGGACTTCGGCCTTCGTTAGCCAGCCTTCCCCGTCCTCAAGGTCCTGTTTGTCCGCTGCCCCCATGCGAAGTCGCCCCCTCGCTCGCCGATCACCCTTGTCCTGATACCCAGACGGCGGAAAGATCACCCAGCTGGCTTTTCACGAGAACCGGCTCTGGCACATCTTCTGTCTAGCGGCCCTTCCTCGGGCCGTGGCCCGCGGCCGCCGGCGGATGCGGATGTGTTGCGGGCGGTTTGAGTGGAATGGCGGCTCGGTTCCGTTCCTGCCGCTGCTGCCGCCGTGGTCTGTCCTGAGCGGTTGACGGTGTTGGCGCGCGTCGGGCGGAGTGGGGCCGAGGCGGTGCAGTCGGGGTTCACCCGGTCGCCGTGGTTGCTGATGCTCGCTTTCACGACTTGAGCCGGCTGCGGACACGGTTCTGGCCGTTCCGTCGCCGGTATTGAGCCCGCTTCGCCCATCCGGGGCAGCTGCCACCGCTGAACGCGGGAACTGTCGCCGGTTCAGTGTGGCGAGGTGAGAGATGGTCCGCCCGCGCCGCATCGTGTCTGACGACCCGATTGCTGAGCATTTTGCCTGGCAATCGGCTGCCCAGCCCGCTAGGTGAAGGACAAGTAAGTGAAGCTAGCCAAGAGGATCAGCACTCTCTGCGCTGTAGCCGCCGCGGGTGTACTGCTCGGTGGTACCGCGGCCCACGCGGACGGGAACGAAGGACTACTCGGCCTCGGTCTCCTCAACACCCCCACGATCACCCTCGCCTGCTTCCCCGCCGGGCAGATGGGTGCAGGAAACTCCTTCACCGGCACCCAGAACATCAACTGCAGCCAGTCCGCCTCTGCTACGGGGACAACTCCACCCCCGAGCGACAACGGTCTGACCGGGTTTGAAGTCGTTACCGCGAGCGATACCGCTGGGCCTGGCGAGGAAGCCGTTGCAGTTGCACCATGCCCGGAAGGGAAGACGGCGACGGGTGGCGGCTGGAGTGAACAGCAAGGGTCCGGTGACTCCTGGGACCAGACGACTGACGAACCTTGGATCAGCGTCGACGGTGGTACGTCAGGTTGGAGTGCGATCGCCACGAACACAGGCACTGGACCCCAGACCCTGTTCGTTCGCGCCGTTTGCTACAACGGCACACCCGAGGGTTAATGAGAAGTCTCTCCGCGTCCCCAGGGCTTGAGACCTCCACCCCCGACACTGGATTGATTGATTCCAAGGGGTAGCTGCAAGTGTCCTGCGCGCGGCTTCTGCCCGAGCAGCAGAAGCGGCTGGTCGCGGTGGGCGTAGAGCCGCCCAGGCGCCGCCTCCGGCCCCGGCGGCCGGTCGTACGGCAAAAAGGGGGGCCCGAGCAAGGCGCAGCAGGCGTTCCCGCGGGGCCTGACAGGCCCCCCGCCCAGTGGGTTGCGCGGGAAGGGTATGACCTTCGCGCCGTGTTCTTCTTCCTCGTCTGGTTCGAAGGGCATGGCGAACATGAGCCGGTTCACGTTCGGTTGGTTGGTGGTGTCGGCGCGTGGATCGGGGCGTGGTGGGGGTGGCGGTGGGGGTGGGGAGGCTGTGTCCGGGGGTTGGTGTGGCGGGTCGGGGCAGGAGGGCGTCGTGCCGGCCGGTTTCGAGGACGGGCGGTGCGGGGGCCAGGAGCAGAGTGAGCAGCAGTCCGGCCGAGCGGCTGGGAGTTTCTTCGCCGCCTGCAGGAGTCAGTGGCTCAGTGGGGCGCTGTGAACTGGCTGGTGCCGACGACTGTGAGGAGGGCGAGGCGGTCGGCGGTGTCGCTGCCGATGGGCGGGGTGTACAGGACCACGCGCTGGTCGCCCTCCGGGGCGAGCAGGACCTGGCAGTCCAGTTCGACTGGGCCGATCAGCGGGTGGACGACGCGCATGCGTGAGGTCCGGCGTACGGAGACCTCGTGCAGTTCCCACAGAGTGGTGAACTCCTCGCCGGTCCCTTTCAGTCGCTCCACCAGGCGCACCGCGGCCGGGTCGCCGGCGCGTCGGCCCACGGCCGCCCGCAGGTCGGCCACGTGCAGGCGGCTGTAGTACGCGTGCTCCTCCGGGGGATACGCGGCGCGCTGGGCCGGGTTGGCGAACCAGCGCCAGACCACGTTGCGGCCGTGCTCGGAGACCGTACAAACCCCGCCCAGGAGGGCCTCTGCCATCGCGTTCTGGGCCAGGAGGTCACCGAGATCGCCGAGCACCTGGACGGGCGTGCCGGGGAGCTGGTCCAGCAGGTGCAGCAGCCCCGGGCTCACGTGGGCGCCCGAGGTCCGGGCGGCGGGCGGGCGCCGGCCGGCGAGGAGGTGGAGGTGGTCGCGTTCGTCGTCGGACAGGCGTAGAGCGCGGGCCAGGGCGGCGAGCATTTCCGGTGAGGGCTGCGGGCCGCGGGCTTGTTCGAGGCGGATGTAGTAGTCGGCGGACATGCCGGCGAGCTGGGCGACCTCCTCGCGGCGTAGGCCCGGGGTGCGTCGTCGGGGGCCGACCGGCAGGCCGGCGTCCTGGGGCCTCACCCGCTCACGACAGCGGCGCAGGAAATCGGACAGGGCCTCGCGGTCGATCTTCATACGGTCATCCTGCCGGACCGTCCCGCGGCCCCAGACAGGGACTGCCGGTCCCAGGTTGGAGAGGTCTCTCCCGGCTGTCGGCGGGCGGCGGCACTGTGGGCTTGGCCGGAGCACGAACGCCCGGCCGACCACAGAAGATCGGGGAGCATTCGATGGCCATCGTCAACGTCAACGGCGCGCAGGTCCACTACGAGAAGACCGGATCAGGCCCCGCCCTGGTCCTGGTCCACGGCACCGGCTCGGCCGGCTCCTCCGTCAACTGGGGGCAGACCACGCCCCGGTTCACCCCGCACCACACGGTGATCACCCCCGACCTTTCCGGCACCGAGGCCACCGTCGACGACGGCGCCCCGCTGACCGCCGAGGGGCTGGCCGCGCAGGTCATCGCCGTCATCGAGGACGCGGCGGACGGGCCGGTGGACCTGCTTGGCTTCTCCATGGGCTCCACGGTCGCCGCCACCGTCACGGCCCTGCGCCCGGACCTGGTGCGACGGCTGGTCCTGGTCGCCGGCTGGGCCCACACCGACAGCGACGAGTACCTGCGCAGCCTGTTCACCCTCTGGCAGAGTCTCGGCACCTGCGACCCCGCCTCCTTCGGCCGCGCGGTCGCTATGACCGGGTTCAGCCGCGGCTTCCTGAACTCCATCGGCCGCGAGGCGTTCGAGGCCCTCATCCCCAACATGCCGCCCACCCCCGGCACGCTGCGCCACATCGCCTACGACCTCCAGGTGGACATCCGGCCCATGCTGCCCCACATCCAGGCCCCCACCCTGGTCATCGGAGGCACCCAGGACATCACCGTCCCCGTCGAGCACAGCCGTGCCCTGCACGCCGCGATCGCGCACAGCTCGTATGCGGAGATCGATGCCGGCCATGTCATGTTCTTCGAGCAGGAGGACACCTTCGTCAAGCTCGTGACCGACTTCATCGCGTGAACCGCCTCGCCTTGACTGCGCCCAGCAGGGTGGCCCGCTGCCGCGGCGGTAGTTGACGAAGGGTTCGGGGCCGAGGCGGCCCCCACGCGACGCGGAAGACCAGGACAAGGCAGGCCCCGGTCCAGACATGAACGTGACGTGATCTCGTGGTGGCGACGGGCGCTCTCCGCTCGGCTGCCTGCGGGGCACCCATCGCCTGTCAGTTCGAGGCGGTGTCGTGTTCCGAGTTGCCGACTTCGTGTTCCCTGATCGCTGCTTCCACCAGGGCGCGAGCTGCCCAGGTGATGGCTTCCTCTTCGGCCTGCGGGTCGAGGCCGCGGACATCGCGCAGGGCGATCTGGGCTTCCCAGCCGACCACGATCGTCAGGGCCGAGATCAGGCGCTGGAACGACTCCTCGCTCAGGGTGGAGCGCAGTGGTTCGCAGGCACGTTCCAGCCACACGATCCGGCGTTGGGTGCGACGGGCGCCGACCGGCTCCGGAGTGCCGCTCGTCGGAGGGTCCACGGTCAGGCGGATCATTCGGCGGCCCAGGGGGAGTGATTGCGGCGAGTACTTCAGCAGGGTCCTTATGAGGGCGTCCACCCGGCCTGCGGTGTCGTCGGCGAGCGCGGGGTCGGCCAGCGCCTCCTCGACCGGGGGTTCGTTGATCGCGCCGGCGGTCGCGTCGATCAGCAGGTGGTCCAGGCTCGGGAAGTATGCGTAGACCGTGCGGCGTGACACGTCGGCGGCGGCCGCGATCTCGTCGATGGACGGCGTCGCTCCGCCCGCGCTCAGCCGGACCGCCGCGTCGACGATCGCTTTGCGGGTGCGGCGGCGCTGCGCCTCACGGCCTCCACTGCGGGCCGGTTCGTCTCTGGTCATCGTGGCCGTGTCTCTCCTTCCGGTGGATCGGCGGGCCTTGACGCCCAGCCCTGCAATAAGTATATCTTCATGCAGTCGCTGCACAGTAGTGCAGTGACTGCACGGAAGTGAAAAGTGTGGTCGTGGTGCAGGTCGCATCGCCACACCTGTCACAGCGGGTCGGGGCATCGGTGTCCTGTGCCCGACAGCCGTCAACCAAAGAAGTGGGGAAACCCTCATGAGCAAGGTCTGGTTCGTCACCGGTTCGTCCCGTGGACTGGGCCGCAACATC
Source organism: Streptomyces sp. NPDC046303 (assembly GCF_055588085.1). Lineage (NCBI taxonomy): Bacteria > Bacillati > Actinomycetota > Actinomycetes > Kitasatosporales > Streptomycetaceae > Streptomyces > Streptomyces sp. NPDC046303. The sequence goes on from NZ_JBVJFA010000006.1 coordinate 223,187, forward strand.
GTCGAGGCCGCCCTCTCCCGCGGCGACAAGGTCGCCGCCACCGCACGGAACACGGCAAGCCTCGACAGCCTGGTCACCTCCTACGGCGACGCCGTGCTCCGCCTCGACCTCGACGTGACCGACAAGCCGGCCGTCCTCGAGAGCGTGAAGCGCGCCCACGACCACTTCGGACGTCTCGATGTCGTCGTCAACAACGCCGGCTACGCCCAGATCGGCGCGATAGAGGAGCTGACCGAGCAGCAGCTGCGCGACCAGTTCGAGACCAACATGTTCGGAGCGGTGTGGGTGATCCAGGCGGCTCTGCCCTACATGCGCGCACAGGGCGCGGGGCACATCATCCAGCTGTCCTCGGTGGCCGGGCTCATCGCGATGCCGTTGGGCGGCGCCTATCAGGCATCAAAGTGGGCCCTCGAGGCCCTGAACGAAACCCTCGCCCAGGAGGTCGCCGACTTCGGCGTCAAGGTGACCGTGATCGAGCCCGCCGGCTTTGCCACCAGGTCCGGACAGAACCCCGATCCGCTCGCCAACGGCCATATGGCAGAACCCAAGCCGGTCTACGACCTTCTCCGCCGACGCCTCGCCGCGGTGATGAGCAAGCAGCCCGCGGGAGACCCGGCTGCAGCCGCCCAAGCCCTCCTCAGGCTCGTGGACTCCGACAACCCGCCCCTGCGCGTGCTCTTCGGCCAGGGCTTCCACCCGTTGCTCCAGCAGGTCTACGCCGACAGGCTCAAGACCTGGGACGACTGGCAGGACCTCTCGGCACAGGCCCACGGCAACCTCACCCCCACAGCCGCTCGGTGATTCCGAGCGGGGGCCTACGCGGGGGACCACACCTGCCGGGGCACCTACCTCGCAAACCGCCACAAGACCGATCACACAGTTTCGTGAAGCCAACCCGAACCGAAGGAAGAGCATGATGACCGAGAATACCCACGTCGTAGTCATCGGTGGCGGATACTCCGGCGTCATGGCCGCGAACCGGCTGACCCAGCGCGCCGACGTGACCGTCACCCTCATCAACCCTCGCCCCGACTTCGTCCACCGGATCCGCCTGCACCAGCTGGTGGGCGGCACCGACACCGCAGTCGTCGACTACAAAGACGTCCTGGCCGAAGGAATTCGGCTGAGAACCGACACTGCCACCCGCATCGACGCGGCCGACCGCACGGTGACCGTGGCATCGGGCGACACAATCGGTTACGACTACCTCATCTACGCCGTGGGCAGCGGCAGCGCCGACCCGGAGGTGCCCGGAGCCGCCGAGTCTGCGTACCCGCTCGCCACCTTCGAGGAGGCCGAGCGACTGCGCCCGGTGCTCGACGCCGCGCCCAAGTCAGCCCCCGTCACGGTGGTCGGCGCCGGGCCGACCGGCATCGAGACCGCCGCCGAACTGGCCGAGCAGGGACGCGCGGTAACCCTGGTCTGCGGCGGCATGCTCGGCCCGTACCTCCACCCCCGCGGTCGGCGCTCCGTCGCCAAGCGGCTGGCCAACTCGGCGTCACGGTCATCGACGGCTCCCGCGCGACGGTGACGGCCGTGACCCGCAACAGCGTGCGGCTCGCCGACGGCCGTGAACTGCCGAGCGAGGTCACCATCTGGACCGCCGGCTTCGGCGTTCCCGACCTGGCCGCCCGCAGCGGACTGCCAACCGACGACCTGGGCCGCCTGCTCACCGACGAGACCCTCACCAGCGCGGGCGACGTACGCATCATCGCGGCGGGAGACTCGGCGGCGCCCTCAGGCCTCCCGCTGCGGATGAGCTGCCAGGCCGCGATGCCGCTGGGCGCGCGGGCCGCGGACACCGTCCTCAGCCGGATCGCGGGCGCGCAGCCCGAGACCCTCAACCAGGCGTTCGGCGCCCAGTGCATCAGCCTGGGCCGGGGCGACGGCATCTTCCAGTTCGCCAACCGGTTTGACGTCGCGGTGTGGTTCAACATCGACGGCCGCCCCGGCGCAAAGCTCAAGGAGTTCGTGTGCAAGGGCGTCGTCAAGCACCTGGCCGACGAGGCACGCAAGCCCGGCGGATACAAGCTGCACCTCATGTCGCGAGGCGGTACCCGCCAGGAACTGCTCCAGGCCGCGAGCGCCGAGTCACACACCACGACTGAACGGGCAGCGTAGCCACGCAACCGGGAGACAGCTGCCCGGGCGATTCACCTCGGCCTGGGGCAGCCGAGAGAGCCTGGAAGTCACGCTCGTCCATCCCGCGGCCGCCACCCTCACCCCACCCAGCACCGATGCCTCGGCCGCCCGGCCCGACAGAGGGCATCTCCCGTGCGCGGGCCGCACCCTGAGTCCGGCAAAGGCGCGGGGCCTCGCCGTGCGACCGGGGATGCCGCACTCTCACGGCGCTCGGAAACCGCCGGCGAGGCTTGCCGGAACGCCCCCTGGGAAGCTCACCCAGAAGAACAGCGTGCATAGGCGCTATTTTCTGATCTTGAGCAGGACCTCGGGCAGCTGGCAGCCGGCAGCCGCCGGGGCCGTGACCACACACTGGAGGAAAACGGCATGATCCACCTCTCTGCAGCACCCATGACCTGGGTGGCCACCGGGGACAGCATCACCCAGGCCGTACTGCACACCCACGGCGCGCGCGGCTGGGTGGAACACCTGGCGGAACGGGTCAGATGGGAGCTGGACCGGCTGACCGACATCGTCGTCAACACCGGCGTCTCCGGCTGGCGGGCCGTGGACGTGCTCGGTTCCTACGAGCACCTGATCGGACGCTTCGCACCCGACGTCCTGTCCATATCGCTCGGCACGAACGACGCACGCGCCGGCCTGGCCGGGCTGGCGGAGTTCCGGGACGCCATGCGCCAGATCCTCGAGCGCACGGGTCCCCACACCCAGATCGTCCTCCACACCCCGGTGCTCGTCAGCATCGCCGGCCGCGAGGCCCGCGGCACGCTCCCGGCGTACGCACAGGCCGTACGGGAGCTCGCGAAGGAGACCGGCGCGCTGCTGGTCGACCACGAGGCGTACTGGAACGCGCACTTCGACGGCGCCGACCCGATCGCCTGGCTCGACGACCCCGCCCACCCCAACGCCGTTGGCCACCTCCGGATGGCCGAGCACACGCTCCGGACCCTGGGCCTGGGGGCCCTGGAACCCCGCACCTGAGCCGTCCACTCCGTCTCCGCCACCCGCGTCACCCCGCGGACCCGCGGCTGGTGTAGCCGCGGACCTGGGGTGGGCGGAGCGGGTTCCGGCGGGTTGGAAGTCCGCGTACGGGTGGAAGCGCCCCCCCCTGCTACAAAGCCCGGCACAGAACACAGCTAGGGGCTTTCGTTTCCGCCGGCCGGACCGACTACCCCGCGTTCGAGCAGCACGTCGACTGGCTGGTGGCCGCCATTCAAGCCACGCGCTGGCCACGGCCCGGCCTCTTCGACGGCTCGCCGGCATCGCGGCACGGGCGGTGGTGCAGGGTCGGTCACGGTCAGGGGCGGGTGAGCTGCTCCTGCCGGGCCTGGTGGCAGGGCTTACACAGGGGGTTCCCACCGTGGCCGTAGCGGCATGTTGGCTGGTGGCACCGTGCGCACGCCCAGGTGGCTGGTACGGCCTTCGGGCGGGGCGTCGTGGGGGACTGCTCGCTCGTGCTGCTTCCTCCCGTTCCGGGGCTGAAGAGTGGTCGCGGGCGGTGCGCCGCAGCTCGGCGCCGCCGGCCCGCCAGGCGGCGGGGGCCGCCCAGTAGGGATGGGCGCACAGGCTCCCGGAGAGGATGATCAGCCGGCGCCGCAGCACGGTCGTACCGGCCCCGGCGGGAGCCGGCGCGAGCGCGGCAGAGGTCTGCTGCCACGCCCTTGGAGTGTGAGCAGGTCCTAGGGGAAGCGGAACGGTGGTCTCATCCCTCAATGGAAGCAGGCGTTCGATTTCATGCGTGAGTGCCCCACCGACGATTAACGTCCGTATGTCTCCCGTCTCACCGAAGGTTGGTCAGTCCCACCGAACCTTGACCACTCGGCTGTTTGTCTCGTCGAATTTTGACCGCCGCAGGTCAAGGGCAGGTGCCTCCGGGCCAGGCCAGACCAGGCGCTACCTGGCCGGCTGACGCTGCCGCCTGCGGTTCCCGTCCTCGAGAAGGTACGGCTCGCTGTGGCCTTACGAACTCCTTTGCGGGGCCGTACCTTTGAGTCATGGAAACTCAGCCTCCAGGCTCGCTTTCGGAAGTTGTATTACCCGTGAAAGCCGGATGGCGGCTGCTGTTTGTGCCCAGCAGGGTCCGCGAGCTGGCTACCCTGATCGGCGGGAGCATCATGGTCCCGCCGGTGGTCGCAGCCCCACTTCTACTGGCCGCTCTGGTGGCCGCCCTGATCTCGGGCGACTCATTCTTGTGGGGCTGTTTCTGGGTGCTACTGGCGCTCACGGTGGTCGCAGTGATCGTGCTCGCCGTGGCCATGATGTATGTCACGGTCTCCCTGACGGTGCGGTGGGTCGAGCTCCGCCCTCTGGGAACTCCGGCCCAGGTCGTGATCGCCCGCTTCCTGCGTTCATCGACGATGGCGATGGCTGATCTGCAGCGAGTCGTCGTCATCGAGCGACTCAGTCTGGGGCAGCGAAAGTCGATCAAGGTGGTGTTGCATACCGGCAGCGAGACGGTGGAGTGCGAACCGGCGGCGTTCGCACCGCTCTCTCGGGTCGACGCACAGGCACTGACCGGCTGGTTGACCGAGCAACTCTGCCGGAGCCAGGTGGCGGTGGAGCGTCAGACGGAGGTCAAGCGGGACTTCCTGCGTCCGGACGAGTGGTGGACCCGGTCCCACACCGCCGCGCTGTGGCGGGTATCCGTCGGCGAGGTCGACGGCATAGCCGCCCAACGCGGCGTCGAAATCTACCGGTACACGCCCGCGGCAGCCGCGATGCACAGCCCCGGTACTACGGTCACCGTCTACGACCCGGGCCGGGCCTACGACGTCGCTGAAGAACTCCGCGCCGAACGCGCCGCCGGCCAGGCCGCCGACAGCACGGCAGCCCCCGGCCCGACCGAGGACGACGCAACGGATTCCCGCTAGCACGTGCGGCTTCCGCCCCCAGAGGCACATCGCCATCCTGTCCCCACGCGCGTGCGGTCTGGCTGGCGTGATCAGACGGCTGTGGTGGTCGGGGAAGGGTGGCGTGATGGGCACGATGGTGGTTGGTTTCCGGCTCGGTTCGGACGTGAAGGGCCGGCAGGCGACGCTGGTGCTGACGCAGGCCGGTGTGCTGCACCAGAGCACTGGGGTTCTCGGGATGGCGCCGTGGCCGGCGAAGCCGCACGCGCCGATCGCCCCGGACCCGCATCCGGTACCGCGCCAGGCTGCCGAGCTGCGCAAGGTGTATGCGGCCTTGATCGGCCGCGGTTTCACCCGTGAACTGATCGCGCCCGCGTGCGTGCGTCTGGATACCGACGAGCATCCCCTGCACGATCAGCCGTACGGTCCGCACGCACCGCGCCCGCATCCGGAACTCATCGACGACTTCACCGGGGCCGCACCGGCCGGACCCCGCTCGCTCGAGGACGCCCTGACCACCTTCTACACCGCTATCGGCCTCACCCCCCGGCCCCGTACCCCCTTCCCGCACGGTACCGGCCGCGTCTCCTCGCCCGTCCGGGAAGCACTGCGCGGCCTGGCCGAAGGGGAAGCCCTGACCCCCGCCCCGCGACGCGGTCCGGGCTGGACGATCACAGCCACGGGAGTCCGCCTGCACACCGACGCCACCAGCCGTACCCTCAACCCCCGCGAAATCGCCGACCTCCAGGCTGCACTGACGGCCTGGATGCACCACCAGAACGCACCGGGCCCGGCGGTAGGTGAGTACCGCCGCTGCGGGCATCAGCAGCCACGTCGCTGCTGGTGCATCGTCCTGTGGCACGACCTGTCGGACACCGATCCCCGTTCAGCACGGCCGGCGCCGCGGAAGGTCCTGTCGGTGGCTTTGTTCACGAGAACCGGTTCTGGCGCAATTTCCGTGAACGCGTAGCCATGAGTGACACCGGCTGGGCCGGCAACGAGGATCGGTCCGAGCATGCGTGCTGCCCGCATGCTGACCGAGCTGCTGACGAAGGCCCGCTCCTTGGCCGTACGGCCAAGGACGGCACGCATCGCCTGGTCATCATCCAAGCTGCGGCTCCCTTGTGGGAGGCTGCATCCTCGATGACGGGCAGCAACACGCGAGCGCCGAGAGATCACCCACACGTGCGGTCGACCGAGGAAACAGGCGCCCTGAGCAAGGCCCATATCCCGCTGTTGCGTCCGTCAGACGTCGTCGGTACACCAGCCCCCTCACCGGCCACGACGCTGAAACCCAAGTGACGGCTCTACCAGGCGAAAGGGATCCCCCGTAAGCGACAAGAAGCAGCAGCAGGCCGACGAATCCGGCCTGATGTTGACCGAGACAACTCGGATACCCCGGGAAAGGCGCGCTTCGCTCTCCATGGAGCCGCAGGACGGCGGCTACGTGATCAAGGCAACCGGCGGGACCGCCGTCCCCTTGGCTCTGCTCGTCGTGTATGCCAACGGAAACACATCGGCATCTACGCGGCCCAGCCGCCCAAGGCCAAGTCCCTTCACGATTTCGACGACGCCAGCATCATCATCACGCTCGGCGACTGGCACCACTGAACCCCTGTGCCGGGGACCGCATCTCCCGCCGGAATAGCGATCCGGCGGGACTCCGCTTGTCTGGCACTCACTCGCACCGACGATGGTGAGGGACCGCCTCGAGTCTCGGCCCTTGCCTCGGGCAAGGTCAGTGCCCTGGCCAGGTCCAGGGCCGTCGGGGCCTGACCCCTCGGGCCTACATCTTCTGACAGGTGACCTTGGCGCCGTGGTACGGGAAGGTGACGGTATTGCCCTTCCACCCCACGCTCCACGGCGACAGCTTCTTGCTGCCGTCTTCGCCGAATTCCATCCCCATCAGCTCCTTCACCTCACCGGGCACACCGCTGACCTGGTACGGGCCGTCGTCACCCTTGACCTCCAGCTTGCCGCCGGAGAGCTTCCACGTCCCGGAGCTGCCCTCGCGGCCACCGTCGCTCACCTGGTAGGTCCCGTCTCCCACGGTCACCGTCGCGGAGATCCCGCGGCGGCCATCGGTGATTGTGCAGTCCCAGGTGCCCTTCGCGGCTGCTTCCAGGGACTGCTCCCCGGCACAGGCCACCACGCCGAGCGCCATAGGCACCCCCACCGCTCCGACAGCCACCCACTTCGCCCAGCGCTTCATAGTCCGAATCCCCCAAGGCAGTTCTTATGTTCTTCAGGCGAGCCGGACCCTACCCCAAGTTGATCAAGAGACGCGAAGCGGGCCGTTGAGGAAGCAGGCGCGGACCCTGCAGCCGAGGAGCGCGTGCCAGAAGTTCTTCAGCTCAGTGGTAGTCCCAAGAAGCGGTGCTCAATGTGAGGTAGGAGGCTCGAAGGGCCTCCGTCATCGCGCGCATCGCTCTGTGCGTTCGGTACGTGAGAGCTACGACGAAAGCCAGGCTGCGGGTTCCGTTGGCGGCCTGGCGGGGGGCTGCCGGTTCGGGCCTGGTCCCGGCGGCTGACGCCGGCCCGGGGCTGTGGTCGTGGGCGGGTGGTCGAGGTGTCGGACACCGAGTAGGTCCGCGCGGCGCTGCGGCCGGGGTGGCGGCGGACCGGCTGACGGAAGCCCTGCGAGAGCCAAGCCGCTTACGCCGCCGATGGCGCCACTGCTGCTGCCGACGACGAAGAGGTCGCCACTGCCGCCGCTGCGAGAGGTCGTACGGGCAACGACCGCATGCTGGATCCGGTGGCCTTCGCAGTAATGCGGCGACGGCGAGGCCGGGGCCGGGAGGGGATGGGTGGGACCGTGCGTGTGGGGCAGGCAAGGGAACTGATCGGCCAGGCGGTGACGGACGCGGTGCGTTCGGGCTTCACGGCTTGGTTCGACGACATGGACTACGCGACGCATCCGGCCCCGCCTCCGGCGTTCCAGGCCCGACGCGAGTCCACGGGCCACGACGCCGCCCGCGTCCCTGAGGTGCAGCCACGCTCGTCATGCCCTGGGACGAACCCGTCGGCTCCTGACTACACCCGCCAGTTCGGCCGGCCAGGCCGCCGACATGCGCACCATTCGCCGTACTCCGGGTTGATGGGGATCCTTGAAAACGGCTGTGGCGGATATTTCGTGGTGGTCAGTCCTAAACACATCCGCCACAACCCGTGATGTCCGTTATCCGGCATGGTGTCCGTGGGGGACGAACTCTTCTGGGAGGCGTCGCGGGACCCCTGCTGTCATCGCGCCTGATAACCCGGCGAGGCAACTTCCGTAGGGAAGACGCTGGGTGTCGGGCTGACGCCGTACGGGCGAAAAGCCGCACGGAACGGTGTGCCAGGCGTCCCATCGGACGGCGGTCGGCGCCACGCTGTCCGTTGATACGCCGGATTCTCACCAGGGACGGAAGGTCAGCTCAGTGGAACTCACCAGGCGGTTTGCCACGATCAGCGCCGCTGCGACGGCGACGCTTCTCCTCAGCGCCGGAGGCGCCCAGGCTGAAGGCGACGGGGGGCTCCTCTCACTGCTGGGCAATTCGCCGCTCCTCCAAGTTTGCTACCCGATGGGGCAGGTCGGAAATGGCCACATCAACACCGGCACCCAGAACATGAGCTGCGGCCAGAACGCCCAGGCCGCGACCCCGTCGAACGGCTCAGGGGGCGTGACGGGTGCTGAGAGGGTCTTCGGCCAAGCGGTAGAGATCCCTCCGGGCGAGACCCGCAACGCCCAGGTGGACTGCCCGGAGGGAAAGATCGTCACGGGTGGCGGCCCCGTCACCTTCGGAGGTGACTTTCGAACGGAAGAGTCGTTTCCCCTCTCGACGCCGTCGGGGCCCCCCTTCCGCTGGTTCGTCAGTGGTACCAACGAAGGCACGGGGACCATCCAGATGAGGGTCGAAGCAGTCTGCGTCAACGGAACCCAGTAGGCCTCCGCCCCGGTGCGACGGCCTCAAAGCAAGAGCGGGAGCGCCGACGTACGCGGGTGTTCCGCTGGATCACACCGCAGGGGTGGTGGCAGACGTTGAGCGGCGTGCGTGAAGCGAGCGGTGCGGCGTCCTCAAGGTTCCGGCCGCATCGCCCGCCTTCTGTCCGGCACTTCGTCGAGCGCTGGCCCCCTTGGGATGACAGCACCCGCCCCCTCGCCGCACACAGCACAACCGACGTTCCGAAGCAAGCATCCACGCGTTCTCAAATTTGGCGACACCACTCTCCAGCGGAAGAGCGTGTTCTCGCGGTTGGGCTGCAGACGCTCTTGCAATCCCCCGACAAACGCTGCGGTCACGGCGTTGGCTGCCTTGCGGATCAAGTCGAGGACGGCCTCGGGCTGGGAGAGCATCGGGACGTGGCTGCTGTTGACCTCGACAGTGGTGGCGCCCGTGCACTGGGAGACGGAGCGCTGCAGCTCTGGGTGCACTGCGTGGTCCTGGGTGGTGAGGAGGTACCAGGTGGGCTTGGACTTCCAGCCGGGCTTGTCGGTCCTGGCGGTGAGCATCTCCGCGCGCGGGGCGCCCTGGGCCGCCCATACGAGCTGCTGCTCCTCCGTAGGCAAGTCACCGCAGAAATGGGAGGTGGGACACCCAGTCCACGTCCAGAACCGCCCGCCCACACCCCGGGGTCACCCGAACAGGTGAGCACAGCGAGGCCACGAGGGTGGAGTCGATGCGGGCGGCGTCGTCGAGGGCCCGGTGGGCTGCCGCAGCCCCTTGTTCGGCCTCGCCTTCGTCGACGGGGTGTGCGGATGGCGAAGAGCGAGATGGAACTGCTGGCAGTGCTGCGCGAATTCGATGACCCCGAGCGGCTGGAACGGCCGCTGCACTACGACCGCGCGGCGACCGGCCTCAAGTTCGGCGGGCTGGTGCGTCGGCTCGAAGCGGACTTCGGTGCCTCGTGCGAGTCCGAGCGGGACACCCAGGACTCCAGTGAGTACGGGCGCGTTCGTGTGCCTGCGGACGCGACGGTCTGGCGGGACGCGGATCGTGGTCTGCGTGAGCAAGTTCGGATCCCTCGCCGAGATCTGCGCCGACAATCCGGGGGCCTTCCTAGGCCGGACGAGGCCCATGAGGAGGGGGCGCTGGACCTCGGGGACCTCGCCACTGTGGAGGGGCGCTGGCCGACCTGGACTACGTGAGCGTCCCCGAAGAACTGCTGGAGAGTGACTACGAGGGCCCCAGCGCGTTGGAGCACTTCGCCGCACGGCCCACTTGGTGGACACGGTTCTTCGGCCTCTGGTGATCCACCTGCCCGCCGGAGATCCTCAGCCGACCCCTGTGCGCGGCGGGCCCAGGGCTGGGCCCTTGGCAAGATCCGAAGGAGCGGTTCAACACCCACGGCTTGACGGCTCAACTGCATGAGGTGGTGTCTTTCCCACGCGATAGCCGAGGGGAAGAGGTGTCGTCCATCAGAGCCGGGGCCGGGGCGCTCAGGCCGGCGGGCCTGGAGTACGGGAGGGGAGAGCGTCGGCCCTTGCCGACCGTGCGCAGCTGCGCCCAGTGGACCTGGGGGGTGTGCCCCGGGCAGGTCGTCGACGTGCCCGGCGGCGAAGCGCGGGACGTCGACGGCGCCGGCCTTGCTCGCGCCGAACTGGACGCGGCCCCTGGAGACCGGAGCGATCCTGCTCAGGCGGCGGATCGACTCGAAATCGATCCGGCGTCCGGCCGCCCAGATCCGGGACCTGGCCGCACTGCGCTGGCTCCATGCCGGAGAGTCCGTGATTCTGTTTGGGCCGGTCGGGGTCGGAAAGACCCACGTCGCCCAGGCACTCGGGCACCTCGCGATCCGCCTGGGTGCCCACGCCCGCTTCGCGAAGACCAGCCGGATCCTGGCCGAGCTGGCCGGCGGGCACGCGGACCGGACATGGGAGAAGCGGATGAGGGAACTGGTCCGCCCGGACGTCCTCATCGTGGACGACTTCGTCATGCGCCAGCTGACCGCGGCTCAGGCCGACGACCTCTACGAGCTGGTCAGCGAACGGCAGGGCCGATCCCTGATCGTCACCAGCAACCGGGCACCCAGCGACTGGTATCCGCTCTTCCCCAACCCCGTCGTCGCCGAGTCACTCCTGGACCGGCTGATCAACACCAGCCACCAAGTCATCATGAACGGCCCCAGCTACCGTCCGAACAAGCGCCCCAAGAACCCGACGGACAAGCCGCCGACCAGCTAGGACGACCCTCTCAGACTGTGTGAGAGGGTCATGCACATCGTCGAGTCCTGGGCTCCTCGATACGAGGCCGATCCCGGCGAGCACGCCCTCAGCCCCGGCGCCAGCAGCTCGAGCAGCGGTTTTCTTCTGGCGACGGACCGCACGACGAGTATCCCGACGAGGACACCGTGCCTCTGGCAGAAGCGATGCGGATCGTCAGCCACATCCTCACAACAGGTGCCCCACCCACAGACGCTCCTTGGGCGATAGACCGCTGACGAGGCCAGCACCCGGGGAATTACGTAAAGTTAGCCCTGGGGAAATGAGTGACCGTCCACATGTCGGTTCTTGACGTCAGACGGGCCATGTTCCGAGTGCGCGGGCGAGCTGTTCGTGCTGTTCCTGAGTGATGCCTTGGGCGAGCCTCTGATCATGCCGCGGGCTGCGGGGGTCATCGCTGTAGAGAATGCCGCCGAAGGGCTGCTCATCGGACAGCGACCAGGAGGTCGGCTCCCACAGCCGATGGTCCACCAGGATCTCCGCCATGCGCACAGCCTTGTCGGCCAGAACGCCGACCCGGACCAGCGCCTCGGCGATTGCGTCGATCGCCGGCGTCGGCGCCATGGCGTATATGCGCTCATACAGAGTCTCCTGGTCGCTCATCGCGGGCAGCAGGAGCAGCAGTCGGGCGTGCCGGTCATGGATTCCGGGGGACTCGTGGTCCGGGGTCTCGGCGATGTGCAGCAGTTCCCGCCAGGACAGGCCGGGGCCCGCCTGGGGTCCGTCGATGGTCGCGAGGTGGCCGTGTCGTTGCCAGTCGGGGTGGGTGATGAGATAGTGCGTGCCCCGGTCTTCGGAACCGTTCACCACCACCGCGGTGTGCCCGCCGCCGAACGGGATCCGGAACACGGGCCGGTTGTCCTCGTCCGTCAGCACGTCGGACACGGCGTAGGCATCGGCCGAGTCCGCGCCGAACCACTCCGGGGTCGGTGGAGGCTCCGGCACGCACCAGTTCTCCGGGTAGCACATCCACATGAGGTACGCGACCCAGAAACCCCGGCGGGAGACCAGTTCCTCCCCGGCCACCAGCGAGTCATCGTCAAATCCGTTGATCTTCACCGGGTAAGACTGCCAGCACCCACTGACACGCCACGCACCCCCTGACCAGCGATACCCGCGCCGCGCCCGACCGCCGTCGTTTCCCGGCGACATCTCCACCCAGCAAGTTCACGCAGCCCAACCCCCAACCTAACGGCCGCCCGAGGCCAGGGGCCCCTCCCACCGCCGCTGCGCGGCGGCCATCTCCGCAGTGGCACGCAGGTCGAGGTGCTCCATGTCGAGGTCGGTATCGGTGTCCAGTGCCCATTGCCGCTGGTGCTCGCACACGCGCTCCCAACGCTCTGCATACCGGACCACCCGCGGCACTTCCCCTGTACGCCGGGCCACACACGACCGACAGCCGAAAGCCACCAGCCCCTGCCACCCTGCCTCCGACGCGCCTCAGTGCCCTGGCAACCCCAGAGGACTGATCGCCAAGCTGGTCGTCGTCCTGACCCCACGACGGCAAGGCGCGGGCGCGGGCGGCCGGCGCCGAGTACCGCCTCGTCCACTCCGCACAGCGCAGCCAGCACCGCTCGACCGCCTCCGTTCAGCAGCACTTCCGCGTCCGCGCGCAGCGCGCCGCCGGGGTGTCTGGGCTGCTGGTTCAGCCACTGCCAGTGACCCGTCAGCCTGCTGGGGTCCTGGCCGTAGCGTGCAGCGATCCGGCAGACGAGCGACCAGGTCGTCTCGCCGGCGACAGGGGCAGTGCGCAGGACTCCCGCTCCCTGGGATGCGGGCTCTCGAATGACGGCGAACACGCCCCCTTCGCTGCCCAACATGCCATCAAGCGATGCCTGTCGGCATCCAAGGACGGTTCAGCCGACAGCGGGTTCGTTGTTGAGAGCCAGTGTCGTGGGGATCCACTGGGTCGAACCGATGGCCAACACTGGGTGATTCACGTACAGGTCGCTACCTGTGATCTGCATCGTGCGACTCCTGTGCCATCCGTGATGTCCCTGGAGGATGAGGCTCCGTACTGCGCCATGGGGCAGGTGACCGGGGCGGGTATCAGGCTGGCCTTTGCTCACCAGTCTCTGCCAGCGATCAGCTCCTCTGTATCCGCGTCTGCGAACCCGTATGCCGACGCCACAAGCCAGAACTCCTCAGCGATCCGCTCACGCGCAACCGTCTCGATCTCACTGCCGGCTGCCTCGAACTCCGCTTCCAGCAGATTGAACTCCTCCGTCGCGGCCTGTGTGAGCGCGTACAAGGCTTGTAGATTCGGCGGCTGCTCAGCCTCAATCCGCTCGCACAGCCGCAGCAGGATCGCCCTGCCCTGGTCGACGACGCGATCGGGGAAGTACGAGTCCTCGTACATGGGCCGGAGAAACGCGTGCCCTGCTACCTGTTGATTTGTGATCGGCATGGCGCCTTCCCGTCTACAGAGAACTGACGCACCGATCATGCACGACCCCACTGACAGCCATGCCGTACGTGCATGCCAGATCACTCGTGACCAGCACTTTCACGACAGGCCGGAATGAGGATGTCCCAGGCCCGCCTCTGGTACGAGATCGGCGTCGACGACCCGCACCGGCGCCGCGCCCGCTACCCCGAAGCGGTCGGCCGCTGACCGGCGCTGGGCAAGCCCAACGAGAGCCTGGGCAAGCCGCCCGAACACCGGCTTGCCCACCCCGGGCAGGGCCAGCTGACCGATGACCGATGACCGGTCACCGCCTCGGCCGAGAGTTGCATGGACCGGTCACGGCGCTGACGTGCGGGTTGACCGATCGGGGGAGATGGATCGGTCACGGCCGGGCCCGCGGACCGGTCACGGCTTGTGCTGGGCAAGCCATCGACACGGAGGGCTTGCCCAGCGTCCGGAGCACGTGGCGGGACGGCTTCCGAGTCGTGGCGTCACCGCCTGGGACGCGAAGGCCCGGAGCCGCCCGACGCCTCCTCGCCGCACGTACACCGGAGCCATGAGACGAACCAAGCAGAGCAACACCGGGCACGTGGGCAGAGATGCGGGGGACATGTGGCACGCCCTCGCCTCCCTCCGCCAGACCCACTGCGAATCTGTTGGGCGCCTCGTCCCCTTCGAGCGAGCTGACGCGCTGCTCTCCCTCACCCGGCCCGACGACATCGGCTTCACCGCGCGAGTGGAGTTGTCCGGCGGGGAGACGATGGGCCACATCCACGATCTGATCACCACGGTCACCCGCGGCCTCACCTACGAGTTGGGCGCCGCCGCGCCGGGCACCGCGCTGGAGATTCTGCTCGGCAAGCGCCACCAGCTCGCCCTCCACACGGACCACGTGGACGGCCTCACCCAACTCCTGCGTGACGCCGTCACCACCATCGACGCGCACAGCATGCCCGGCGGCGGACCGTGCTCCCACTGCCACGGCACCGGGCGGGCTCACCCCCTGTGGGTGCCGGCGGCCGGGCAAGCCTGAGCGCATGGGCAAGCCCAAGGCGACCCTGGGCAAGCCCTCCGCGAGGGCGGCTTGCCCAGGGGGCCCGTGGCTATGGGGCTTCCCGTCCCGGGCGCAGGACGTCGGCGTAGATCCGGGCCCGCACGCCTGGCTCGCCAGGATTCCGGCGCCTCGGGCCGAGGCCCGAGGCCGCCCAGCGCCCCTCCAGCGTGGCGATGACGGCCCGGACGGTGTCCTCGTCCCCACCGGTGATGTCCAGGACCACCAGGCCCGGCTCCGCGATGTGCTGCTTGTCGATCGGCTTCATGTCCGCTGCGACGGCGGGGGACGGGAGGCGGTTCGCCGTCGGCTTCGGCTTCATCCGCACGAGGGAGTGGAACCTGACTCCGGCCGCGGGCCTTGCTCGGCAGGACGCTGTGGGCGCGCGACCCGCCGTCGCGGCCCTGCTGGCCAGGGCCGCACCCCGTACTCCTGAACGTACTCCGCGGTCGCAGGCGCCGGTGCCACTGTCCGCGGGCTGTGGCCCGGGGTGAGCCTCACCCGTTCGCGCGCGGCCGGGTGCCGGTGAGCGAGGACGGGAAGAGGCTGGGCGCATCCGCAAAGCTGATCGTCTATCCGCCCGACGAGCAGGGCTGGCGCCGGGTGCGCTACGACGGCGTCTCGATCGGGGTCGCGTACCGCCCGGCCGACATCCGGGTCTTCCTCGCGGCCGTCAGGCTGGAGAACGCCGAGGACGTGGACCTCACCGACCCCGACTTCGTGGAGTGGCGCGGCGCCGGCCCCGAAGGTTGGGACCCCTCCTGCTGAGCCTCGCGAGAGGTTGATCGGGGGCGGCTGGAGGGTTGTTTGCACGGTTGCACTGGGCGGGGGACCGAGGGTGTGACCGCAGGTGGGACCCCACGAATCCGATGATCTGGCATTCGTGCAGGTCAGGGGGCGTGGGCAAGCCTCCTGCGGAGAACGACACCTCTAATTCGTTAGTAATTAGAGGTTCTGGATCTCTGATGGGCCCGGGCGGCGTTGTCCAGCCCGGGGGCAGGACGTGTGTGGTCCGGTCGGTGCCGTGGTGACCCCTACGACACCTCCGACCGTGCGAGGTCTTTGTAAAGACTGCTGGCGCTGGGCGCCGGCCGGTCCTCGCACGTTCTGCCCCCAGGAGCCCGTCGGGTTCGGGATCCTCGGTGGACGAGCTGCCGCTCGGTGACGTGCCCTCGATGCGACTCCCGCGCCTGGTGCCGGGTAAAGGTCGCGGGTTCTTGCACGATCCTCCCGGCGGCATCCGCCCCCCGCCGGATTCGTGCTCCGATGGGCACGTGCCCCCGGCGCTCGGGGAACACCCCTTGTAGACACGAAGAAGGACAAGAAGTTGAGTGATCAGGTGCAACGGCGTCCGCTGCCGCACGACTTCCACCCGCAGGTGCCCGAGCTGTCGGTGAGCAGCACGGACCTGAGCGACGGCGGGATCCTCCCGGACGCCCATGTGTACGCGAAGGGCAACTCCTCGCCGCAGATAGGCTGGTCTGCAGGACCGGAGGGCACCGGCAGCTACGCGGTCACGTGCTACGACCCGGACGCACCGACCGGCAGCGGGTTCTGGCACTGGACGGTCTTCGACATCCCGGCGGACGTCGCCGAGCTGCCGGCGGGGGCCGGAACCGGGGGCTTCGATGGATTGCCCGCCGGTGCCGTGCAGGTGCGGAACGACTACGGCAGCAGGGACTTCGGCGGGGCCGCGCCTCCGCAAGGGGACGGCTTGCACCGGTACGTGTTCACGGTGTACGCCGTCGACCGGGAGAAGCTGGGCCCGGATGCGGACGCGACGCCGGCCCTGGTGGGATTCCACCTGCGGTTCCACGCCATCGCCCGCGGCCGGCTGATAGCCCACTACGAGGAGCAGGGCACCGGGTCGTAGTCGTACGCTCGGCTGCACGCCCCCGCCCCCTTTCCCCGGCCCGGCGCGGAGATTCGCCCGATCTCCGCGCGTCCTTGCACGATCCTGCCCCGAGGCGGGGAATCCTGCCGGGTCTCGTGGTGAGATGGGGGCATGTCCCTCGACGAGCTCCGCGACCTGCTGGGCCGCCATGCGCGGCCCGATCTGAGTACGGCCATCGACGGCGTCCGGATCTGCCGGGCCGAACCGGGCGCCGAGCCGGAGTACGCGATGTCCGGCGTGATGCTCGCGGTCATCGCCCAGGGGGCCAAGCGGCTCGCGCTCGGAGACAGGGTGTACGAATACGGCGTCGGTCAGTACCTGGTCGCCTCGGCCGACCTGCCGGTGGTCGGACGCATCGCCCGGGGACCCGAACTCGGTTTCGGCATGACGCTGGAGCCCGCCGTCATCGCGGAGCTGATGCTGCAGGCGGGGCCGGGCGACCTGCCGCCTTCCACCCGGTCGGCCCGGCCCGGGATCACGGTCAGCGACGCACCGGCAGAGCTGATCGACGCGATCGTGCGGCTGCTGCGCCTGCTGGACCGGCCGCGCGACCGCCGGGTGCTGGTCCCCTTGGCCAAGCGGGAGATCCTGTGGCGGCTGATGACGGGGGAGCAGGGCGAAGCCGTCCGGCAGCTCGGCCTGGCGGACAGCGGCCTGACGCACATCACCCGGGCAGTGGGCTGGATCCGCGACAACTACGCAGAGGCCTTCCGCGTCGAAGACCTGGCCCGGTCCTCCGGGATGAGCGTCTCCGCGTTCCACCGGAACTTCCAGTCGGTCACGGCGATGAGCCCGATCCAGTATCAGAAGCAGATCCGGCTGCAGGCGGCGCGGCTGCTGCTGGCCCGCCGCCCGCACGACGTGACCGGCGTCGCCTCCAGCGTGGGATACGACAGCCCCTCGCAGTTCAGCCGCGAGTACAAACGGCAGTTCGGCGCGCCGCCACGCGCGGACGCGGCACGCATGCGGGCCCGTACCGATCACGCTGCGGCTGCGGCTGCGACGGCCTGACCGCGGCGGCGCCGGTGCCGCCGCCCGGTCGAGACCGGCCGGTGAAGCCTGTACCGGAGGGTGGCGGTGGGACGACGGCTGCTGGGGGGAGGGGGCGACCCGGCGTGGTGCAGGCACCATGCCGGTCGCGCGGTCTCAACGGGCCGTGGCGAAGTTCCGGGTCCAGTAGTGGCTGGTCCCGGAGACGCCGACGCCGATCTCCTTGAAGGAGGTTGAGGATGTCGCCTTGTGGCCGGGGTTGGAGCCGTCGGAGCCGGCGTGCGACAGCCGGTGGTTGCGGGCCTGGTCCTTGCTGCGGTTCTGGGCGGCCTTGGTGCGCCACGGCGGCCGCGAGCGCCTTCTCGGCGCGGCCGAGCTCGCCGCGCAGGTAGGTGACCAGGGTGCGGAGCCGGGGCAGGTCCGGCGGCAGCACGGACACGGTGCTTAGCGCCCGTACTGCACGCGCCGCCGGTTTTGCAGGCCTCGCACAGGGGCGAGGATCCGACCTCGTACTGGCAGCACGGAGCGTGGCTTCTCCGCACTTCACACGATGGCGCGTAGAGGATGAGGGGGCGATGAGGTTCAGTCGCCAAGGGCGACACGGACGCCGAAGCCGGCGATGACCGTGCCGCTGATGCAGACGAGCATCCGGCGTGCTGAGGGACGTCGAAGGCTGTCGCGGAGTGCCCGGGGGCATGCGATCAGTACGCCTGCCCAGAGCAAGCCCAGCAGGATGTGCATGCCTGCCATCAGGATACCGGTCGTCACGTGCGGGGCGCCGACCGGAATGAATTGCGGCAGGACGGCCACGTAGAAGGCGCCCACCTTGGGGTTGAGCAGGTTCGTAAGTGCGCCCCGGCGCCAGCCGCGTGACTGTCGGATGCTCGTTGGTCTGGTCGTCGGGAAGGGGGAAGTCTCGTCCGTGGATCGTCTCGGACGAACTGTGGTAATTGATCGAGCCGTTGTTGCCGGTTCCGGGACCGAAGCTGAAGCCGGGGAGGCCGCGGGTGCCGGACCGGCAGGCCTTATGCGGAGTGTCTTGTTCGTGCTGCATACCGGTATCCAGTGGGAGTACCTGCCCCAGGAGCTGGGCTTCGGGTCCGGGTATGACCTGCTGGCGCCGCCTCGAGGCCCGGAATGAGGCCGGTGTCTGGGGCCGGCTCCACGCCGTTCTGCACACAAAACTGCGGGCCGCGAGCAGATCGACTGGTCACGGGGGGTGATCGACTCCTCCCACATCCGGGCCGCTCGACGGGGCCCAAAAGCGGGCCCAGCCCGGTCGACCGCGCACGTCCAGGCAGCAAGCACCACCTCGTCGTCGACGGCCAGGGCATCCCGCTCGCCGTCTCGCTGACCGGCGGCAACCGCAACGACGTCACTCAGCTGATACCCCTTCTGAAGAAGATTCCGCCGGTCTCCGGCCTGGTGGGACGGCCACGGAAGCGGCCCGACACCTTGCTGGCAGACCGCGGCTACGACCACGACAAGTACCGCCGACTGGTCTGGGCGATGGGCATCAAGCCCGTGATCGCCCGCCGCTGCGTCCCACACGGATCCGGCCTCGGCATCCACCGCTGGGTCGTCGAGCGGACCATCGCCTGGGTTCACGGCTTCCGAGGCCTGCGAACCCACTGGGAAACGACGCGACGACATCCACGAAGCCTTCCTCGGCCTCGCTACCTGCCTCATCACCCACCGACACGTCCAACGCCTTTGTTAGGACCTCTTAGTCCAGTCTCACGTTGACGCAGCTCAGCGACTTGGTGGCTGAGTCAATGCATCACGACACCTGGTGCTAGCGCTCGACTCATCCCGCGCCACTGCGTCCGCCGTCGATGCCAGGCCCGTTTGCGACAGGCGGGAGAACAGTATGTTGCCGAGGAAGCACGTTCGACGCCAACGGTTCAGGACACCCCACACTCCGGGAAGGTGGCAGCCCTGGCACCTTGCACCGCCCGGGCCCTCGCGCCTGCCCGCCGCATCCGCCGCCAGTGCCGCGAACGGCACACACATCGACGTACAGAACACCGCCGCCGCCTTCACCGTCGGCATCAATGGGCCACCACAGTCACGGCAGAGCCGCGGCCCGGGATCGTCCTCCGTGACCGCGACCACGGCCAGCCTCAGCCAGGGCGCTCCATCCCTGCCCACGGGACCACTATGGGGGCCCAGTCAAGGCGAGCCGAAATCCCGTGGAGCCCACCTGCATGGCGTGGAATGATCTTGGCGACTGCTGGCTAAAGGGAAGGCTGCAACGTGTACGTACCGTCATCTGCACGAGCTCTCGATGATGACGAGCGTGAGCTCGTGGAGCTGGCACGCCGCACCATAGACGCGCATACGGACGCCGGGCCCGACGAAGACGGGATCCACACGATGGGGGCTGCGGTCATGGCCGCCGACTACCGGATGTTCGCGGGGGTGAACCTCTACCACTTCACAGGCGGACCCTGTGCCGAACTCGTGGCTCTGGGAGCCGCACGAGCCCAGGGCGCCCGCCAGATGCGCTGCATCGTTGCCGTGGGAAACCACGGGCGGGGGATCATCGGGCCGTGCGGGCGCGATCGGCAGGTCTTCGTGGACTACTACCCCACCATGCGCGTCATCGTGCCCACGCCCGCGGGGCCCAGGTCCGTTCTCGCCGCCGACCTGATGCCGCTGACTCAGCGATGGACCCCGGAGACGGGCATGAACGGCCTCGACCCATCGCTCTACCAAGACCCCGAGACGGCCGGTCCCCCGATCATCCGGTTCAACCCCCGCTACCTTGAAGACGTCCGCTCTGGCGCCAAGACCAAGACCACCCGCTTCCAGGACCCGGCCCAGCTCGGGCCGGCACGGCTGGTGTTTGAAAGCGATCCCGAGGTCGTCCTGCCGGCAGAGGTGACCGGCATCAGGCACTGCCTCGTCAGCGACCTCACCAACCAGGACGCCCAAGCCGAGGGGCTGACGACCGCAACCGAACTCCGGGAAGGCCTCAAGGGCCACTACCCAGATCTGGCGGGAACCGACGAAGTCGACGTAATCACCTTCCAGATCAACGACAAGACAGGCGCCGCTTAGAACCCGTTGTTCTATCGATCCTGCGGTCGTTGGGGTTCGAACGGGATTCTGGGTCGGGTGATGTTGTGGTGGTCCGTGCATGAAGGCAGGGCCTCTTGGTAGCTCGGGGGTGCGACCCCATCCGGGCAGTTCCAGGAGACCCTGTTGTCACAGCTTTGCGTGTCCGAGCTCGCCGCGTCCAACCCGGCTTCCCCATCGTGTGACTGCATCGCGCATCTGTATGGAAACGCGGCTGATCACGGGAGCCGGACGCGGCGTTAGCCCTCGGACATGCCGGTGCTGAACCGGCTCCGGGAATTCCACCGAAAGATCACGCTGGTCTGGGCCGACGGCGGCTACGCCGGCCGATGCGTCGAATGGGCAAAGGACTCCCTTCACCTCGCACTCGCCATCGTCAGACGCACCGATGACCGCGCCGGCTTCGTGGTCCTGCCCCGCCGGTGGGTCGTCGAGCGCACACTGGCCTGGCTGATGCACCGCCGCCGCCTGGTCCGCGACTACGAACGCCTGACCGCCACCCACGAGGCGAGGGTGATGTGGTCCATGACCATCGTCATGGGCCGCCGTCTCGCACGGCAGCCGCTCTCACGCAGCAGCAGGCGTCCTTGATCCGCCGGCCGGGGTGAACACCCCGGGTGTCTCCTCCACCGCCCACCCCCGCGCCACCAGCCGCTTGGCCATCGCCCGCACACCCTCGATCTTCCCAGGAACCGACTCCCGCCCCAGCGCGACGGTCAGATCCCTGGCCCGCACACCACCAGCAGCCGCCCCGGCGTCCAGCACGGCCATGACCCGCTGATGCTCCTCCGGCAGCACACGAACCGAGAGACCCTCACGACGACGCGGCACCACCATCACCCCGGCCGGAACCGCATCCGCGTCCTTCACCACGGCCCCCTGAGCTGCAACGGCCGGGCCGTTCAGGACATCGGCCACCGTCTCCCGCGCGATGACCAGCCGCTCCAACTGCCCTTCGGCCTCTCCGAGCTCGGCCAGGATCCGATCGGCCTCCTCCCGCAACCGCTCGATCACCTCCCGGCAGGCCGACTCCCTTGCTTCCAGCAGCCCCATCACCGACGTCATCAGCCACCCCACGATCCAGGAGAAATACGACGACGCATCCCTGCCTCACCAGAACGAAACCCACTCCCACCACGGAAACCCCAACGACCGCGTTCGATAGAACAACGGGTTCTTAGTACTGCAACGGTCTTTGGACTGACTGGTTGGCAGCTTCTGGTGGTGTGTGTCCGCGTCGTTTGCAGTGGCTGATTCGGGCCTGGAACTGGCGTCTGCGGCGCCAGTGTGACCAGTGCAGGACGTGCTGGACGGGTGATGGTCGGCAATGGGTGAGGCGGCTGATCAGGCGTCGGAGTTCGGGGAGGGTGACGGGTATGAGCTGGGATGATCCGTTTCTGCTTTCCCCGTGTCCGCTTCGCGGGCCTTCGGGACGATGAGGCAGGCGTGGGCGACCATGGCGAGGGTGATGTGGCGGTGCCAGCCGGGGTAGCGGCGGACCTGGTAGTCGTCCAGGCCGCATTCCTGCTTGGCGGTCTGGAAGCATTCCTCGACGGCCCACCGGCTGCCCGCGATACGGATCAGCTCGTCGAGGGTGGTCTCGGCCGGGCAGTAGGCGATGTAGTAGGAGATTTCCTGTGGCCGGCTGACGCTGCGGCGGGCGATCACCCAGTGCCGGCGGTCCTCGCGGTGCCAGGGCCGGACCTCGACCCTTGCCCAGTCGTAAACGCGTGGCCCGTGGGCGCCGGTGCCGCAGGAACGGCGCTTCCACTTCTGCCTCGCAAGGCCGGGAAACAGATCGTGAACCGGGTGGTCAATCGCCCAGCGGGTGACGACGGTGTCGTGCCGGGTGGTGGCCATGACGTGGAAGACATCGGCCCGCTCGAGCTCGGTCCGCCAGCCCTTGGAGAAGCCGTAGGCGGCATCAGCGGTCACCCACCGGAACGGAATCCTCTGCGCGATCGCCCGGCGGACCATCGCCTTGGCGACCACCTTCGTCTCGAAAGCGACCGTGTCCTCGATGCCTGCGGCCCGGCACCGTTCTCGGTCATCAGTCCATGACGTGGGCAGATACAAGCGTCGGTCGATCAACGTGCGGCCATGAGCGCCGGCATAGGCGAGGAAGACACCGATCTGGCAGTTCTCAGTCCGGCCCGCCGTTCCGGAGTACTGGCGCTGGACGCCGGCGGACCGGACGCCCTTCTTCAGGAAGCCGGTGTCGTCCACGATCAGGACCGCTTCGGGGTCGCCGAGATGCTCGGCCACGTAGTCACGGACGCCGTCGAGGACCTCGTCGGCGTCCCAGTCGCAGCGGTTCAGCAGCTGGTGCATCCGGTCGGGAGCCGTGTGACCAGCCTCCTCGGCAAGCGTCCACCCGTTCTTCCGCTCCAACGGGGCTATCAGCCCCCGCATATAGGCAAGAGCCGACTCCCGCGGCTCCGACCTGGAAAACCGATGCACGAAACGCTCGTGCAACTCGTCCAGACCCGCCGCCCACGACCCGACATCACCACGATCCCCACCCATAACCAGCCCAACGAGCAGCCCGGCCACCAGTCACAGCAAACGCCGTTGCTGTACTAGGCGGAGCGCGGTCAGTTTGTCCGTCGGCCAGTCCGATCCTCACTCATGAGGCCTCATTCTGGGTCGCTGCCCGTGCATTGCCGAGGACCGGGACCAGGCGGCGACCTCTATGGGCGGTGCCTGGTGTAAGGCACCGCCCCGCCGCGTGGGGCGGGCGCTGATGATCAGTTGGTGCCGTAGTAGCCGAAGTAGTCGATGATCAGGTCGACGTCCTCCCAGCCCTGGTTCCAGAAGGCGACCATGCCAGTGTCGGACGGGCTGGCCTGGACGAAGTTCGCGGCTGTTTTACCCGCCGTCCAGTTCAGATTGGAGGCGACCGGACGCGCGGGCGGGGTCGCGGTACCGTTCTCGTACTGCTCGCGCGAGTTCGGGTCCGGGGCTACCGACAGGAATCCGGCGTCGGTCGTGTTGGTGACCGTGGTGTTCAGGACGTACGCCGCGGCATCCGGAACCTCCTGCAGGGGGAGGTAGCCACGGGCCGCGAGGGGGCTGCCGTCCTTGCGGGTGTCCACCATCCGGGTCGGCGTGGGGTGATTCCACACATAGGCGGCATTGCTGTCGGGGGTGTAGAAGCCGTTGACGTCGATGACCACGTCGGTGCCCTGCCAAGCACCGTTGCGGACCATGATCTTCCCGTCGGGGCCGACGGGCACGATGACGGAGTTGGCGACCGTCTGGCCGGCGGTGAAGTTCAGGTTGGAGGCGGTCGGCGCCGCCTGCCCGCTGGGGTAGACGGTCAGGTGGCCGGCTTCGCGCGGGTTGGTGACCGTCACGTTGAGCGAGACAGCGGTGGCGCCCTTGGGGACGCCGCCTACCCCGGCTACGTGCACGCCGAACGAGCCCTGCCCGGTGACCTGGCCCTTGGCCGTTCCGTGGCCTTCACGGGTGTCGACGAATCGGGTCGGTGAGAGGGAGATGAAGCCGCTGGATGCAGCTGCGGTGAAGTAGCCGGTCACGTCTGCGACGAGGTCGACGGACTCCCAGCCGATGTTGTGCAGGTTCACGCGCCCGTCTGTGCCGACCGGCAAGATGACCAAGTTCGGTACGGTCTCGCCCGGGCCGTAGTTGATGCTGGACGTCTCGGGCATCTGCCGACCACTGCCCGAGGCGATGATGTGGCCGCCGCCGGTGGCGTTGGTTACGGTGAGGTTGAGGACCACGGCGGTGACCGCGTCGGGAATCGAGCCGCTGCCCGTGATCTTGACGCTGGCCGAGCCGTACGCCGGGACCTTGCCCTTCTCCCGGCCCGTGCCGTCGCGGGTGTCCAGAAGACGCAACGGGGCGTGCGGGGTGAAGTCCGAGCCAAGCGTCTTCACAATCACTTTGTTGACGGCCTGAGTGTTGGTCGTCGGATCGGTCACCGTCACGGTGATCGTGTACTGGCCGACCTCGGCGTACGCGTGCTTGCTGATCAGAGGCTCGGCAACGTCGGCAGTGACCGTGTCCGTGGTGCCGTCGCCCCAGGAGACGGTGACGCCGAGCGGACCTTCAGCGCCACTGAAGGTGGAATGCAGAAGCATCTTGTGCGCAGTGGTCCCCCAGCTGTGCAGCTTGATCGCAAGGTCCTGGCTGTCGGCTGCGGACGCCGCCCGGCTCTGGGCGGTCGGCACCGTGCTGCGGACCGTACGGTCCTCACTGCTGCTGAAGACTTCGGCGCCGGACGCCTCGGCTGCGCTCGGGTCCACATCGGGGGCGGCTGCCCGGTGGGGATCGGGTGCTACGGGCTGGGCCTGGGCCATGCCGGGCATGAGTCCAACGCCTGCTGCAAGGGCAGCTGCGGCTATGACGAGTCGGCGCTTGGGCACGGGTTCCCTGTCTCTGGTCGTGGGTTGAACTGGATGGACGGTCCGCCCGGACTGCCCTATGTCTGTTCCGGGCCGGAGACCGTTAACGCGGGGTGCTGGCCCGCTCGAGTGGGGCCTGCGCTCGAGGCGCTTGGGCTGGGTGTGTGGAGGGAGGTGGGGCCCGCCACCCGGGGTGTGGGTGGCGGGCCCGTGCTCTGCTAGTGGGGTGGTTAGGGGGCGGGAAGGTTGGCTACCGGAACCGGCAGCGGCAGGGGAGCCGTACCGAGGCTTGGAATGGTCCAGGTCTGTGCCGGGGAAGTGTTGCAGTCGAAGAGCCAGAGCTGGCGGCCGGGGGTGGTGTCGTAGTTGCCGAGGTCGATGCAGCGGCCGGAGACGGGGTTGTAGATCGCGCCGTTGGCGCGGGGGACGAACCGCTGGCTCGGGGCACTCGGGTCACACGTGAGCAGTTCGATCAGTGTGGTGTTCGCGGTGCCGGCGCCGGCGGCGTTGAGGCACTTGCCGTGGGTCTGGATGGTGCCGTCGTTGCGGATCTGGAACTGCTGGGCGCTGGTGCCGTTGCAGCGGGCGATCTGGATCTTGTTGCCGTCGGTGTCGCGGTCGTAGTCGTTGTCGACGCAGTGGGTTGCGGCGCCGGCCAGGTGGATGGGGCTGGACGCGTTGGGGGCGGTGACGGAGGCGGCGTACGGGTAGACGGCGAGGTTGCTGATGCCGCCGAAGAAGCCGTTGTCGGGCAGGGTGGTGGTCAGGTAGGCGGGCTGGCCGTCCTTCTTGAATCGGCCCATGACGAGCGGGCCGGTCGGGGCTTGGCTGGTGCTCGCGGTGTGGTGGCCGGTGCTGGCGAGGGTGCCGTTGACGTAGAGACGCATCAGGCTGGTGGTGGCGTCATAGACGGCGGAGACACGGGTCCACTGGCCGGGGGTGAAGCGGGCCGCGCTGTTGACAGCGAGGTCGGTCCAGTCGTACATCAGGCCGTCGGTGTCGCCGCGGGCGATCGCGAAGCGCCAAACCTGGCCGTTCGGGTCAGCGTAGAGGAGGAAGGCGCTGCTCCGGGTGCCGTCCTGGCTGGCAATAATGCCGCCGTTGACCGTGTCGGCCTTGGCCCAGGTACTGATGGTGAAGCTGCCGCGCGTGTCGACGGCCTTGGTGGTGCTGGTGATGCTCGAGGCCTTGCCCCTGAACGCCGCGTGCGCGGTGTCGCGACCGCCGATGATTTCGTTGGCGAAGGTGATGCCTGCGGGGGTGGCGGGGTTGCTGCCGGCGGGCGCCGTGACGGCATCGAATCCGACCTCGTCACGGGCCTTGGTGCCGGCCAGGCCAGTGAGGCCCCCCTGGGCGGAGGCCCGGTTCAGGTCGGCCAGGGCGACGGGTGAAGTGTCGACGCCGGTGACGGTGGGATGGAGGTTGCTGCCGTCGGGGCGGGTCCCAGTGCCGTAGAACGAGACGAGCTGTTGGTTGGTGTCGACTGCCCACAGGTCCGGGATGTCGTCGTCACTGATGTCTCCGTTGGAGCCGACGCGGGGATAGGTCTTCGGGTCGACCTTGCTTGCGATCAGGCCTGTGGCCGGGTCGGTGAACCCGGTGAGGTCGGTGGCGCTCTTGACGGTGAAGGCGTGCAGGGTGCCGCCGTCGGTCTTGGAGCGGGCCCAGAGGGTGGGGAAGGCCGTGCCCTGGGCGCGGCCGGGTGCGATCAGCTCGTAGCCGTCCCACTTCGTGTCGTTCCCGGAAAGCAGGATCGCCTGAGGTGCCAGCTGGTTGCTGGTACCGGCGGTGGCGAGCCACAGACGTCCGTTCTCGACGAAAAGCAGTGAGGTCTTGGGGAGAGATTCGCCGGACTCACCCGTGGGACCGCCGAACGCCGCGATCTGCGTCACCTTGGCCCAGTCGGCGCCGTAGCCGTAGGTGGTGCAGGCGATGGCAGACTTGTTGGAGTTCAGGCAGCTGGTCGGCTTGTCGATCTTTGTGTAAGCCTGACCGTCGAGAGAGTGCCGCCCAGCGGCCGCATATGGAGATAGGCCCGGCGAAGGTGTGTACACGCTGACACGGTCGATCATCCGCATGGATCAGATTCCTGATCACGCATGGGTCGAGAATCTAGCAGATGGCGGTAAGGGCATGACGGATACGTTCGTTCTATGGGGGGAGAATTGAATGCTGCGGGACGTGTCCGAATCATGCCTTCTATGCCAGTTCCGTGGTGAGTCATGAGAATCTATGCGACAACGCGAAATCAGCGGACGGTCGAACTGTGGGCGAATCCGCTTCACACACGGGCCATGATGGATGTGGTTGAGTCTAGCGCCGTGTCTGTAGGGGCGGACGTCGTCGTAATGGCCGGCGCCTGGGCTTTCGAGCGCTACGGCGGGCGCCCGACCCACGATCGCGCTCAGATTGTTCCGAACGAGACGGGAGACGGGTTTCCCTTGTGGGTGGCCATTCCTCCTTATCGGCCTTTTGAGCGGCAGGGAGAAGAGGTAAAGGTCCGTGAAGACTACGCGTCGGTGAGCCCCGCCCATTTCGCGATCATCGAAAGTATCCGGGCGATCAGGCGAGAATTTGGTGACGAAGTGGTGGTCGTCCTCGACCTGCCGCTTCTAGGTATGGACGATCCAGATGATGACGTGACGCCGAGTTCAGTCGCGAGGGCGATCGAAGAGGCTCTGAGAGAGTAGAGAACACTGTCTGCGTCTGTGGGCCCGGCGACACAGCAGGAAATATGTCGCAGGGGCCCTCGGGATTTGTTTCTGTCGGGGTCGCTGGGGTGTTTGACGGCAGTAGTTGACGTGCGGAAACAAGGGCGCCCAACATGGCAGTTCCACGCCCACCCACGGACCAGTCGAATTCCGCTGACCTGCGAGAACGCAGATGGCAGCACTTCAGCGCGCACACGTACTATGTGCTGGCAGGCGCCACACCGGTCCTCGTCCACAATTGCGGCACCCTGAACCTTGGTTCCGGCGCCAACCCGATGGACAACGCCGTCAATTTGGACATCAGCGCCGGTCCCGGAATTGACGTTGTGGCCGACGCCGGTGCAATGCCTTTCCGCGATGAAGCATTCAGCACAGTGCACGCGATCAACCCATACGGATTCCAGGCTGTGTCATGGGAGACCGCTCGCGTCATGGAGCGTGGCGGGACCTTGGTGGTGACAGCGGAAAGGTCGAATAAGTGGAGAGAGGCAGGCGTGGAGGCCATAGCCCAAGCGGGATTCGAATTGACCACGGGCGGCGGAGATCGCGCGCGAGGGGGCAGGCGAGGCGGAGTTGGGCGTGCGCCGCCAGGACGACCAGGTCCAGCGGTCGGCCGCGCCGGACTCTCGGAGCTTGGGCTTGGTCCAGCCGAGGGTTTGCTTGAGCAGGCGGAAGGTGTGCTCCACGTCGAAGCGGCGAAGGAACGCCTACCAGCACCGGTCGACGTCCTCAGGCTCGGCACCGGTGCGGGACCACCACAACCAGACGGGCCTATTCACCCCGCCGCTGCGCAGCTTCTCGATCCCGCGACGGGCCAGTATGCACCGCAGTGCCTCCCGTGGTAGGCCTCTCCGGTGGTCTGGAGAGGCCGAGGAGTGGTTGATGGTCATTCACGGTCCCACCGGGGAACGGTAGAAGCCATGAGTGATGCATCGGAGCTGGTCCCGGTCACGCCAGACGGCAGGCTCGCTCCTGTCGCTCTGCACCCCGGTCTGCGTGACCCCCGCTATCTGGCGCGGCGAGGCGCGCTCCTTGCGTTGGCGCGCGGCCACTGGGTCGGCGATCCTTCGCCGTCGGTCGCGTACCGCACTGCGGAGCACGCGACGTGGCGCACGGTCCACGCGGCGCTGGAGCCCGCCTTGCGGGCGCACGCGTGCCAGGCGGTGCTGGCCGCCCGCGAGGACGCGTGCATCCCCGCGGACCGTATCCCGCAGCACGGGGAGGTCGGGGCGCACCTGCGGGCCCGGACCGGATTCGACTTCACCCTGGCCGGCGGCTTCGTGCCGAACCGGCGGTTCCTTGGGGCGCTGCGGCACGGCTACTTCCACGCGGTCCAGTTCGTCCGGCACCCCGCAGCCCCGTTGTACACTCCGGAACCCGACGTGATCCACGACGTTTTCGGCCACGGCGTCCACCTGGCTTCGACCCGGTTCGCCGAGCTGTACCGCCTGGTCGGCCGGGCAGCCGCACAAGTGCGGACGGAGGAAGCCCTCAGCCTGCTCAGCAGGGTGTACTGGTACACCCTGGAATGCGGCGTGGTCACCGAGTCCGGGACGGTCAAGGCGTACGGCGCGGCACTGCTCTCCTCGCCCGGCGAGCTGCGCCGGTTGCCCTGGTGCGAGATCCGCGACTGGGACCTGCGCGCGATGGCAGGCACCGCGTACCGGGTCGAGGGGTACCAGCCCGTCCTGTTCGCCGCACGCTCGATTGATCACCTCACCGATGCCCTCGCAGCGTTCTGCGAGGACTTCGACGACGACACCGGGGTCCGGCTGAGGACGGCTGGGAGTGTCCGCCGGTAGGGGCGCGGGACGGTGAGGAGTTCGAGCTGGATCCTGCCGGCCTGGAGCTCGGCGGACCGCGTCATCAGCTCGGCCGCGTTGCGCGCGAGGCGGTTGAGGTCGTGCACGGTGAGGATGACGGGCGTCTCGGGGGCGTCCTCCTTGAACTGGTGGGCCAGGGCGAGGGCCTTCTCCAGCTCGGGCACGACTTCAAGGCCGGTAAGCGCACGGCGAGCCATCCGCAAGAGCAGGACCGGCGTGAGTGATGCCTCCTGCTTGCCATTCCTAGGGTCCCTAGGTTAAAACTAGGAACCCTAGGAAAATGGGGAGGGTGCATGGTGCGGGCAGGGCTGACGGCGGAGCGGGTGACGATCGCGGGCGCCGAGCTGGCGGACGAGGTCGGGCTCGACCAGGTGACCATGTCGCAGTTGGCGCGGCGGCTCGGCGTGAAGGATGCGAGCCTCTACACGCACGTCCGCAGCCTGGAGGATCTGCGTGGACGGATCGCGCTGCTGGCGGCGGACGAGAAGACCATCCGTATCGCGGAGGCGACCTCAGGGCGGGCGGGCAAGGACGCGCTGGTCGCGTTCGCCAACGCATGGCGGGAGTACGCCCACCAGCATCCAGGCCGCTACACGGCGACGCAGACCCCGATCCAGATCGACCCTGAACTGGCCGCGAAAGCGCCCGGACCACGGCGCGCGGTCGAGCTGACCTACGGCATGCTGCGCGGCTACGGACTAGCCGAACCCGACCTGACCGACGCGGTTCGGTTGCTGCGCAGCACGTTCCACGGATTCGTCGCCTTGGAGGCCACAGGCGCGTTCGCACACGAGCGTTCGCCGCAGCACTCCTGGATCCGTGCCCTCGATGCCCTCCACACCCTCCTGCAGCACTGGCCCTCGTCCCGAGAAGGAGACTCTTCATGACCGACCCGACCATCGGCAGCCTGCGTGTGAACGGCGCGAACCTGCACTACGAAGTGCGCGGCCAGGGCCCCCTCCTGCTGCTGATCCCCGGAGGAACGGGCGGCGCGGCCTCCTTCGACGGCATCGCCGAGGACCTGGCCGCCGAATACACCGTCGCGACCTACGACCCCCGCGGCATGTCCCGAAGCGCGCTGGACGACCCCGAGGCCGACCAACGTGTGGCCGAGCACGCCGACGACGCGTTGCGGATAATGAACCTGCTGTCGCCCGATGAGCCCGCCAGGGTGTTCGGCTCCAGCTCGGGCGCGATCACCGCCCTGCACCTGCTCACCGCCTACCCCGAACGCATCGAACGCCTCGTGGCGCACGAACCGCCGCTGGTGGAGGTCCTGCCGGACGCCCCCGCACATCGCGCGCTCATCGCGCGCGTGCAGGAGACCTTCAGCTCCGAGGGGCTCATGCCGGCGATGGCCGTGTTCGCCGCCGGGATGAAGAAGGGCGGCGACACCACCGAGCCGAAGGCCGAAGTCATGCTGCCACCGCAGGCGGCGGCCCGGGCCGAGCGGACGATGGCCAACCTTCCCTACTTCGTCGGGCGCATCGTGCCCAGCTTCATGTCCTACGCCCCGGACATCCAACGGCTGGAGGAACTGTCGGACCGATTCGTGCTTGCCTGCGGCCGGGACTCGCGCGGCGAGCTGCCCTACCGTCCGGCCGCCTTCCTGGCCGAGCATCTCGCCACGGAACTCAGTCACTTCCCCGGCGGGCACACCGGCCTGACCACGCACCCTGATGAGTTCGGCGAGCTCCTCCGGAAGGCATTCCGAGCCTAACCCCGCATCAGCGCCGGTACGGCACCCACCGACGGTGGTCACGGAACGTCACATCCCCAACTGGCCGTACGTGGGGAGATCCTCCTGACCGATGGCATCGAGGCGTGTCCCTTCTGCGGGCCGGACCGTGAGCTCCGGATCGACGGCGCCGCGTAGTCGGCGTAACGGGCACCGGTCACGAGGGCCTTCGCTTTACGAGAACCTCGTAAACACTGCCTCGCCCGAGAGCCTTCTGATACACCCCATCGCCTGACCGAAGAGCGCGCCCGAGATGCCTCGACCTCAATATCAGAGTTCCGCCGGGTCAGGTCGGGCTGAGCACCCCACGGAGTCGGAGGCATGACGGTCCGCTGCCATGGCACTCACCCTGCGGCAGCCGCCGGACCGGCTCCGAATCCGGGTACGTCCTCGACGGTGACGTCCAGGCGCAGCTGGTTGAACCGCAGTGGGTGGCGGAAGACTCCGCCCCGGTCGATGGTCCGGTCGGCGCTGACCTCGGCGACCAGGTCCGGGCGGACCGGGATCGCGTCCAGGACGTAGCGCGAGCCCCAGCCGCCGCCGAACTGCACGCCCGTCCAGGCGTCTGCGGGCCAAGGGGAGCCAGGTGTTCCGCGACCTGCCGGGCCTCTTCGGGGCGTAGCGCATGCCCACCCGCCGGTACCCTGCCCCGCTCTGGAGAGAAGCCAGCACCACGTTCCGGCTCGGCGCTGGGTTGTCAGCTCTTCCGTGGTGGCGGTGCGGTGCGGAAGACATGGTCCCACCAGGGACAGCTCACGGCGTAACCCTTCGTGTCGTCGGAGAAGTGGTGCAGCATGTGCCGACGGCGCAGTTCACGTCCGATCCGGGTTCTGGGGCGGCTGTGTGCAGGTGGTAGTGGAGGAGGTCGTACACCAGATAGCCCGCGAGGAATCCGGTCATTACGGCGCATCCGCGCCCCGTTCCGACCACGGCGAAGGCGATTGTCGTGATCACCGTGGCGAAGGGGAGGCTCATCAGCGGCGGCGCGACGGCACGCCTGGGGTCGTCGGGGTGCTCGTGGTGGACGCCGTGGAGTCGCCAGTGCATCAGCGCGCCCCACTCCCCCGGCGGAATCTTGTGGAAGGCTAGGCGCGCGAGCCAGTACTCGGTGAGAGTCCACAGGACGTAGCCGGCGATGGCAAGCCCCGCCGTGGAGGACCACCCTCGCTCATGCACCGCGACCGAGGCCAGGACGATGCCGATGGGCAGGTACACCACGACGGGGAGCGCCGGATGGGCCCGGGTGAACCGGTCCAGCAGCGGCGATGCGAACAGCGCCGGAGAGGCCTGGCGATACTCCTGACGCGTGGGGTCGGGGGCAACCGATGTCGGTGACGTCCGCTGGGGACGGTGTACGTCGGGAAGTGTCACGTCGCCACGCTAGTTGTCTGCTGAGGGAGGGCGCGGCCGCAACGCCTGGCCACGGCGGAGGTCACCCGCGAGGGCGCGTGCCGGCAGAGCAGCGTCCGGCCTGGTGGCGGAGGACGCCGAGGCTCGCGGACGCGTGGCGCGTCGTACCGCCCGTCCCGGCGTCATGGGGCTTGCAGGATCAGCGCAGCGTTCGCGCCGCCGAAGCCGCTGGAGTTGCTGAGGACGGTGCGTTGAGGCCGTTGGCGAGGGGCCTTCGTGACGATGTCGAGGTCGACGGCTGGGTCCTGCGTGTCCAGGTTGGCGGTGGGAGGGATCGCCTGGTGGCACAAGGAAAGCACCGCGACGGCGGCTTGGACGGCTCCCGCGGCGCCGAGTGAGTGGCCGGTGGCTCCCTTGAGGGCGGTCACCGCGGGAGGTCGCCCCCGGAAGATCCGATGCAGTACCCCAGCCTCCACGAGGTCGCCGGCCGGTGTGGATGTGCTGTGCGCGCTGATGTGGTCGATGTCGGACGAGGTGAGGTCGGCGTCGGTCAGGGCCGCAGTGATCGAGTCGGTGAGGCCGCGGCCTTCTGGGTGCGGGGCCGTGGGGTGGTGGGCGTCGCCTGCGGCTCCGTATCCGGCGACGAGGGCTCGGGCGGGGGCCCGCCGGGCGCGGGCGTGATCGAGGCGCTCGAGGACGAGGACGGCCGCTCCTTCGGCGAGCACGAACCCGTCGCGGTCGCGGTCGAACGGACGGGAGGCGCTCTGCGGGTCCCGGCAGCGGGTGGACAGCGCGCCGAGTCTGTTGAACCACAGCGCTGCGGATCGGGTGCGGCCCGACTCAGAGCCACCGGTCAGCACGATGTCGCAGGACCCCGATCGGATGAGGTCGCGGGCCACGCCGAGAGCGTGGGCGCCAGCGGCGCACGCGGTGCTGATGGTCAGGTTGGGTCCGCGCAGGCCCAGGTGGGTGGCGACCTCACCGGCAGCCATGTTCGGAAGGCTGCGGGCCATCGTCAGGGGTGACACCAGGTCGTAGTCGCCGGTCAGTTGGTAGCCGAAGGCGGCGTCGTAGCTGGCTGCGCTGCACTCGCAGCGGCGCGCGCTGCTCGAGGATCTGTTCAGCGCTATCACCCCTCGTACCGCGGGTGGACCAAGATCAGACGGCGCGACACCACCGAGGCGATCGTCGGCGCGATCACGGGCACCCTGGCCCGCCCGCAGTTGCTCGTCCTCGGCGTTCAGGCCCGGATCTCGTTGACGAGCATCCGCAGGGTGAGGCTGTGCTTCTCGGGCGGCAGGGCGTCCATGGCGGCGGTGGCGTGCGCGACGCCGCCCGCTCTGTCGCCGGATGGGCCGGGCGAGCATCAGGCCTCGGTGGAGTTCGAGGTGGGTGGCGAAGCGCGGCAGGCTCGCGGGCAGCTCGGCAAGGGCCTGGTCCTGCGCCTCGGTCGCGGCACGCTCGTCGCCGAGGGCTGTTTCAACGAAGGGCCTGTGGATCGGTTGGCCAAGGGCTACGGTCGTTCGCGTCGGTTGAAGAATCGAACGAGGGGACGGCGGATGCTGGCGGAGGGGTTGACCGCACTGGCCGCGGTGGGGGGCACGGCGGTGGTGCAGGCTGCGGGAACCAGTGCCTGGCAGGGGCTGCGGCAGGTGGTGGTCGGATGGTTCGGTCGCGAGGACGAGGAGCGCGTAGCCATCGAGCTGGACCGGAGTGCGCATGCGCTGGCCACTGCTGATGAGTTCGAGGCGGAGGTCGTGCGGCGTGCCGTGCAGGCCGCGTGGCAGGCGCGTTTCGAGATGGCCCTCGCCGGGCTCGCTGAGCACGAGCGGAGGTCGGCCGCCGAGGCTCTCCATGCCCTGCTCGGCGCGTATGTGCCGGCCCGTGCCGATACGGTGTCCGCTACCGGTGAAGGGCTCGCGGTCGGCGGCGATGTGTCGATCCGGGCCGACCACGGTTCCGTGGCCGCCCTGCGGATGGGGAACGTTTCGCTGGGAAACCCTCCGCAGCCGGGCCCGCCCCAGGACTGAGCGCGCCCGGCGCCACTTCGGCTGTCACCGCCCGGACCGCGATCACCGCCTCCGGGGGCGGCGTCGCGGTCGGACACACCGACCAGGTCAACTACTACGTCCTGCCCCCGGAGCACGAGGATCTCGCCCCTTGGCACGAGGCGCTGCTGGCTTCCTATCTGCGTGCCGCCGCGTCCACGGCCAACCGGCACCCCTACCCCGGCTGTACAGAGGGCTCCGGACCGTTCCCACTGACCGAGGTCTACGTGCGCCAGCTCGCCGGTAGGGCCGATGCTGGGGACCTGGATCACGATGAGCGGGTGCCCGCCGAGGCCGTCTTCGCCGGGACGGACCGGATCCGGGTGCTCCTGGCCCCCGCGGGCGGCGGAAAATCCGTACTGCTGCGCCAGCACCTGTCCGACGCGGCCGCCCGCCAACTAGCGGGCCGGACTCGTGATCAGCTGCCTCCGGCCGTCCCGGCCCTCATCCGTGCGACCGCCCTTGCCGCCGAACCGCTCTTGTCGCGCGCCCTGGAAGTCGCTGTCATCGAGGAACTCGGCCCGTACGGGCTCCGCGACGCACCGACCGCGGATTTCTTCACTCGGCCGCCGTCGCCTGGTACACCCTGGCTGGTCATGGTCGACGGCCTGGACGAGGTCCCCGACCGCGCCACCCGCGCCGCCCTGCTGGAGCGCCTCGCACGGGCAGCCGCCCAAGAGTGGTCCCCCTACCGGTTCGTCATCGCCACCCGGCCCCTGCCCGGCGATGAGCTCGCCCGGCTGGGGCCCGGTGTCGGCCGCTTCGAACTCCAGCCGTTCACTCCGGCCGACCTCCGTACCTATGCGCAACGCTGCTTCCGTGACCTGCCGGACCCCGACCTACATGTCCAGGTCTTCACCGCTGGGCTCGGAGCGTCCCGCCTGCGGGAGTTGGCCCGCCTCCCGCTGATGGCCTCCATGCTGTGCTCGATGTACGCGGCCGACCCGACCCGCCCCCGGCCAGAGGACCGAACCGGGGTCTACCGCTCCTTCGTCGAGATGCTCTACGAGCAGAACACCCACAAGAACGTGGGAGCCACCCATGCCGAGGTGATCCGCGTCCTCGCCGACCGGCACCAGATCCCCCGGGATCAGCAGGCAGCTGAGCGGGCTGCGCAAGCGGTACGGGACGAACTGCCCGACCTCATAGACCGCCTGGCGTACGAACGAATGAACGGGAACAACGCACCGACCGTCGAGATCCTGGCCGACCACCTGCCTGTGCAGCGCCCGGATAAGGTCAGGCCGGCGCTCTGGAACGCCTTCCTGGGCGATCTCCTACGGCCCACCGGTCTCCTGGCCGAGCAAGCGGGGGACTTCCACTTCCTCCACCAGACTCTCGTCGAATACCACGCTGCCCGGCACGCCACCCGCAATATCGAGGCCCGCGCCGATTTGCTCACGTGGCTCTGCCCTTGGCACGGGGGCGACGCATCGTCATCTTTCTACCCAAATATCGTGCCCTGGCCACTGGAGGGCATGGAACCGTCCTACCTGGGCCTTCTCCTCCACGGGCTCCTCGCCCCCGGGGATCACGTCTCGGCTGCGACCGTGCGGGCGCTGGACGCCCTTGCCGGGGGCACCCTCGCCGCCGGCACCGCAGGTGGTGGTTTCTTGTGGCTACTGTTCCTTCAGGTGGTGGAGGACACGGCTGCCCCAGCTGACCTACTCGCTCGCTATCTCACGCGCATTTCCCGTGGCGAGAGGCTGGAGAGCCGACCTCGCGTCCTGGCCGCCGGGCATCTGACCAAGCTCGGGGGACGGTACGCGACCGAGGGCGCCGAGCTGCTCACCGGATTCGCCGCCGACATCGGACTACCGTTCGAAGACCGACTGGCGGCGGCCACCGTGCTGGCGCGCGTGCAGGGCTACCAGCCCCGAGCCGCACATCTCCTGGTCCGTTTAGGTATGGTCTGCAGGCGACGTCTCCCAGACGGCCTGAAAGTCGGACTGGTTCTCGGCAAGGTGGCCCGGGGGAGGGCCATCTGGTTGCTCACCTTTCTCGTCAGCCCCGACCCCTCTCCCCAGTACCGCGATTTCTACGAGCGTGTGGACATCGCCACCGTGCTGGCCGGTTGGGGCAATGAACGTGGCAGCGAGCTGCTCCTGCACATGACCAACGACAAGGCCCTAGATGTCCGCAGGCGCGCGAGAGCCGCCTTGAACCTGGCTCAACTCGACGATGAACGCGTGGCCGAGCCGCTCGCAGCCATGATCGTGGAGGACGACACCGAGGAGGACATCCACGGTCGCGTGCTGGCGGCCCACGCCCTCGCCCAACTCTCCAGGTACCGCGAGGACGGCGCCCGAGCCCTCGCCAGGATCGCCAACGACTCTGATGTCTGGGACAGTCACGCCCGCGTGCAGGCCGCCGAGTTCCTCGCCGATGTGGACGGCCACCACAAGGAGGCCATCGAGCTGCTCACCTGCCTCGCCGAAGGCGGCACCACCCGAAAATGGGCCTCCAGGGCGCTCACCAAGCTCCGCAAGCACCGAAAGACCGCCTGACAGGACCTAGTAGTGCTTTGTTAGGTGGTGTCGTAGGGCTGCCATGGGACGGTCTGCTGGCAGGTGGGGCAGGTTCCGGTCCACGTGGCCAGCAGGTGTTGGAAGAGGTCCAGGGTCTGGTAGAGGGTCAGGCCCTGGCAGGGGCTTTTGGGCAGGTCCGTTGCTCGGTCAGGAATAGGTGGGCGGCGGTGACGAGGGTGACGTGGCGGTGCCAGCCGGTGAACGAGCGGCCTTCGAAGTGGTCCAGCCCCAGAGCGGTCTTCAGCTCACGGTAGTCGTGCTCGATCCGCCAGCGGGCCTTCGCCAGACGGACCAGGTCCTTGGCCGGGATGTCGGCGGGCAGGTTCGAAATCCAGTACTTCACCGGCTCCGCCTCGCCCTCGGGCCACTGCGCTATCAGCCAGACCAGCGGACGAGGTGTGGGCGATCATCAAGAGCTTCGGCGGCGGGGGAGTAGCCGCGACGGCGGGCCTCGCGCCGGAACCATGCCTCTACCTGTGGCAGGCGCTCTCCGTTGGCGAGCGTGCGGCGGGCGACTTCGGCGAGCGCGCGGTCGCAGCCGGTCAGGACGGCGAACATGTCGATGATCTGCTCGTGCCAGATGGTGACTCCGTATGTGGAGGACAGGACGGGAATCAGGTCGGGGTGCGGATACTGCGGGGCGGCTCCGTGGCGGGCGGCGATGTACATGGCGGGCATGCCGCCCTTGACCGGGCCCGGACGGAAGAGGCTGATGTCGGCGATGACGTCCTGGACATCGCGTGGCTGGAGCCGGCCCACCAGGTCCTGCTGACCCGGGCTTTCGAGCTGGAACATGCCGATCGTGTCCGACCGGCGCAGCAGGTCGAAGGCATCGGGGTCGGCGAGGGGGACGTGGTCGGGGTTGTCGAGGTCTATCTGGCGGCCGGTGGTGCGGCGGATCTCGGCGACGGCGTGCGCCATAGCGGACTGCATGCGCACCCCCAGCACATCCAGCTTGAGCAGGCCGAGATCCTCGACATCGTCCTTGTCGGCCTGGACCATCGGGTACTGCCCGCCCGGGGTGGGCTGCACCGGCAGCTGGTCCAGCAGCGAGGCGTTGGAGAGGATCACACCGCACGGGTGCATGGCGATACCCCGCGGCAGCGCGTCCAGGCCCTCGGCGAGCTCCCACAGCGGACCGAACGAGCCGGCCTGGGCGGCAAGCTGCTTCAGCTCCGGCAGCGTGGCCAGCGCATCACGGATGCCGCAGGCCCGGATGTGCGGGAAAGACTTCGCGACCCGGTCGATCACCCGGGGCTCGATCCCCAGGGCAAGCCCGGCATCCCGCAGCGCGTGCCGGGCCCGGTAGGTCTCCGGCATACCGGTCACCGGTCCCGAACCGCTCGATGATCCGGTCGTAGATCTCCAGCCGGCGCGCGGACTCCACATCGATGTCGATGTCCGGCAGCGAGGACCTGCGCTCCGACAGGAACCGCTCGAAGAGCAAGTCGTGGTCCAGCGGGTTCGCCGTCGCCACGAAAAGCGCATGGTTGACCATCGACCCGGCCCCCGAGCCCCGGGCCGCAACCCTGATCCCCATCGCCCGCACATCCGCCACCACCTGCGCGACAGCCAGGAAGTACGGCTCGAACTCCAGCTTCCCGATGACGCCGAGCTCGTACTCCAGCTGCTCAACCGCACGCGGTCGCCATCCAGCCCGCGCGCGAACATCCCCGCCTCGCACCGCTGGCGCAGCAGCCGCATCGCCCCGCCCGGCCCCGGCTCGGCGCCCACCACCTCCGGCTCGGGAAAGTGCGGCCGGCCCAGACCCAGGTCGGCAACCGGATCGACCACACACTCCTCGCCGGTACGCACGGTCTCCGCCAGCAGTGCGGCCGCGCGGCCCGGCCCGGCCCCGCTCGCCTCCGCGATGCGCTCTGCCGCCGCCTGCATGGCGGCGGGGTCCTTCAGCCAGCGCTCGCCGCAGTCGAGCCTGCGCCGGTCGATCGGGCGCAGCAGCCGGGCCGCATCGAGCACGTCAGCGATCCGGTGCTGGAAAGGGTCGGCGTAGCGGACCGCATTGGTCAGAACCGCCCGAATACCAAGCTGATCGGCCAGCCCGACGGTGCGCGCGGCCAGCCTGAGCGAACCCGGCCCCGTACCCGGCAGCCCCCACCACACCGTCTCCAGGCGCAGGTTCGCACCGGCCACCTCACGCCAGGGCGCAACCAGCTGCTCGGCGAGGTCCGGGCGCCCGGCGGACAACGCCCGCACCGGCTCCGACACCGGACCCAGCAACACGAACAGCCCTTCATCCGCATACCGCCCCAACACCTCCCAGGACACAACCGGCGGCCCGCCCGCCGCCCCCGCATGCGCGGCGGACACCAGACGGCACAGCCGACCCCACCCCGCGGCCTCACGGGCCAGCAGCGTGACCCGCAGCGGCGGCTCCACCACATGCGCACCACCGCGCACCGGGGTGCGGGGGCGGGCTGTGGCTCCGGGGCGGGCGGGGGAGTGGGGGGGCGACCGCGACATCGACGCCGAAGAGGGGTCGGATGCCGGCGGCGGTGGCCGCCTTCGCGAACCGGACGGCGCCGGTCACGGTGTCGCGGTCGGTCAGGGCGAGCGTCCCGACCCCACGCTCCACGAGGTCGCGAGGGTGGGAGGCGCCGTAGCGGGCGGAGAACCCGCTCGCCACGTGGAGGTGGCAGCCGTTGGCCATGACCCACCTCCCGCCGATGAACAGTTTCAGCCGATATGGCCGGAATCCCTCCCTCCAAGATATCGAACGAAAATCGAACAGCGCGAATCGGTTACTCCGAAGTAGGGATGCGATCACCGGGCAGAAGCCGTCAGCTGGAAGGACGAGGGGACAACTCGAGGAGGTGGCGGTCGTGGCTCGTCCCGTATGGGCCGGAAATCTGTCGTTCGGCCTGGTCAGCCTGCCCATAGGCCTCTACACGGCCACCGACAGCCACACGATCCACTTCCACCAGCTCCAGCGCGGCACCGCCGACCGGATCCGCAACCGGCGAGTGAACGAGCGCACCGGCGAGGAGGTCCAGCTCGACGACATCGTCAAGGGCTACGACACCGGCGAGGAGTACGTCCTGGTCGAGCCGAAGGAACTGGACGACATCGCCCCGGCCGCTCCCAGTCGCTGGACATCGCCGGGTTCGTCGACCTGACGGAGGTCGACCCGATCTTCTTCGACAAGACCTACTACCTCGGACCGCGGGGCGCCGAGTACGGCAAGGTGTACAGCCTCCTGGAACAGGCGCTCGCCAAGGCCGGCAAGGCCGGCATCGCCACATTCGTCATGCGCCAGCACGAGTACCTGGTCGCCCTCAAGGCCGAAAACGGCGTCCTGACCCTCCACACCCTCCACTGGGCAGACGAGATCCGGGACCCGAAAAGGGAGATCGACACCCTTCCCGGCAAGGCGAAGGCCTCGGACAAGGAACTGAAGATGGCGGAGCAGCTCATCGACGCCCTGACCATGAAGTGGAACCCGGAGGAGTTCCACGACACGTTCCAGGAAAAGGTCGCCGCCATGATCGAGGCCAAGAAGGCCGGTGACACCGTGGAGAAGGCCGAGCCGCCCGCCGAGCCGACCGGAGCGGTCGACCTCATGGAAGCCCTGCGCGCAAGCGTCGAGCGAGCCGGGAGCCCGAAGGCAACCGGCGGCAAGGCCACCACCTCCCAGAAGGCCGCAGCCGCGAAGAAGCCCGCGGCGAAGAAGCGGATCCGCTCCGCGCCGACAGAGAACCTGAGCAGCCTCTCGAAATCCGACCTCTACAAGAAGGCAGCCGCCGCAAACGTCCCCGGCCGCTCACACATGACCCGCGACGACCTCGTCAAAGCCCTGTCCTCAGCCCGGACGTAGGGGTCGCCCGGAGCTCTACACAGGGGCTACGGTTGATTCACAGGAGAATACGGAACCGTCTCCCTCAGGGGGATGGTTACGCTCTCCGGCCGAAAGCGTTCTTAGCTCAGCGGCTGAGCCTTCTAAGCTCAAGCAGGCGAGCACCGTGCGGAGGACACGGGTGGGTTGAAATCCGATAGGACGCCGCAGGCGGGCTTCCTTCCGCGTTCGGCAACGAAGGAAGCCCAGCGACCTTCACATGAGGTGATCGCGGGTGTTCCTGGCAACACAATTCCCGATCGCCGACCTGCGCCCTCTCCTGGCCCAGGAGACCCGCCGACTCGACGTTCCGTGCTGGCCGCTGGCGCAGTCGGGCGAGTTCGTCAGGTCGACCGGACCGGTACGCCGCCGGAAGCTGGGCGGCTTGGTCCCCTGGATCGGTGAGGGTGTCTTCTGCGACGCCGCGAGCGTGTTCCGCTTCCCTCCGAGTTTCTCGGCATTCCCCCTCCTGCCCGGGGATGAGCGCACATCGGGTTTCGCGTGCGCCTACCGGCGGCTGATCACAGACGGGTTCGTCAGCACCCGGTTCGAGCTGGCCGTCGCGGGCGGAAGATCAGGAAGACAGGGGCGGGCGAGACTGGCCGGCCAGGACTTCGTCGCACTCCTGATCAACTGGCTCGATATTCCCATCGCCATTACGTCCTGCGGTGACGGTGACCGACGGAGCGCCTGTCATCTCGGACAGGCCGGAAAGCCGCTCACGGCGCACATTCTCCGGGCGACCACCAGATGCCCCACCGCCGCCCCCGCAGTCGACCGTTCCTGGCTCCAGCCCGGCCGGCCGCTGTTGCTGGCCGACTACACGTCCAAGGAGGCCGAGCGGCCTCCGGACGCCAAGGTCGTGGACCTGCAGCAGGACATCGGGGTGCACCTGGCGCACTGCTGGGTGAGCTTTCGCGGAACGCTGGTCGGCGTCTGGCTGCTCGAACGGACGGTCTCGAGTCCGGACAAGGACGCCCTGCGCCGGCTCCGGATCCACCTGCTCCGTCTCCACACGGAGTACGAGTGTGTGCGACTCGTACTCCGCTTCCTCACCAGATCGGCGCAGGACGACAGGAACACCGAGGCGGTGGCGCGGTCCCTGAACCGAGGACTCGACTTGCTGTCCAGCCCGCGGAAGTACGGATTCGACCAGGATCCGCTCCTGGCTGCCGCATACGAGGCGGAGCAGCTCGTGACCGCGGACGAATGGCGGACCGTAATGCACATGCTGAGCGAGAAGCGGGCGAACGAGCTGGCTCACATCGACAACGTCACCGGTTGGTGGGGCCGCTGGGACAGCGACAATCTCGCGTTTGGCGGTTCTCAGCCGGTCTTTATCGCGGACCGGATCGTGATGGCAGGGAGAGGCGGGACCGTGAACGAGTTCCACACACACGCAGGCGGTGACATCCACGGCGTCATCGGCAGCGGAAACATCGTGACCAGCAGTTTCAACCGGATAGACAGCTCGAACCTACCCGACGAAGCCAAAACATTGCTGAAGCAGCTCACAGAAGCCGTCGCACTAACGACCAGCAGGCTGCCCGCTGCAGAGGCCGAGCAAGTGAGCAGGGACCTCACCGCCTTCCAAGAGGAAGCTCTCTCCGGCACACCGCGCAGGAACGTGCTCCAGGTCTTCGGCGATTCGCTTCAGAAGACAGCCGACGTCGTCGGCAACGTCGGCGGCCCGATCGCCAACCTCGTCACCGCAGTGATCGGCTTGATCGCATAAGTGATCGTTTCAGAATGGGTTGGGCTGGGCTTCTTGCTCTTGGCGATCTTGGTCGGCAGGCTGTCCGGGTGCGTGTTGATCTTGTTCCGGATGGTCTGTGGGAGCGGGTGGCTCCATTGCTGCCGCCCGCTCCGCGACGGCATCACCGCCACCCCGGGCGGCTGCGAGTTCCGGACCGGGCGGCCCTGGCTGGCATCGTCTACGTGCTGCGGACCGGTGTCGCCTGGCGCGATGTCCCCGCGCAGGCCGTGGGCTGCTCCGGCGTGACGGCCTGGCGCCGGCTGCGGGACTGGACCGAGGCCGGCGTCCGGCCCCGCCTGCATACCGCGCTGCTGACCGAACTGCGCCGCGCGGACCTGCTGGACTTGGACGACTGTGCCGTGGACGGCTCGTACGTCCGGGCCCTCAAAGGGGGCAATCATGTCGGCCCCTCGCCCGTCGACCGCGCCCGCCCCGGCTCCAAGCACCATGTGATCGTGGACCGTTGCGGCACTCCGCTCGCCGTGACGCTCACCGGCGGCAACCGCCATGACATCACCCAGCTGCTGCCCCTGCTGGACCCGATACCGCCAATCCGCGGACTGCGAGGACACCCGCGGCAAAGGCCCCGGCGCCTGTACGCCGACCGGGGCGACGACTTCGACAAGTACCGCCGCCTACTCTGGAAGCGCGGCTCAAGCCGATGATCGCCCGACGCGGCCACGCCCACGGCTCCGGCCGCGGCAAAGTGCGCTGGGTCGCGGAGCGCGCCTTCGCCTGGCTCCACCAGTTCAACCGCCTGCCAACACGCCGACCTTCACCAGGGCCTGCTCCACCTCGCCTGAGGCATCATCTGCCTCCGGCGCCTTCGAAAGTCCCTCTGATTCGACCGGTGCGGCCGGCGGAGCTCTCAGCGGAGGTACTCCGGTGACCAGGCGTCGCTGACGACATGGCTTTCGCTGTTGTCGCAGCACGTCACCTTTGCCTTCAGGGCCGGCCGTTCTGCGAGGGCCCGCCGGAGGTTCTGGCGGAGTTGGTCGAGGAAGGCCCACAGGTCAGGGGCGACGACGCGGTAGCCGGTCTCGCTCACGTCGAGGCTGGTGCCGTCCCAGGCCCCGCCGATGAGGTGGCAGACGGATCCGGTGGAGGGGCTGACCGCATACAGGTTCCCGCCGCCGTCGGTGGCGAACACCGTCACCGTGTCGTCGACCGCTCCAGTCACTGGCATGAGGGCGTCGGAGAGGATGCCCTCGGCGACCCGCTCGGCGT
The DNA here is from genome assembly GCF_055588085.1 of Streptomyces sp. NPDC046303. Lineage (NCBI taxonomy): Bacteria > Bacillati > Actinomycetota > Actinomycetes > Kitasatosporales > Streptomycetaceae > Streptomyces > Streptomyces sp. NPDC046303. The sequence goes on from NZ_JBVJFA010000006.1 coordinate 267,198, forward strand.
CGGCGATCCAGATGCCGATGTGCAAGTCCGGTAGCTCGACGGCGCCGAGTGTCGCGTAATACTCCAGGAGCGCACCGGTGACGCCTTCCCCGGCGAGCAGCGCGACGGCCCGGGCGCCGTCCTGCGCCGTGACAGTCTCCACCCTGTACTCGCCCGGCGAATACGAATGCACCTCCTCGAAGCCGTCGGCGAATGCGACGGCCAGCGGTGCCATCTCCTCGCCCCATTCGCGAATGTTGAAGGCGGAGTCGTTCATGCCGGACTTTCTGACTAGGAAGTGTGCGTTCCCCGCCATTGTCCCTGGTTGACCGGAAGGGTGCGCCTTGCGAGCGCCGCAGAGCCGTGCCCGCCGGCCGACACCGTCCAGACGGTCGGTTACCGGACGAGCGCGCGGTGCTGGATCCGGAGGGCCGTGGCAAGCACCACCGGCGCCGTGAGCCAGCACAAGTGCGCGCCGGAGCCCACAGGCAGGAACGAGAGAGGACTGGACACCCCGAACACCGCCGCCAGGCAGATGCTGCACACCAGGTTCATCGCCAAGCGCAAGAAGCCCAGCCCAACCCATTCTGAAACGATCAGTAAGTCCCGTCCCGGGAACTACACGTCGGGACGCCCCCGGTGCCAGCGTGCAGAGTGTTTCCAGCAGACACAAGCGTGGGCGGCGGCGGGGTAAGTCAGCAGCACAGCGCACTGTCAGCGGGCCTTGTCTCGCGTTAGCTGGCCAGCTTCGACCGAATCCGTCCGTACCGCTTTCGGTGGATCCCTGTGCGTCCGAGGTCTGGTCCGGGCAGCCTGGACGTCGTAGGGCCGGCCGCGCGGCCGGCCGGGGATGGCGGGCGGGTGGGGTTGTGGTGGACAGGGTGCTGGAGGCGTTGGGGGCCGCGCATACGGGGTCGGTGGGGGTGCTGCTTGCTGATGGCAGCGAGCCGGGGCGGGTCTATTTCGACGTGGGCAGCGGTTCGGACGTGCCGTCGTCGACGGAGTGGCATGTCTACGACGGCCGGTTCGGCCGGCCCCGGGCCGCGGTCTTGCGGGGCAGTTGTTCCTGCGGCTGGCGGGGCATGGCCGAGTACCCGCTCGACTGGACCACCCTCCCGGACGACAAGCCCCTCTATGAGTCGGACGTCGACTTGTCGGGGCCGGTCAAGGACTACGACGCCCACCTGTCGGTCATCCGGGACGCGGCTGTCCCACTCCCTACGGAACTCACCGGTCTCCTCACGGAACTCGTGCGCCGGCTCGACGGCCTGGCCGCCGAGGAGCCTCTGGTGGCGCTCAAGGCACTCGCCGATCTGCGGTACGTCATCGCCCAGGCCGGGCAGGACGCGGCGTATGAGCTCGCCGCCGGGGAGGTACCGATCGAGCAGGTGGCGGTCGCGCTCGGCACGAGCGAGGCCGCGGCGCGCAGCTACCTCAACAGCTACCTCCACCCCTGACCTCGTGCACCGACCCCGGCCGGACCCGCCGACTGCCGGAGCGGCGGGGTGCATGTCCTTGTGCATGATCGGTTTTGCGGTGAATCCGCTCGCCCAGCGGAGTGAGGCATCGTGCGACAGGGGCGAGAGGGCGTGGCCGGGCGCGCTATCACCAGGTGGTGATCAAGAATCTTGCCCGCGGCCTCGCCGCGGCCGCCCTGGCCTTCGCCGTCCTCGCCCCGACGACGGCTCACGCAGACGAGTACACACTCACGGAGGCGATCACCTCTCTGCCGATCGCGGAGGAGATCCGCGACGGGTACAAGCGGGAGTTGTACCCGCACTGGAAGGACGACGACTTGCGCCGTGAGGCGCTGTGATTCGAGCGAGGGTGAGAGACCTTCGCCACCGATCCTGTCGCAGCAGGACGGTGAAGCTGAGGGCAGTCTGATCCGGGTGATGCCGGGGAGGACGGGAGCAGCCCTGACAAAGACGGGACGCGTCAGCACTGCCAGATGACGTGGGTCCGACGAGCGTGATGGAGAGGAGTACGCGAGGAACCGGCGTCGTTACGTCCTTCACTCTTCCACCGGCTCCAACCTGGCGGATATGGGCCGGATGCGGTGCGCACGATCACCTACAAGGGTGGTCGGAACTCCTGGGGAGGTCTGTTGTCGCTGACCCGGAGGCCATGAGGAATGTCTGCGGCGTACTCATGGCGATGCCGCGGGGACATAGCCGGGCTCCTACTCCATCGAGCGAATCACAGTGAACACGGGAACCACCAGGTGCGGTTCCCTGACCTGCGGCTGCCAGCCGTGCTGGAGGGGATAGGCGCATCGACCGCCGAATGGCCTGGTGGGGCGGAGCCGCCGTAGTACTCCGAGCCGGGGAGAGCCCGGCACATGGGGAAGGGCGGCAGCGATATCGAGAGGGGAGGAGGCTGCAATGCCGAAAGACGCACCGTCGAATGACGGTGCACTGCCAGACGAGGCTCCGTTGGGGCCCCGGCAGCGGGTATCGGAGATGCAGGCCAAACTTCACCGTTGGGCGGCGGCCGATCCTGGCCGCCGGTTCGACGACCTGTTCAACCTCGTGCACGACCCGGCGACGCTGACGAAAGCGTTCGACCGGGTCGCGGGGAACCAGGGGGCTCGTACTGCCGGCATCGACGATCTGACGGTCGCCGACGTGGAAGAGCAGATCGGGGTTCTTCGGTTTCTGGACGACCTTCGCGCCCGGCTCAAGTCGGGGGCGTTCAGAGCCCTTCCGGTGCGGGAGAAGCAAATTCCCAAGCCGGGCGGGTCAGGCAAGGTGCGGCGGCTGGGGATTCCGACCGTAGCGGACCGGGTTGTCCAAGCTGCGCTGAAGCTGGTGCTGGAGCCCGTCTTCGAGGCCGGCTTCAAGCCGGTCTCGTACGGGTTCCGGCCGATGCGGCGGGCGCAGGACGCGATTGCCGAGATCCACTCCTTTGGCACCAAGGGCTACCGCTGGGTGCTGGACGCGGACATCGAGGCGTGCTTCGACGAGATCGACCACGCCGCACTGATGGATCGGGTCAGGAGAAGGATCAAGGACAAGAAGGTCCTGGGCTTGGTGAAGGCGTTCCTGAAAGCCGGGATCCTGACGGAACTCGGCGAGCAACGGGACACCCTGACCGGGACACCGCAAGCGGGCATCCTGTCCCCTCTGCTGGCCAACATCGCTCTGTCAGTGCTAGACGAGCACCTGCACGGGGCATGGGAAGACGGCGGGGTGTTGTCCACCGACCGGCTGAGGCGCAACCGGCGCCGCGATGGACTGCCGAGATGGCGAATCGTCCGCTACGCGGACGATTTCGCGGTCATGGTCCATGGGACCGAGCAGGACACCACGGCGTTGCGCGACGAGATCGCACAGGTTCTGGCGCGGATCGGGTTGCGGCTGTCACCAGCCAAGACCCGGATCGTCCACTTGAGCGAGGGGTTCGACTTCTTGGGGTTCCGCATCCAGTGGCGCCGCAAGCGAGGGACGAACAAGTGGCACGTCTACACCGACATCTCCCGGCGCGCCGTGCGCTCGGTCAAGATGAAGGTTCGTACCCTGACCCACAGGCTGTCGCAGCACGACATGGAGCACGTGCTGACCAGGCTCAACCTGATCAGACACGGATGGGCTCAGTACTTCAAGTACGCGATCGCGAAACGGGTCTTCGCCATGGTGGATGCGTTCACCTGGTGGAGAGTCGTACGGATGCTGCGATCACGGCACGACTGGAGTTTCGGAGACGTCCGACGGCGGCTGATCACGCCCTCCGGGGAGTGGCAGCCGATCACGGCGGGCGAGGTCAAGCTGCGAAGGATCGCGGATATCCCGATCGTGCGGTACCGCCATCGCGGCAGCAAGGTCCCCAACCCATGGACGCAACCCGCCTGATGGCAGGTGTCGTGGAGAGCCCGTTGCGCCGAGAGGCGCACGGCGGGTTCGGCGAGAAGCCCGGGGAGACGGAGCAGGGGCAACCCTGCCACCGCGTCCCGGGCTTACTCTGCAAGAACGGCTGCTCGGCGAGGGCCGACGTGCTGCTCGCGAGGCGATCGACGCCCCGACCGTGGGAGCGAGCTGCACCCTGTCGGGGGGCCGCTGGTACTCCTACTACGACGACACGTTCGTCAGCGGCCCGGCGGGACTTGATGTTGATCATCTTGTCCCACTAGCCGAGGTACACGACAGTGGCGGCTACGGATGGACGACCGAGCGGCGCCGCCGGTACGCCAACGACATCGACACAGACATCACCCTCGTCGCTGTCTCCGCCCGCTCCAACAGGCAGAAAGCCGACAAGGACCCGGCCGAGTGGATGCCGATCGAGGCCGTGCACTGCCGGTACATCGGCGAATGGGTGGCTACGAAGAAGCGGTGGGGGCTATCTGTCGACCCCGCCGAGCGGGAAGCCCTGCTGCGCATCGCGTCGGGCTGCCCGAACACCACCCTGGCCTACGTGCCTGCCGGCTGATAGCGGCTGACGGCATCCCGGGGCCGCCCCGCCCGTGAGCGGTAGGCGGCCCTCCCCGTCCCTGCGGCGCATCGGGCCGGGACCTGGCCATCCGGCTATCGTCGTCCGAAGGGTTTCTGCCAGGTGGTGCGCCGGTCGGCGGGGTGTTGGAGGGCGGGGCCCACGAGTTAGACGCTGATTAACAGCATCTTTACAGCTCCGGCCCACTGTGCCGGGGTCGGACGGCCTGGGCGGGGTTGTGGCGGCACCGGTGGCTCAGTGCAGCGCGCCCGCGTCCCGCGAGTCAGGGGCGATCAGAGCTCCTGCTGACGTCCACGTACACCGACACCCGCACCTCGTCCTCACCGGGCGTACGCTGCAGCCGGCACGGACCGCTGGACAGGAACAAGTCTGAGACCTGTTGCGCGGCTTGAACAGCGGCCTTCTCGTGGCCGCGGATCTCGATCGTGATCACGCTCTCCTCACTCATGACCGGGGAACTCGTGCGGCGGCCGACCGGTTTCGCATACCTGGCAGGTCCACCCCATTGAGTGCCGCAACCACGGGCGCGCCCGCGGCTCGGTTCAGCGGTACCCGTCGAGAGGTTCCGCGGCGTATGTGCCGTCGGAAAGGACCGCGTGGGTCAGCTCGAACCGCTTTCGGCGGCCACTGGGCAGCTCCTGCTAGGTGATGACGGTTCCACCAGGGCGGCTGCTGGCGATCTGGACTGCGTGGCCGTCCGGGGCCCGCGTACCGATCAAGGTGTACGTACGGGCGGGTCTCGTTGCTGCCCCGTCCTCGCCCCGAGCGGTCGTGTGCCGGGTGCTACGACGGGCCCGTGTGGCGAGGCAGAGGGCCAGGACCACGGCGAGGCCCCCCAGGAGCTCCGCGATCGAGCCGGTGATCACATCGTTCAGCATGTCGGTGAGTTCTCTTCCCTTTCTGCCGACTGCCCGGGGCAGCCGAGCACCGCAGCCCGATCGGCGGGACGTCGTGTACACATGACCAGAAGACGCCCATGACGTCGGGCCCTTCCAACTGCCGCCCCCATTGAGTCAGACTTCGAATTCACCGCTCCATGGCACTTCGCGGGGTTCTAAAGTGCGGACGTGACACGCACTGGCCCATCCCCAGCGGATCGAGAGCTGCTTGGGCTCCTCCATGACCGCGGCCTGGCGGTATCACTGGCGCAGCTGGAACGCTGGCGGGGAGCCTCCCTGCTGCCGCGGCACGCTCGCAGCGCACTTGGTCGAGGGCGGGGCTCGACATCCGTCCTGGACCCACGCACCGTGGAGATCGCCGATGTCCTGTCACGCAGCAGCGGGCAGGGCAAGGACCTACGGGCCACAGTCCTCGCCTGGTACATGCGAGCCGGCGTGCCAACAGTGCACTCTCGTCAGCCGGTCCCGGAACCGCCCTTCGAGGCTGTGCGTGACGCACTCGTCTGGGCATTGCGTGGGAGCCCCGTCCAACGCCTGATCGCGCAGGCCCGACGAGCGCGTGACGACATCGACACGGACGACCTTTACGCAGATGCCGACAAGTTCCTGGCGCGCTCGCCCGGCATGTTCGGTCATCCGGGCAGGATGCGTGAAGCGCTCCTCGAGAGCGGTCAGGACATTCAGCCACCACCACGCGGTGGCCAGCGCAGCATGGTCAACCTCATCGCCCTGGTCGGGCTGCCACCGGGAGAGGTAAGCGGGGAGAGCTTCGCGGAGGCGATGACCAGCTCCGGCCTGTTCCCGTGGCTCGACTCCGAGACCCTGGTTGCTGCCTTTGAGCATGCTGAGCGCGACGGAACACTGGACCATCTCCTGCGAGAGGCACGACTGCGTGACGCGGTGGCCGAGGCCGAAGCCGTCAGCCCCGAGAGACTGGCTCGCGCACGCGAAGTCGCCCGCATCCTGTGCTTCTGCGGCAGCGTGTACCTGATGCACGGCCTGCTGCTCCCGGACACCCCTGGCCAGCAAGCCATCCATGCCAAAATCGACGAGCTGGGCCTGGGCGAAATTGTGATCGCGGCAGTCCAGAGCTTCACCAAGGTTGAGGCGGCGAACATCCTGATCCTGTGCCTGGACCCCTACTTCGACCACCTCAGCGAGCAGCTCAACGAGGTCATGGCCGAGCACATCGAGGGCGTCTTCCGCCGTCCCGGAGAACTGGACTCGGCCGAGGACTTCATGTCCGGGTGGCTGGCAGCGATCCAGGCCGCAGCAAAGCAGGGCGGGGGCTGATCTTCAGCTCCCCGTAGTCTGCATTCTGGCCCGTTCTATGACCCGGTACGGCAGAAGACCTCATCGTCGGCCAGCGTCGCGCAGGTGACCCCTTCGACGCTGTTGGGATCCTTCCTGAACCAGCTCGTCGCGTCCTCCAGGAGGTGGTTGCGAAGCATGGATCCGCCGCGCCGGCGCAGCTCATCCCACCGAGCTTCCATGCCGTAGATCAAATTGTTGGCGACAGGGGCGTAGCGCTGGCCGAGCTGGAGCAGCCCGAAGTGGTTCTCGACTCGCCTAGTGAGGGTGGTGTCCCAGGTGTCCGGGGGACTGACGAAGAACTCCAGTCGCACGGAGTCGGGCTCGTGGACCGTGCGTGCGTCCAGCCACCGCTCATGGGATATCCGGTCGAGGTAGGGGTGCAGGAGGGTGTCCTTGGCGCTCCGCGGCTGCATGCTGCCTTTGAGCTTGTTGCAGCGCTCACATGCCGGGACCAGATTGAGCGGGTCGACGCACAGGGCGGGGTAGAGGCTCTTCGGCACGAAGTGGTCGAGCTCGTAGACGGTGCCCTGACTGCACAGCGGACACCGTTTGTTCCGCGGGGCGGCCATCAGCTCATCGCGGATACGCTTCCCCTTCTTCGCCGACATGCCGTTGTCGTACGCCCACTCGACGAAGGTGTCCCCGTCGATTCCGGGGACGGCGAAGTCCTTCTCGTCGAGGTCGTGCAGAGTGCTCTCAACGGCTGCGCGGCGGAGCTCGTGGCCGGCCTTCCGAACCGTGGGGATCGCCTCAAGCAGAAGCTTGCGGCGTTCGACGGATCGGGTGGTGGCGACGACGGCCGCGTAGCTGTGTGCCGCGCTGTGGAACGGCCTGGGCAGATGCCACATCAGCGCAGACCGTCCGTCTTTTCCGCGAGCCGGATCCGGACAATACCCCTGGCCTCGCCACCAAGCTGACCACCGAAGTGGTCCATGACCTCGGCGTAGGTGTCGAAGAAGGCTGCGGCGCGGGCGACCTCCTCGTAGAACCCGGAACGCATCACTTCGAGCCCGAAGACCTCGTGGGTGAGCACGCCTACGTTCTCGCCGTACGTCTCGATCTCGGGCCGCTCAGCACGATGCACTTCCCCTTCGCGGATCAGCTTGTAAACGCACGACCGCGGCACGCTCTGGAGGACCACCGGCGAGTGTGTGGCCAGGATGGCTACGCCGTTGAGTTCGGTCATCAGGTTGCTCAGGGCCTGCACAAACGAGGCAAGGAGCGGAGGGTGCAGATGCGTCTCGGGTTCGTCCACGAGCACCAGTGACTGCTCGACCACGCGGCCCACGAGTTCTGTCATGGCGAGAACCACGATCGCGTGCCCTGAACTCAGCTGCGCGAAGTCCTCGATCAGCTGATCCAGCACCTTCCTGCCGAGCCTGGATTCAAAGGGTGCCTCGGGCCTGCTGGCGTACACGGCGATGGCGCATTGAGCGAACTGAGGGTCGCGGCTGAGCGTTCGTATTGCGTTGACCCACCGGACCAGCCCCTCGTGACGCCTCATGCGTTCGAAGGCGTTGGTGAAGTCCTCCTGCAGCCGGTCGCGCTGGATCGCGTGGGTTGGGACTCCAGGCTGGGCCTTGTCCCCCTGCCCAGGGAGGGGAGCGTTGCGCAGTCCGACGTAGGCATATCCAACCCCTCCCGGCGCGAGATCGGCGCCGGGTCGAGCGAGGGGGGTTACGTCGGTGAATGGGTCGAACGCGCTGAAGGTCACGGACACGACGTTGACGAACTGTTCACCGACCGGTGCGGCGGAAGTGGGTTCCATCATCACCCGCCCGTGCTGCTCCGGATCAGGGCGTACGAGTGCCTGCGCCAGGCGGCGGAGCAGGTGCGTTTTACCTACCCCGTTGGGCCCGACGAGGACATGAACGTTACTTGAGGGATGGGTCTCGGGATCCACGTCGAAGCGGAGGGCGTCGGCGGGATCGTCGCCGGGGCCCAGGTAGCTGAAGCGGTACTCACTCCGCCGGACACCGCCGTACGCGATCCGTCTGAACTGCACCCGGACCGTCTGCTCCGCCACATCCCGCAGCAGCGATTTTTGCGTCACATCGAAGTCCAGAACAACTCTGAACCTGTCGTCGTCGCGCGCGATGTCTCCGAGGGTCTTGAAGATGTCCTCTCGCGTGCTGAACCCGAGCTTCCTGATGTTGTCGTAATAGACGTCGCTCTGGCCGAGAGAAAAGAGGTAGCCCGGCTCGTAGTTGTACTCACCTGGCCGGAGCGGGCTGGGGCCGCGGGCCTGGTCGCGTACCGCCACCTTCACGAAGCCCAGGTCCTGCACGGACGAGCGGCTTCGGTACCAGAGGGTGAAGCTGGTGTAGTAGCCCCAATCGTTCCAGTTGTCGGACTCCAGGACGAGGGCTTCAGGTCCTGCCTGCACGGGCTCACCGTGGGGCTGGATGATCACTTGCACGGCTCTCTCCTCACCTCGGGAGACTGAGCGCGTCAGCGTTCCCATGTCGTCCGGCAAGCGATCTTAAGCTGCTGCTGCACCTGCTGAAAGTAGTCTGCTGCGCGACCGCGAGCCTCCGCTCGGGTGCTGCCAGACCAGAGACGTGTCCCACCCGAACAGATGTGTATGTGGGCCTCATGGTCGTTCGCCGCCGCCGGGTCTGGCGTGCCGGCGTGACGCGTTTCGAGACCCCCTACAAGCCGGTTCAAGCAGGGGGTGGTCGTCGCTTCGTGTGGGGTGGGTGGTTGGTGGGGTGGGTGTGCGGGGTGGTGGTGTGTTGGGGGTGGGCGGGGTTGTGGGTGGGCTGGGCGGCGGGCTCCGCCGGGTGGCCGGGGCAGTCGGGGCGGTCGGGTGGGGGTTGGGGTGTCCGTACGGTCGTGCGGCGCGGCGGGTTGGGGGTCGCTGGTTGGGGTGGTTGTGGGCTGTCGTGGGGGTGGTTCCGCGGAGGTGTCGTGCGGCGTGCTGGGAGGATTTTTCAGGCATTAGAAATTGGCAGCCAGTTAGTGCGGAATGGAACATTACGCGCTGACTGATCTTGTTTTCGTCCGGGCCATGGGGCCCTTTTCCGGTGTGCCGGTGTGGGTTGAAAGGGGTGTTTACGGGATGCCTGGTGAGGGTGGCCGCCGGCGTGAGCGGGAGGCGGGTGTGCGGCGCTCAGAGCGGGTGGGCGTGGCCTTCACGCCGAGCGAGTTGGCGGTCGTTCGTGCTGCTGCTGACCGGGAGGGGATGTCGGCCGGGGGGTGGGCGGGCCAGGCGGTGATGGCGGTCGCGCAGCACGTCCTGGCGCCCGTCTCCGCGGACCGTGCCGACGTGCTGCGTGAGCTCGTTCAGGCGCGCGCGGGCCTGCGGGAGATTGCGGTCCGCCTCGACGCTCTCGGCGTACCGCCGGGGTGGGGCTCGAGGAGGCCCTCGGTGAGGTGCGTGCGGCGGTGGCACGGATGGACGCGGCGACGGTGGCGGTGATGAGGGAGAGGCGTACCAGGTCGTGATGCCGAAGAAGCCGGACATGGGCGACGACACGTACGACCTGTTGGAGTACTTGTTCGGTCCGGGCAAGCGCGACGAGCACACCGACCCGCACCTGGTGACCGCCTGGGATCCTCATCTGCCGTGCCCGGCGCGCCACCCGGAGCAGATGCTGCTGGGGGAGCTGGCGGACCTGTTGGACGCTCCGGTTCAGGCGCTGCGCGGCGCTCGTCCGGCCAAGCACGTGTGGCACGTCTCGGTCCGCAACGCGCCCGGCGACCGGATCCTGACGGACGCGGAATGGGCGCAGGTCGCGGCGGCGATGGTGGATGCCGCGGGCATCGCCCGGTTCGGCGATGAACAGGCCTGCCGGTGGATCGCGGTCCGCCATGCCCCGGACCACATCCATCTCGTGGCGACCCTGGCCCGGGTCGATGGCCGCCAGCCCCGGCTGCGCGGGGACATCCTCGCGATGCACGCCGTCGCGCGGCGGTTTGAGGCCCGCTGGGGGCTGACCCCGATGTCGCCGCAGGACCGCACGGCGGTGCGCCGGCCGTCGACGGGGGAGATGGCGAAGGCGGACCGGCGCGGCTTGCTGGAGACCGCTCGGCAGTCTCTTCAGCGCACCGTCCGTACCGCGGCCGCGCTCGCCGGGAACGACGCCGATTTCCTGGACCGGCTGCGCGACGCAGGCCTTCGCGTACGGGAGCGGCGCGACGACGATGGCGCCCTGGTCGGGTACGCGGTCGCGCTTCCGGGGGACCGCGCGGATGCCGGGTCGAGGCCGGTGTGGTTCTCCGGCGGCTCCCTGGCCTACGACTTGTCCCTGCCCCGCGTACGGGAGCGCTTCGAGCCGGTGGCCGGTCCGGCGGACTGGACGGTGGCGGAGCGCCTGGTGCGCGAAGCTGCCGCCGCCCTGGCCCGCTCGGGGCGGGCTGAGGGCGCGGGCGATGTGGCCGCGCTCGGCGACCTCCTGGCGGCCTGCGCCGCGCACGCCCCGGCGGTGGTGCGGACACGGCTGACGGCGGCGGCCGACGCCTTCGAGCAAGCCGGCCGGGCCCCGGGGACACGCTTCCTCACGGGCCGGGCCCGCGCGGGATGGCGGGCGTCGGCGCGCGCTCTGGAGCGGGCTCCGCGCGTGGCGAGGGGCGGCGGCGCGGCCGTGGTCCTGACCCTCCTGGTGGCGCTCGTGGAGGCGGTGGAGGCCTCCCGCCTGTGGCACGAGGCGCAGGCCCACCGCGCGCAGGCGAAAGCGGCGGCCGACGCCGGACGCCTGCTGCGCGAGGCCGCCGCCGCGGCCGGCGCACCGCCATCCCGTATGGGTCCGGCGCGCACCGCGAGGACGTCGCGGACCGTGGCGCCGTGGCCCGGCGGTGCCCGGCGCCGTTACCGGTATGCCGCCCCGTACGTCCGGCCCGTCGAAGCCGGGCACGGGCAAGTCCCGCTGACCCTCTCGTGAGGAGCCCGCCGTTGACCACTCCCGAAGCCGTCCCGCCCGCCCCTGATCCGTTCGCCGAAGCCCTGGCGGAGGCTGTCCAGACCTCTGCGGCGGCCTTCCGGCTGATGCTGACCATCTCCGACGCCGTGCGCCGCGCCGCCCAGAAACTGCGCTCGGGCAAGGAGGAGGAACTCGCCGAGGGCGAGGAGAAACTCGCGCCGGGCTGGGCCGCCGATGCGCTGCGCCCGCTGCTCGACGGCGGGGTGCTGGCCGACCTGATGTCGGGGGCGGACTGGCCTGCCATGGCCGGGCAGATGGTCCTGCTGCAGAGAGCCGGCGTCGACCTGAGCACGTTCCTGCCGCAGCTCGGCCAGGTCGCCAAGACCGTCTACCAGGCGGTGGAGGCCAACCAGAAGCGCATCAGCGCGGAGGGCACCGATCGGTGGGCGGGCCTGCTCAAGGCGACGATGCCCGAGGGCATGGTCCGCGACGCGATCCTCGCCTCCCCGGCCTGGCCGGACATGGCCGCAAGATGGCCCTCCTCGACCAGCAAGGTGTTGACGTCGCGGGGTTCCTGACCGCCGCGCACGGACAGGGCGTCGGCGTCGACCGGGCGGTGGCCGCCCTCCTGACGCAGCAGGGCGGCACGCAGGCGGCCGGGTCCGCTCCGGGCGCCGCGGCGGTTCCCGCCGCCCGCCCCGCTTCCGGCCCGGACCCCTCCGCAGCACCGCCCACACCGGCCCAGCCGGATCCTGCGCCGGAGCCCGCGCCGGATCCTGCGCCGGAGCCCGCGCCGGAGCCCGCGCCGGAGGTGGTGGGGGTGAGCGAGGACGCGCGGCGTGCGTGGGGGGCCGCTGACCGAAGGCCTTCAGGTCCCCAACGACCTGAACCTGTCCGACCGGGCGACGGCCCTGGCACAGCTCGGTGTGAGCGAGGCGGCGAACAGCCGGCTGGTGTCGATCGTGAAGGACTGCGTCGGTTCGGAGCGGGAGTCGGGGCTGCTGGTCAACGCACAGCAGTGGCCCCTCCTCGCGGCGCGCATGGCGAACATCGCGCGCGGCCCGGAGGGCGAGCAGGGCCTGCGTAGCCGGATGTGGGCGGGGCTGACGGAGAACACGGACTGGCATCTGGGCCCTCCCGGCGAGCTCGCCGGGCGCCTGGTCGGCTCCACCCTGCGTGCCCTGACCACCCCGCCCGGTACGCCCGTCGGGGACGGCCCGCGGGTGTCGGCGACGGCAGCCCGGTCCCGCTCCACTACCACGTCGGGGCCCGCGCCCGGACAGGCCGCGCCCTCGGAGCCGGCCGTGCCCGTACACCGGCAACAGGCCTCCCAGACCAGGACCTCGGCGCGGGGGCGGGGCCGGTGACGGCGGGCACCCCCGCGCCCGGCGGCGGAAGCGGGCGCCGGTGGCGGGGTATGCGGGCGTGGGCGGACCGGGCGAAGGGGCTCTGGTGGGCGCTGTCCGGCAGGGACCGGATCGCCGTGCAGGGCCTCCTGCTCGCCGCCGCTCTGCTGTCGGCCGCCTGGCGGGCCGGGAGCCTGGGCATGGTGCAGGCGGACTTCGTCCTGACGATTCTGGGCGGACTGGCCGCCGTGGCCACCTTGTTCCGGGGAGCGGTGTACCGGCCGCAGCCCGCACCGCCTCCGGCCGGGCCGCTGGTGGCGCCCTCGGAGGAAGTGCGGCGCCATGCCGCCCGCGAGGCGGGCGCCGGGCCCGGCGCCTGACCGCAGCTCCCGTCAGCCCCGCCGACGGCGCCCCTGTTCCAGTCTTCTGGAACAGGCGAGAGCGCCCGCATCCGGGACCGTACACAGCATCCGAACCCACGCCCCCGCTCCCGGCCGCCGACGGCGACCGGGCCGAATCACGAGGCGGCCCAGTCCACCGCGAGCCCGGCGAGGGCTTCGAGCTGCGCGGCGTCGAGCCGGGCACGCCGCTGGCGCTGGTTGGCCAGCCACACCCCGGTCCGGTGCTCGCTCCCGTCCGGGAGCCGCTCGACATGGGCCCGCCCCGGAGCGCCGCCGCCCTCCCGCTCGATGTACTGCTGAAGGGCCTGGACGCCCTTGTGGAAGGCTTCCGCGCCCCGCCCGGACGTGGTGGTCGCGCTGGTCTTCACAGGCGTTTTGCGGGCCCGTACGGGCGCCGGGGTGACGCCGAGCTTGCCGAGCCGGGCCTGCTGCTCGGCGTTCAGCTGTGCCCAGTCGCGGCGTTGGGTGGCGAGCCATCGGCCGATGTCCTCGCCGTGCCGGGTTACCCCGGGGGAGATGGCCCGCAGGCTGGCTCCTTCGCCCAGGAGCTGGGTGAGGTAGGCGTAGTGTCGCTGCCAGTCCACCGTCCATCCCAGCGTCGCGGGGTTCCAGTCCTCGTCGATCGCGGCCAGGGCCTCCGCCCGCCGTGCGGCGCGCACTGGGTCCTTCCCGAGTCCGCCCGGCCGGCGGATGTTGGTGAGCCACTGCCCGATCTGGATGTCGAGGATGGCAGCGCCCCGTGGGGCGGCGAGGGTGCCGTGCAGCGTGAAGTAGGCCCGCGCGGCGGCGAGGTTGGTCTCGAAGGCGGCGTCGGCGGTGTCCCACACGATCCCGAGTTCCTCGAGCTCGTCCGCCCGCTCCCCGGTCATGGCCCCGGCGCGGAACGTCCTGCGCTGGTCGGAGAGCCACCGCCCGAGCGGGTACAGGCCTTCGGTGTGGTCGTAGGGGACCTGGAGGTGGCCCTCGCGCTCGGGGTACCGGAACGCGGCCTCGACGCCTCGGCGCCAGTCCTGGCGTTCGGCGTTGAAGACCTGGTAGCTGATCCACTTCGCGATCGGCGCGGGGTCCCGGGGGGCCGCGAACCGGAGCAGCAGCCGGTCCTCCTCCTCGCCCTCGGCGGGCGGCTTACCGACCAGAGGCGACGGCTGCACGATGCGTTTCTGGTTTTCCTGGGGAATTGCAAGTATTTCCACGGCACGCTCATCGTGTGCCCTGAGCCCATTCAGTACCCGAATAAGGGGGCCATATGATTTCGAGGTGAGAATGTCCTCGGGTTTCTCGTCCTCCCGCAGGAATACGGGAACGATCAGGGTGGTCATTTTCCCTTCTCCCGGCTTTTGGCGAAGGGCCCGGCCGATGGCCTGGACGATGTCGACGGCGGATCCCTTGGGGTCGATCAGGGCCACGGAGTCGACGGCCCGGATGTCGACGCCTTCGCCCAGGACCCGGCAGTTGGCGAGCACGGCGCGTCCGGCGCGGCGGCCGAAGTCGGCGAGGACGGCGGCCCGGTGCTCGGCCTCGTGCTCCCCGCGCAGCCACCCCGACCACACCCTGGCGGGGTGCCGGATGGGGTCGACGGCGTGCAGCCGGCTGGCGACGCGGTCGAGGCCTTCGGCGAAGGCCTGTGCCTCGATTGCGACACCGCGGGTGATTGTCGCTGAGTCGCAGCGGTAGTTGTCATTTCGGGTTGTCGTTGTTTTCGCTGCTCAGGGGTGGGTTTTCTCTTGGTGGTGACATTTTGATGCGTGGTGTTCGGTGTCATCGGCGTGTGTGTTGCTGGTCAGCCGGTTGCGGTGGCTATGGGGTTTGGCGGGCGTCCGGGCCCGGGTCAGTGGTGGCTTCCCGACTTCGCTGTAACCGCGCAGGTCGCGCGTGTTATCCGGGATGCGTCCCGGACGGGCGGGGTGCGAGCATGGCGCATGAGCAGCTTCCTTCCTACCCTCACCGAACGCCGATCGCCGTGGGTCACCTTTACCTCCTCCGCCGACCCTTGGGTGTCCGGGGCCGAGGCCGAGTTGCGGGCCCAGGGTGGGATCGTTCTGCGCCTGGACGGCGAGGAGTTGCACGAGGAGGGCTGTCTGTACCGGGCGTTCGCCCGTGAACTGGGGTTCCCCGGCTACTTCGGACACAACTGGGACGCCATGGTGGACTGCCTCGGCGACTGGCACGGGCCTGGGCACGGTAAGCAAGACGTTGCAGTGCTGATCGACGGCGCGGACCCACTGATGGGCGCGGAGTTCCTCGGTGATCTCGTGTGGACCCTGTGCGCGGGCGCCTGGCGGGCCAACTTCATGGTCGACGCCGACGGTGAGCCCCACTCGTACGGCTCGCCCTTCGCCCTCCACTTCGTCTTCCTGCTCGACCGCGTCGCACCCGCTGATTTCGCCGAGGCCGCCGTCGACGATGAGGACGTGGCCGCAGCCGTGGTGGACGGGCGGCTGGTCCTCACGCTGACCGCTGAGGACACGTGGGGCGGCGACCCCGTCTGGCCGCCAGCTGGATACGGCTCCAGGACGCCCTAAGCGGATGCGGCGGAGTGCGCTGCTGCTCCCGCGCCGTTATGACGTGTACGGCAAGCGCCCGCGGACGCAGCGGAATGCGTGTTGGGAGGGGGACCACAAGCGGGTCCCGGTACCTGTGCGCGGGCGCCTGGCGGGCCAACGAGCCGTACGAGTGGGGCTCACCGTCGGCGTCGACCAAGACGGTATACCGCAGGCCACCGGCTGTTGTCTTGCGTTCGCGGCTTTTAGGTCTGTAGCCCGTTTTCTGGCGGTGTCATTGGGATGAGCCGTTTTGTTGGCCGGGGTCGGGCCGGGGTGGTGGTGTGCGGTGGCTGTGCTGCCGGAGGACGACGCGGGGGTCGGTGGGGTTCTGCCGTCTGGGGTGGGTCGTGAGGGCGCGGTTGTCCGTTTGATGGCGTTGGATGCCCGGGGTGGGTTGACGTCGGCGCATGTGCGTTTGGTGGCGTCGGCGCTCGGGGTTTCGGTCCGTACGGTGCGCCGTTGGGTGGCGGCGGCTCGTTTCGAGGGCCGTACAAGTCCTTTGCCGCGTCCGCGTTTCGTGGTGACTCCTCATGTGCGGGGGCGAGGGACTACCGTCCCTGACCGCCTTCGCCGAGAGCTGTAAGCTCCGCCCGCCCCAGCCGCCGCACCCCAAGCCACGTCGGGGCCGGCGTGGGAAGATGCCGAGAGCGAAGGAGCCAGAGAAGACCATCTGGCCCGTGTACACCGCTCACTACCGGCTCTCGTTGGCCGGAGCTGAACCCGATTTGATGCAGGGCTGCCCCTACCCGCCTCCTCATACCCGGAAGACCATCGAGAGGCGGAAGAAGGGATGGCTGCCGCCGGACTATGGACTGCGCGAGCTTCGCCACCTGCGCTCATAGTCAGCGGATGCGGTCTGCTGTCACTGTCCTGGAGCGCCTTTCGCCCTGGTGACGTGGCCGACGTGTGGCCGTGATGGTGACAGGTCGTTGCGGCTTTGGCGGTGACAAGCGATGACGTTCTTGTCGGACGGGGGGCTGCGGATCTCAACAACGAGCGACTGCAGGTTGGTTGAGCGTTGCGCAGTTTCACTGATCCATCACTGATCCACGACACCACTCTGCGAGCTGAGCCTCAGCGCGGCATACCCCCTAGGCCAGTTTCAATCTGGACATCAGAATGAATCACCCCTGCGGAGTGGGGGCTGGCATGATCGGGTCATGCCTATCACTGTCGAGTTCTTCGTGGCACCGGATGATGAGGTGGCTGCTCAGGTCGGGCCGCGGCAGCGCCGTCATGGATTTCCCTCGTTCGCGTGCTCGGATTTCTTTCCCGATGATGCGGTGGCGGACTGGGAGGTCCTGCTGGCAGGGGGCGTGGCTGCAGGCTCGCGTGATGTGGTGCCGATGAAGAATGACGGCTTCACGGTGTTCCAGCTGTCTTCCGGGCTGTGCTCCGCTCTGGTGCGGGCGAGCAGCGGCCGCCTCGTTGAGGTTGCGGGTGCATGGGCTGAGCTTGCCGCGGTCAAGGACGAGGGTGTGTCAGCCGAGACAGCGGTCGAGATCCTGACAGAGTTGGCAGGTCTGGCCCGCGGGGCAGAGGGCCTTCGTCAGCCTCTGTACTGCTGGTACTTCGCACCCTGACAGGGCGCTGCTGGCCGCGCACATCAGCCCCGTCCACCCTGCTGCCAGCCAGGCCCGCGAAGCGGGCCTTCGGTCCTGGAGGCGGGGCCGGAAGGACCAGGGCGGGGAGCGAGCGGACCCGCCCAACGGGCCGCAGGCCCGGACCTCGTGAAACGAGGTCACCTCCCGTGCTACGCACGGGAGGTCTGGGTCCGCGAAGCGGAACCCGGACCAGTCCGAAGCGAAGCGGAGGATCACGGCCCGAAGGGCCGGCCCTGGCTGGGCGAAGCCCAGCCCCGCCGAGCGTAGCGGAGGCGGTTCGTTTGCCCCATGTGAGAGCTGAAAAGGGTCATGTGTGGGAAAAA